>JAJBUL010000065.1 GCA_020860365.1 Clostridiales bacterium | reverse complement strand
GTTACCTGCTTTTATGTCGCGGTTTAAAAAACCAAAGAAAAATATCTACACCCTCCCGTGAACAGCCAGAGAACATTTTCTATACTGATCAAAACAATTGAAATAAAAAACATCATGGAGTATTATACACATTCCTCTGATTCTATCCATCATGATACAAATATGGATAGTGAATTCCTCCTGCAGGCACAGGAAAATGACCAGGAACGCCCTGTACCTGAAAAACAGAAAGCCGACCTTCTCGACATACTCAGCGATATCCGCCAGTACTGTGAAGGAGAAGAGCAGGAAATGATTGACCAGGCACTGCAAATGATAAGTATGATTGAGTTATATCAGGTCTGCGCAGAAACTGCGTCCTGATACATGACCCCGTGCCGTTTTCGGCAGAAAGGAAAAGCAATGAATGATAACAGTTGGATGAAAAATCCGGCACTCGGAGGCATCGACCCGGCGAAGCTGGAAATGCTCTCTTCCCTCGCAGAACAGGCACAGGGCAAGAAGCAAAATGAGCTGCTGCCTTTTTTAATGGCTGCAGCTCAGTCAGATTCCGGCGGCATGTCCTTTGACTCCGCAGAGACTGAGGCTATCATCCAGGTTCTGAAAATCGGCAAATCCCCACAGGAAATTCAAAAAATTGACCGGATTCTTTCGATTATGAAAACCATGAAAAAATGAAGGAAACAGAACATGATACCTCTCTGAAAAAGCACATTTTATCCCAGATATCAGTGACAATCCGCTTCGCTTAAGTGGTATAATTCTCCGTTTTTATGTAGCCGGATATCCGATACGTGCTTCCGTCGCTGCGGATCGTCACTGCCCCGCAGTCCATGGTTGCATACAGTATTACGTCTGCCGCACACAAGCGCTCCACAGCAGCCGCCGCAGGATGACCATAACGGTTGCCCTCGCCGCAGGAAATAATGCCAAAGGCCGGAGAGGCGGCAGCCAGAAAGGCTTCGGAGGAAGCGCCTTTTGAGCCATGGTGGCCAACCTTTAACACATCACAGGATAAATCCGTACCAGAGGCAGCGAGAGCCAGCTCCGACTCCCCTTCCAGGTCACCGGTAAAAAGCATCCGAAAGTTCCCATACTGAAGAAGCAATACCATAGAGTCCTCGTTCTTATCCCCGGACAGTTCCGTGGAATCCGGCGCCAGACAGGTAAACATCCAGGAAGACGAACTTCCCAGCCCGGCTCCTGCTTCCATCCGAAATACAGAAATTCCCAGCGCCTCCGCGTACATAAGCAGCTCATCGAAATCCTCTTCATCCGACGTCGGCGGGAGAATGAGATTTTCCAGCGTTATTCCATGCGCGTTGTTTCCCCTGAAGCCTGGCAGGTAATCTTCCAGGTATTCCTCTATGCCGCTGATGTGGTCGCTGTCCGCATGGGAAAGAAAAATATAATCCAGCCTGCTGATCCCATAATATTTCACTACCTGGCTGATCCGATATTCCCACAGTTCACTCACAGAGCTGCTCCCGCCATCGATCAGACAGTTCGTGCCATCCGGAAGCTGAATCAGCGCGCCATCCCCTTGTCCGACGTCCATGCAGGTCACGGTCAGGCCACTGCGCGGATGAAATGCCATCAGGCAAAGTCCCATTCCAATTGCACAAAACCACGCCAGCGCCGGAAGGCAGGCATTTGAGCGAACCTTCTGCTTTTTCCCCGTCTTGCAGCTTTCCTTTATTCGTATGTCTGCATTGCCACATTTGCTAATCTTTTTCCTGCCATCTCCATCCAGGAGACGCGTGGTGATTGCCGCAGCTATCAGTAAACCAAAATAAACGGCAACTTTCCACAGCGCCGGGCATCCCGCAATCCAGATTGCACCTGGCAACTGCTGTTCCACCGTACAAATCCTTTCGAAAAGTCCCAGCAAATAGTATACCGGAGCTGCCAGGAATGTCCCCGCGGGAACGCTAACCAGCCCTACCAGGCAGGAAATCAGGGCGTATCCCATCAAAGCCGACATCAGCGGAATCACCGCGAGATTGACCAGCACACTCCATGGCGCTGTCTGGTAAAAGAACCAGAGGGTGACCGGCAGCGTACCAATCCAGACTCCCGCTCCGCCGCTCATTGCATCCCATATCCGCTCACCAGGTATCAAAAGCCCTCCTGTCCTTTTCCTTCTGTCATTTTTCCTTTTCGCTCGAAACGGATTCGCCGCCTGCAGTCGTGGTACCAGCAACGCGATCGCAAGGATGGCTGCAAAAGACAAAAGAAAAGAAGACTGACTGGCGGCGCGCCCATTCTCCGCCAGAATCAGAACAGCTGCGACGGCAGATGCAGTCAGAGTATCATTTTTCCGTCCCACGATCTGTGAACCAAGCCAAAGCACGAACATAATACAGGCGCGAACGGCAGATACGCCAAACCCGGCCATCAGGGCATACAGCGCAACCACTGCCGCCGACGGAAGCGCGGCCAGGGCAAATGGCAGGCGGATACGCCGCAGTATTTTGTAAATACACATTCCAATCATGCTGATGTGCAGGCCGCTGATGGAAATAATATGCGCAATGCCCCCTTCCTGATACAGCTGCTTCCACTCCTGCTCCATAAAGCTTTTCTCTCCGAGACTGATCGCCGAGATCGTACGAGCTGCTTTTTCCTCCAGAATCTGAAGATAGGAATTGCGCAAAGCACGGCGAAACCGGGTGAGCAAACGGGAAAGAGAAAAATCCCCCTCCGACATAAGCGTAACTCCCGCGCCGGTGACTCTTCCAACCGTATTCTTCGCAAAATAATACTCCCTGAAATCAAACTGGCCGGGATTTCCCGCAGCAGTGAAAGACTTCCATGTGCCCGTCACACGGATACGGTCACCAGGCAGCAGATAATCAGATTCAATTGTAAAATAAATTTTTAATTCAGAAGATAAAGAACCGATTGATTTGTTATTTGTATAGAGAATTATATGATTTACAGAAAGGCGTATGCCTTCAGATACCGCGCTGACATCTGACACCGTGCCTTCAAATGTCAGCGTACTGCCCGAGCCTGCTGTCTCTGTCAGATATTTTTCCACGTCCAGAAGCGCCTCGTCCCTTTCGGAACCGCAGATGCTTCCCATCACACTGAACAATATCGCGACCGCAAAACACAGCAGAGCCAGCGGCCGTTTTCTCATCGCCTCACCCTCTCTCCTGTTTAACCTTTCTCCGGCTGATTGTTTTCCGTTCCTTCCCGTTCAGCCGGAGTTTTCCGCATTCTCACCTGTCATTCCGTTTGAGGCTCGATGGCTGCATCTGCGCCTGTCACTCCGGCAATTGCGCCATCTGCGCCCGCGACTACTCCGTCCTCGTCCCCTTCAGGCGAAGCCAAAGCGTCATCAGAATTCTCGGATTCCGGTTCCCCCTCTGCCTCATTCAGTTCTGTAGCCGCCTCTTCTGTCTCCGATTCCAGACTTTCCACCTCGATCAGACTTTCATTTAGAAGAAATACATCATTCAGATCTATTTCATCCCAGAATTTAACATTTGAGGAACCATCAATGGTGATTTTTACGCCCTCGACATCATCTGCTGTCTCACAGATCGAATTGACAATCGCATACAGAGCCGTCTTGGCAGAAGGGGCATTTTCTGTCGGCGGCGAGTTAAATTCTTCACTGAAATTGATCGTACAGATCCCATTTTTTGTCGTGATATCGAGAATTTCTGCCGATGAATTCATGACCGCCAGACGGTTCGAATAATCCGAGCCTGCCATCAGCTGTTCCAGCATCACGCGAACCAGTACCATATTACTCGAATAATCGACGTTCCGTACCTCTTTTAACAGCTTCGTCCCATCCGCATTTGGAAAATACAGAACCAGGGAGGTCGTCTGATAAGAGTTAATCCCGCCATTTTTCGTGTCAATGAAGCTCTCTGCATCCATCGCCGCAACCAGTTCTCCATTCGCGTCTACCAGCTGCTCTGCGTCAACCGTAAGCATGATCTTTGTCACACCGGGAATCTGGCAAATTGTCTTGATCACTGCAGCACGCAAAAGCACCTCCGTAATATTATCCATTTCATAGTATTCACTCGAAAAGTCAATGCGAAGGGCATCTATGCCTCGCTCATAGCCCTGATACAAAACGGTCTCCGGAATCACGCTGGTATAAACCGCTTCCTCTGGCACCGTCGACATCTGCGCCATGAGTTCCGTCATCATTTCATCAAATGTCTCTGCATCCGGTGAATAGCTCACTTCATAAAGGCTTGTACCGGATGCATTTTTATAATAAATCGTATAGCTGGTACTGTCTTCGTCCTTCTTTCCACAGCCGCCCAAAAGCAACAGCATGGCAATCAGGACAGACAGCGCACAAAAGGAAAAGATTCTTTTTTTCTTCACATGAACCCCTCCGCAAATCATCCTGTTTCATCCATTGTTATAGGAATCGTTCCGTCACGGCACATATTTCAGCGGAATCCGCACAGTAAAGGTCGTCCCTTCCCCTTCGCGGCTGTAAACCTTGATCGCGCCATGATGCATCAGAACCGCACTGCGCGTAATCGCAAGCCCCAGGCCGGTTCCACCGATCTCCCGCGAGTGGGATTTATCCACGCGGTAGAAACGCTCGAAAATATGCTCCTGCGATTCCTCCGGGATGCCGATTCCGGAATCCTCCACCCGGATATAGAAATATTTGCTATCTACATTCAGGGAGACGTGTACCCATCCGCCGTCCCGGTTGTATTTGATCCCGTTTTCGATCAGATTGGAAATCGCGAGCGTCAGCTTCGTCTCGTCCGCTTCGGCCAGAACAGGTTTAAAGCTCTCCAGCACCAGGTCAACATCTTTCATCGCCGCAATCGGACGCAGTCTTTTCAGCACCAGCTCGATCAGTTGATTGATATTTGTCTCCTCAATATGGACGTCCGAAGAGCGCTTATCCATTTTCACAAGCGAGAGCAGATCTGATATGATCTTATTTTCACGATCAACCTCCTCTGCAATGTCGCCCAAAAACTCCCGGTAAAGCTCAACCGGCACGTCCTCCTGCGCCAAAAGAGAATCCGCCAGCACCTTCATTGAAGTAATCGGCGTCTTCAGTTCATGCGAGACATTCGACACGAACTCCTGCCGCGAATCCTCCTGTGCCTTCATACGCTTCAGCATACGATTGTACGCCTCAGAAAGAAGCTGCGTTTCCGTATAGTCCGGGATCGATATCTCTTCGTCATTTACACCGGCGACGTCCTCCAGAGACTGTGTGATCTTTCCGAACGGACGCGTCAGGATCCGTGACACGTAAAAGGCCACGCCCAGAATCAGTACCGTAAGGAGTGACTGCAGCTGAAGTACAATCCGGCTGATGCCCGCTTTTCCGTTCGCGATATCCACCGTCGGAACACTGATAATCATAATCCCTTCCGTCTCCCCGGAGGCATCGTTGACGATCGGAATTGTCATCTCCAGGAACTGATTGTCTTCGTCATAATTTGTCGAATTCGTCCCCTGAAACGTCAGAAGCACTTCTTCTGAGATAATCACTTTGTCTACATCAATGTCATAAGTATCTTTGATAATGCGAAAATTGCCGTTGACAAGAATCATACGTCCGGAATACAGGGAGGCCATCTGGTCAATCAGGCGATCGACCTGCTCGGAATCATTCCCATGCATGTATTCGGACTCTGAGATCTGCTCCAGAATCTGCTGGCACTGCCGCTCCAGAAGCTGCGCCTTCTGCTCAACCGCCTGCGACTCATAGTGGGTCAAAACCGCATCTCGCATCAGAAGAACCGGAATCACGCCAACCAGAATAAAAAACAGGAAGATACGTGCCTGCAGGCTTTTTAAATATTTTTTTATGAATGGCTTAATGCTGGAAATAGTAACCCACTCCCCACTTCGTATGTACATATTTCGGTTCGCTCGGGTTTGCCTCAATTTTCTCGCGCAGACGGCGGATATGCACATCCACAGTCCTTACATCCCCCGGATACTCGTAACCCCACACAGTATTTAAAAGGCTCTCCCGGCTATATACCTTATTCGGGTTAAAGACAAGCAGCTCCAAAAGATCAAACTCCTTCGTCGTCAGATTCACCTCTTTGCCGGCGACACTGACTCTCCTGCCGTCACAATCCAGAACAAGGTCTCCCACCTCCACAATCTTTCCCTTCGGCTCCGCCGTATTTTTCTGGGAAGTCCGCCGGATAATCGCCTTTAATCTTGCCTTCACCTCAAGGATGTTAAAAGGCTTCGTGATGTAATCATCTGCACCGTACTCCAGACCCATGATCTTATCCATATCATCGCCCTTTGCCGTCAGCATGACGATCGGCACATCTGAGAACTCACGAATCTGCTGACATACCTCCAGGCCATCCAGCTTCGGCAGCATCAGATCCAGAAGGATAATGTCGTATTTGTTCTCTTTTGCCAGTCTCACCGCTTCCTCCCCATCGTAAGCGCAGTCCGCTTCCATATCGTCCTGCTCCAGGCTGAACCGGATGCCCTTTACGATCAGTTTCTCATCATCCACTACCAAAACTCTTTTTGCCATAATAATCTCCTTATATAATAGCTATACGGTTATCAGATCTTTGATCTTCGAAAACACCCCGCTCTTGATCCCGGAAATATTCTGGATCTCCTCAATTGAAGCAAACGAGCCATGCTCACTTCGGTAAGCAAGAATCGCGGCTGCTTTCGACTCACCGATTCCGGGCAGCGTCATCAGTTCCTCCGCTGTCGCCGTGTTCAGATTCACCTTTCCATCGGAAGCATCTGTATCGCCCTCTCCATTTCCTGCCGACACAGCTTCATTGACAATACCGCTCTCCCCGACAGCAGCGCCTGCCGCAACCGAAGCTCCATCATCCATGCCTTCCGGCGATATGCCGGACGCCTTCATCTGATCAGTTTCCTCCGCAGAATAAACATAAAGCTTCTGACCATCACAGACCACCGCCGCCTGATTCAGCCATTCCTCATCTGCGTCAGAGGAAAAACCGCCGGCCTGCGCAATCGCGTCGCAGACACGCATATCCCCCCAGATTGGATATACCCCGGGCGCATTCACCGCCCCGCAGACATAGACGTAACCAACGACAGCCTCTGTCTCCGGCTCCGTCAAAGGAGTCGAAACCATTGCAGCCAATCCATCAAGTGTATCTGATGCGCTTCCGTCCACCGGATTCTCACCTGAACCGTCCGCGCCGCCCAATTCACTCCCTGCAGCGGCCGTCTCACTGCCAGCTAAACTCTCGCTGTCCTCTGCGGCCATTTCCGTTTCCAGACGAAGACCCACCGTATAGAGTGCGTCACTCCTTGCGCAGCCTGATCCACCAATCAAAACCACGCATAACAGGGCTGCAACCAGCCCTCTTTTTTCCCATAGCATATACCTGTGCAGCCAAAGCCACTGTTTTCCCGTATACGTTCTTTATTTTAACGAAAAACAAAATACTTTGCAACAGATTTTTTACAGCTTCAGGAAATTTTACCATTTAAATGTTACTATTCACGGGGTGGAGAAGACGGACTGAGATTTTGAACTTTCGTGAG
>JAJBUL010000174.1 GCA_020860365.1 Clostridiales bacterium | reverse complement strand
TGACATTCAGGCTTCTTTTTTCTCTTTAGGCGTAAAAACTTACGGGAAGTTCACACATATGCGGAAGCGAGGTGAATGATATTTGCTGCCTGAGAATTATTATGTGGATCGAGTAGAAGAATTACTGAAACAGCGAGGGTGGACCAGATATCAGCTGGCACAGAGATCCGGCATCGCGCAGTCATCCGTGACCACGCTCCTGAACCGGAAAAATGTACCTACCTTTCAGACGCTGAACAAGATTTGCGACGGATTTGGTATCACGATGGCGCAGTTCTTCGCCCCCGGCAAGCGGCTTGACCTGACCGATGAACAGGAACAGCTGCTGGACAGCTGGGACGCCATGGATGACCGGGACAAAGAACTGGTGAAAGCCTACATACAGGGGATAACAGAACGGTAAAAAAATTTTACCCCAAAAATATGAGGACAAAGTTCATAACTCTGTCCTCTATTTTTATGAAATTTAGCAGCGCTCTGAACAGGAATCGAACCTGTATCTCTCGGTTCGTAGCCGGGTGTTCTGTCCGTTAGACTATCAGAGCAGATGGGCAGGGGAGGACTCGAACCTCCGGTGTTTCCGTGTGGCTGATTTACAGTCAGCTGCCTTCGCCGCTGGGCCACCTGCCCGTAAAAGGTGACTGGCGGGATTTGAACCCGCAACCAATGGTGCCACAAACCACCGCTCTGCCATTTGAGCTACAGCCACAGTGCCCCCAGTGAGATTTGAACTCAACATTTCCGCCTTGAGAGGTTGCCAGGTGCCAGTGGCACCTGTTCGGCAACGACCGGAGCGAAGCATAGACCGGCGTCCTGACCATTAGACAATGGGGCCATAATGACTCCGACGGGACTTGAACCCTGCATTACCGCCTTGAAAGGGCGATGTCCTGACCATTTAGACCACGGAGCCATATCTGGAGCGGATAAATTTCATCCGCTCCGTTTCTCTTATGCACTGGCGACGATATTATCGTCTGCAATTACCAGAATATCATCCACCTTTACGCCAAACACAGCGGCCAGCACTACCATGTTATCAATCGTTGGCAGTGCCGTCCCGTGCTGCCACTTGTACAGTGCCTGCGGTGTGGAAAAGCCGAAAATATTCTGCAGATCCTTCACCGATAATCCCGCCTGTATTCTCAGATTCCTGATATTCTGCCCCGTCTTGACCATATCAATGGCCGGGATCGTAAACATTTCATTTTCCTCCTGTTCCGGCATCTGAGAGCCTGCACAGCATGCCTTCCAGGCAGGAACAGAATCGTCCTCAGTCAGATGCCTTAAAGTTATAGATCGGTTTCAGTACATCAATCACGTCCACAGAGTCCCGAATCACATCAATGATATCATCCAGAGATTTGTACGCCATCGGTGCTTCATCCAGTGTCGATTCATTGACAGAAGTGGTGTATACCCCTTCCATCAGATGACGGTAATCCTCCATGGAAAGGGTTTCTTTTGCTTTTCTGCGCGACATCAGACGGCCTGCACCATGGGGTGCGGAATAATTCCATTCTGCATTGCCCCTGCCTGTCGCCAGAATGCTTCCATCCTTCATATTGATTGGAATCAGCACCCGCTCACCTTCATGAGCCGCGATTGCACCTTTTCTCAGGATCATCTCTTCCGTATCAATATAATTATGAATGGTGTGGAAAGCATCTGTGCCGGTCATGCCGGTTCTTTCCAGAATAATTTCCGCCATTTTTTCGCGGTTTCTCCTGGCAAATGCCTGGCATATTTCCACGTCATGCAGGTAATCCTCAAAGTAAGTCCCATACAGCCAGCACAGATCTTCCGGAACTGTCGTTTCTCTTGCACTCCATGAAATTGCTTTCAGTGCTGCCTGTATTTCTTTTCTTCGTCCTGTCTCTTTGTAAGTACGGATGATTTCATCGCGCTCTTGGAAATAAGTTTCTTTCCCCTTATTCAGGTCAATCGCAAGTTGCTGATACAGTTCGGCAGTCTGTTTTCCCAGATTACGGCTCCCGGAGTGAATGACCAGATAGTTAGTGCCGTCCTGAGCCTGATCTACTTCAATGAAATGATTGCCGCCGCCCAGAGTCCCCAGGCTTCGCTCCAGTCTTTTTGTATCCTTCAGGTTCCTGTAACAGCGCAGCTCCGTCAGATCAAATCGTTCCTGCCTGCCTTCCCACACATTCATTCCGGACGGAATGTAATGAGCGGCATCATCAAGCTTTTCAAAGTCAATCGCCGCCTTGCCCAGATTGACCGTGTACATTCCACAGCCGATATCCACGCCAACAATATTGGGAACTGCTTTATCCACAACCGTCATCGTCGTACCAATGGTGCAGCCTTTTCCTGCATGAACATCTGGCATAATACGAATCCGGCTGTCCCTGGTAAATTCCTGGTCACACATCCTGCGGATCTGCTCAATAGCTTCATCCTCAATGATTTTCGCATAGCATACTGCTGTATTTACTTTTCCTTTAATCTCCAGCATTGTCTGCTCCTCCTTTTCTCCCGACAGTTCCGGATGAATACCCCATATGGGATTTGAACCCATGGCTCCCCGGTTAAAAGCCGGGTGCTCTTCCGCTGAGCTAATGAGGTATAAAAATACCGCCCACCCCATACAGGATAAGCGGTTCTCATGAAATATATGTAACCTGCAGCTCATACGCTCAGCAGGTATTCATACGAATCCCATTTCAATCGACTTTTTCTTACCCTATATGGACGCACCAAATCAAAGCCCTGTTTTTTATCCAGCGCCGGCTCATGTCGTTCATCACTAAGGTAATATAAAAAGTTGACTGCCATTGTTCTTTCCTTTCTGGGCTCCTGAATCCCTTTTCCTGTTTCTGAGCGCATTATAACCTATTTTTCGCAAATTGTCATTATACCTGTGGTATAAAATTTCTTTTTCTGAAGGAGTAATCGCATGAATTTTCATCAGATGAGAACCGGCTGGCCTTTGGAGGAAATAAGGCACCTCATCCTGCCTGTCGTATTCCTCAAAAAGGCCGTATTTTCGCCGTTCTTTCCAAATCTAACGATTGAAAACCATGTCGATTTATGCTTTAATTTATAATCAGTAGTATATGCAGACACAGCATTCATTCAGCTTCTGCATATCAATTTTTATATTTCAGGGGGATAGTGATTATGGGGCGAGCTTCAACAAAACAGAACAAAAATATATATCAGCTGAGACGGGAGGATCTAGGACTTTCCAGAGAAAAAGCGAGTGAAATCCTCGTTACAGTTCCTCCGGAGCGGATTGAGAAAATTGAGAGTGAGAAATCATTGCCGCATCCTGATGAAGTGATGACTATGGCAGACGGATACAAGGCACCCTCCCTGTGTAATTATTACTGCGCAAACCAGTGTCCTATCGGCCAAAAATATGTGCCAGAACTGAAAATCAAAGACTTATCACAGATTGTGCTGGAAATGCTGGCTTCTTTGAACAGTATGAACCGCAAACAGGAACGTCTGATTGAAATTACTGCCGATGGGAAGATTGATGGTGATGAAATTGATGATTTCATCCGTATTCAGGATGAGCTTGACAGGATTTCAATGACCGCAGATACCCTGCGGCTCTGGTCAGAACAGATGCTGGCTGATGGGGTCATTAACTCTCAGGAATATGAGCGCCGAAGGAAAAATGTTGCGAAATAGACTGTATTTTTCTACTTCAGCAAAATACAGGTCCTTACTTCGCCAAAGTTATCATTTATCAATTATCCGGCAGCTGGCATAATATCTTTATATCCAGACAGACTTCGGATAATTTGTAAATACATAGATCAGGGGGCTAAAGATGAATATATCCATGAAAAAAACTCTGTATATGAGCATAGCCGTTATTCTTCTGGCTATCCTTATTATAGGGACAGGCACGGACGCTTATGCAAAAGAGACTGCTATTTCGGTCACAGGCTGTGTTTATGAATTTGATGAAGACGGCCATTACGTACTCGATGAGGCAGTCTCCTCCGCAGAAACATCGTCTGATAATACGGTTGGCCAGCTCGTTATATCCAGAGACATCACAACCGGTGAATCATCCGATACTGTGCCTGCGTATACAATCAATGATGGCGTCATTACCCTGAGCTATACATTTGATCAGTCCGCTTTGAATACCGATGAAAATGACTGGTGCATTACAGATGACAAAACGAAAAGAGTGAACGACCTGCAGCTTGACTCCAATATTCTCAGCGGCGCATTGATCCTGCAGACATCACTGGACGGTGAAACCTGGATAACGGAAAACATCAGTGGAAGCACGGATATTTTCAGCGAAGATTTCTCTTTGCAAGAGCCGTTCTACACGGCAGTGGATATTCAGCTCCAAAACGGCTGCTACTACCGCGTATATATTGTATATGAAATGCAGAGGAAGCTTGAAAATACAAAAATTCTCTTTGTAGACAGGGAGAATTACGAATATAAAAAGATTGCTGAAGTCTATGAGTTTTACGCAGCATACCCGGAAACAGGCGCTTCTGCTTCTGACACGCCGCGAAAAACGCTTGGATCGAAAGTTAATACCGGGAAAGACAATGGTTATTCGGGCAACAACTCGATTACCAGCAGCGATCCGCATTATGGATGGAATATAGGTGAGTTTTTTATCAATGGATACACAAGAGAAACCAGCGATGACAGCGGAAATACTTATTTCCTGAAAAATGTCGGCGACAAAGTTACGTTGTGGTTTACGCTTGAACAGGACATCGACTGTCTGAACGGTGATTCCAATCTGTCAATAGCAGATGACGCCAATGGCTATGACCAATATTTTGAAACAGACAAGACAGATTTCGGACGAGGCACTTTGATTATTCAGTATACCGATGAGGAAGGTGTCAAGCATGATCCGATCGTCTACACAAACTATCTGGCCGCCTGCGCCAGAACTGGTGCGGACACGAAGGTACAGCTGTTTGAGGAAGGCGACTATGAAGTTTCTCTGGACTATGAAATAGCAAAGAAATCTGGTCCTCTTTCAGCAATAACCAGCTACACAGACTATAAGATTTCCTTCACATTTTCTATCCGGAACGGAAACTGCATGGTTTATCCCTTTGATATCGTCACCGGTTCAGAACTGAGCGACCACGGAATTACAGAAAACGGATTTACTCTGGATATGGCAAAATCCAAATATCTCACCATTGATGTGACCAGATCCATCCTGACAATGGGTGCGGACGGACAGCTTGTTGAAGATGTGCGCTTCAACCGGCCGGCAAAGGATGGTGACCAGTACACGGATGAAGGCATTTATACTTTCAAAGTCAATAACCTGTATACCAATGAAAGCACTACCAAAACAATCTATGTCGGAACCGACCGGTATCTGACGGCGCTTTCGACAACAGGTTATACACTCGAAGAACTGAATGCGCAGCTCGCTCAGGGGGCTACCGTATCGGAGAGCGGAATTATTATAGGAGTATCTGAGGAACTGGAATCCGAAACGGCTGTCGTTGAGGAAGCAGATGAGCCCGAAACAGAAAGTTCCGCAGATGATGCAGCTATTACAGAGCAATCAGAAGAAATGTCTGAAGAGGAATCAGCCGATACTGCATCGGCTGATACGGAACAGAAAACCACGATGCCGGTTTACGCAGGAGTGGCTGCCCTGATCCTGGTGCTGATAATTGTTTTAATCTTCATTGTCCGCAAGCGCCATAACGGGCAGGAAAATCAGTGATTTCTTTAAAAATGGGGGAAATGGTATGAGAAAAGTTCTTGCTGTAATACTCAGCCTGGCAATGCTGCTGAGTGTGACTGCCTGCGGGGCTGAACAGACAGCACAGGCAAATGATGCCGACGAAACTTATATTTCCGCTTCTGGAACGGATACGGAAGATGATGAACCTGAATCTGTAACTGACGATTCTGACGAAGGCATTGCAGAATCGGATGCCACAGAAGAAAACCCGGAACTGGACTTTCCAGAATTGGATGATGCGGAGCTTCTCCTTTATGTGGAAAATACCGTATATTCCGACCTGATTGATCAGTTAGAGGACGGCGAATATTTTGTTGAGAATGTCTCCGCAACCTATATATCCAAGGAATATCTGGAAGAGGTCGCTTATAACTCACAGGCCAATATATATTTTGGCTATACTCTTGAAGAATTAGAAGATGAATCCCAGGGAACAAAATTTGTATTTACGCTCGGTGATGACGGAACCACGACTGTCCAGGCATTTGAAGATTATGATGATACCTACGACCAGATCGTCCGTAATGTAGCTGTTGGAACAGGCGTTATTCTTGTATGTGTAACAGTGTCTGCTGTCAGCGGCGGAGTCGGCGCGCCTGCTGTCAGTATGATATTTGCCGCTTCTGCTAAGACCGGTACTACAGTTGCTGTATCATCTGGATTATTCAGCGGCGTAGCAGCCGGAATTATTACAGGAATCCAGACAGAAGACTTTGATGAGGCTATTAAAGCTGCTGAACTTGCAGCAAGTGAAGGTTTTAAATGGGGAGCCATTTCCGGAGCGGTCTTAGGCGGTGCCAGTGAAGCTGTTGGGCTTTATGGAGCCACCCTGAACGGGCTGACCATGAATGAAGCTGCTATAATTCAAAAGGAATCCAAATGGCCATTGGAAGCGATTAAAGCGCTGCATTCAACCGCTGAATACGATATTTATAAGGCGGCTAATCTGACGCCTACCCTGCTTGACGATGGTACATGGATTTTCCTGCGCAGTGATATTGACTGGAGCTTGACGGATGCATATGGACGCACAAATATTCAACGCGTTCAGCAATACCTAGCGCCGATTGATTCGACCGGAAAATCCTATGAACTCCACCATATCGGCCAGATGGCTGATTCTCCACTGGCAGTTTTGAGCTATACGGAGCATCATTCATCTACGACATATTCCATTCTTCATTATGCTGAAGAAGGAAAAGACATAACGGATGTTGCCTGGGCAGCACAAAAGCGGAGTGTCTGGAATGCAATCCTTACGCTGGCAGAATCCGGAGGTTGATTATGAATGAGTTTGTAAAAATACTGAAAAACAAGCCCGGCTTCGTTCACATGGCTCCTGCTTCCGAAGTTTCAATCAATGAGGCTGAAAAACAGATAGTGGCAAAATTTTCAGATGATTTCCGTGCGTATTTATCAGCTTACGGGTGTGCATCCTGGGCAGGACATGAATTAACAGGAATCAGCGACTACGACCAGATAAACGTAGTCAGAATAACTCTCGAAGAAAGAACATTGAACCCCAAAATTCCTTCCGATCTCTATGTGATTGAGCAAACTCACATAGACGACATCGTTGTCTGGCAGGACGGATCGGGTCAGGTTTACTACTCTCAGCCGAAGCGACCTCCTGTGCAAAGATTTGCTTCTTTGCTGGAGTATATCAGCCAATAATTTATCAGTTACGATTTGAGACACTACGCTGTGGTGTCTCTTTTTTTGCCCGAATTGTGTAAATAGCCCCTGTTATTTTGCTCTTTCAATCATTTATTCTTCCGCATTTCAGAGATACAATTAACCCATCAAATGAAGAACACGGAGGGAACGGCCATGAGTATAGAAGAAAGCTTCCTGTATAATACAAATATAGGGAATTCCGAGAAAGGTGGTTGAT
>JAJBUL010000146.1 GCA_020860365.1 Clostridiales bacterium | reverse complement strand
CGTGTTGCGGATGAGGATCTTGTGATGGAGCAGCCTATGTATGAAATGTCATCAATCGCAGGTTGATGACCTGCGCGCCATCAGGCGCTTCCTTGTGAAGAAATGCTACGTAAACGCGACAGCATCAATTATTCATGGGAAGGCCAGAGGTCAAAATATACAATTGCGGATATTGACCAGACGGCGTTCAAGTCATATCTCAAAAGAGCAAAGAAAGTAGGCAGAATCAGTTTTGAGAATGAGGAACCATCAGAGGTAATGACGAAGCTTGGGCTGGCAGAAAATGAGTCTCTTTTGAATGCCGGTGCGGCGCTGTTTGTAAACTGTGGAATCAATGAACTCCAGATGGCAAAATTTGCCTCCGATGAACGACTTACCTTTACGGATATTCGCAGGTTTACCGGTTCTATTCTCGATTTGGCAGATAAAGCGGTTCAATATATTATTGACGCAATGGACTGGCGAGTAGAATTTGATGGAAGTCTGGAACGAAAAGAAATTCCGGAAATTCCTGTGGATGCCGCCAGAGAAGCAGTGATAAATGCCTTCGCACACCGGTTGATAGAATCTGGCCAAAGCGTAGAAGTGGCAATATACCGCAGCTTTATTGAAATCTATAGTCCAGGCAAGTTTCCTGACGGAGTAACACCGGAAATGTTCATCAGGGAAATCCGCAAGCCAATTCGCAGAAATCCACTGATTACGCGTACTTTATACTATTCCAAGGACATGGAGAGTTTTGCGACTGGTTTGAAGCGGATTCAGGATGCGTGTGATGAGGCTGGGTGCAAGGTTGAGTACTATGGAGATGAATATGGTTTCACTGTTCGCTTTTATCGTCATTGCGGTGAAGGTTGGGGAATAGATATGGGTGCCAAAACGACAGGTTCCAAAGTGCCAAATGTCACTTTGGATGTCACTTTGGGAGTCATTTTGGAAAATCCGGTTGAGGCATCTGTTTTTGAGTTGATTAGAGAAAATGCCTCCATAACAATTCCACAAATGGCAGAAAAGTTATCTATAAACAGAAGGACAGTTCAAAGGGCTATTAATTCTTTGAAGGAAAAGGGGATTATTGAGCGCAAAGGCGGCAAACGTTATGGGTATTGGGATGTAAAGAATTAAGAAAGTTGTATGGAGGTCAGTTATGGAAATAAAATATAAACGTTTATCGTATGACGAATTAGAGACATTCATTTCTATGAGAATTCATCAATTGCGCGAAGAAGGGGCAACTGAAAATATTGATTTGCGACCAGCGATGTTTTCATACTATGAAAAACATATGGCGGATAATACGTTTGTTTCATGGATTGCTATGGATGGCAATAAAATTGTTGGAACAAGTGGAATGTCTTTTGTTGAGAAACCGCCATATTTCGGATGCCCAAGCGGGAAAATAGGATTACTTTCCAGCATGTTTACGGATAAGGATTACAGAAGAAAAGGAATAGCGAAAAAGCTGCTTTCGTTAGTCATAGAGGAAGCCAGACAATATGGGTGTGGCACAGTACAAATAACAGCGTCTGATATGGGAGTATTGCTTTATACTGATTATGGTTTTGAAAAGAATAAAAATTTTATGCAATATCGGTTGTGATTTTCCGGTTTACAGCAGAGACGCTACGGATGGGAGACATCGGCAATGATTGTATCGGCTGCACCCACACCTTATCATATGCAGAATAATCACCCCCACAACGATGAACATAGTGCATTATCGTTGAAAGGGTATGTGTGTTCATCGTTACATTGTTTGTCCGCACTCGCGTAGCGAGTGTGGACATAGGCCGCGCCAATCGCGAAGCGATTTTTAAATGCGCGGCTCTCCATGTATCAAAATTGGCAGGGCAATGGATGATGAGTATGGCTGCGGTGTGATAGAAACGAGGATAGATATAATCTATAACTTTTAATGTTATTGACATTTAAAGCGTATTTTTATATAATATTAAAAATTGGGAGACATGTAAAGCATGCAATAACACAGCATAATTATGTATGGCGAAGCATTCAGGAGGGTGGAATGAACAGCAAGAAAATAATTATCATGCCGCAGACGCAGGATATACTGGAAACTATGGGTGAGCAGATTAAGCTTGCGAGACTTCGGCGGAAGCTTTCTGGAGAACTGGTTTCGGAGAGGGCGGGAATCAGCAGGGCGACATTATGGTCGATTGAGAAGGGAAGTCCCTCTGTGTCAATGGGGGCTTATGCTGCGGTTCTGCACGCTTTAAATAATATGGATAAGGATCTTCTGCTGATTGCCAAGGATGATGAGCTTGGCAGGAAACTGCAGGATCTGGAGCTTAAAACCGCAAAAAGGGCACCCAGGAGGAAGAAAGAAGCCAGGGATGAAGAGTGAGAAAATAATATATGTGTATGCAGACTGGATGAATACAGAACCTCAGCTTATGGGGCAGTTATATGTTTCGGAAAGCAGAGGAAAAGAAATCTTTTCGTTTGAGTATGATGAAAGCTGGCTGAATAAGGATCGGGGGATGTTTTTTGACCCTGATTTGTATTTATATGCGGGGCGTCAATATGCGCCGATGGATAAGAATCAGTTTGGAATTTTTTCGGATTCAAGCCCGGATCGGTGGGGACGGACATTAATGAATCGGCGGGAAGCAATTCGTGCAAGGAAAGAAGAACGTAAACCAAAGAAGCTGACAGAAAGTGATTATCTGTTGGGTGTATACGATGCAACGAGAATGGGTGCGTTGAGATTCTCTTTGGAAGAACATGGTGATTTTCTGTCCAATGATACTGAGTTGGCTGCACCGCCATGGACCACGCTTCGCACTCTTGAAGCGGCATCGTTATCATTTGAGGAAAGCAGAGCAGATAGCGATGAGGAGAAATGGCTGAAGCAGCTGGTTGCACCAGGATCCTCATTAGGAGGTGCCCGGCCAAAGGCTTCCGTAGAAGCGCCTGATGGGTCATTGTGGATTGCCAAATTTCCGTCCAGACATGATGAGGAAAACGTGGAAGCATGGGAAATGGTAGTTCACGAGCTCGCAGCGGAGTGTGGATTAAATGTACCGGAAGCAAAATTAGAATCTTTCCATGACAGAAGAGGGACTTTTCTGGTTAAACGATTTGATCGCGATGGGAATCGGAGAATTCACTTTTCATCCGCCATGAATTTGCTGGGGCAGACCGATGGGGCTGCTGATGCAGGATATCTGGACATTGCTTCCTTTATCCGTTCTTATGGGGCAAGTCCCAGGAAAGATCTTGCCGAGCTTTGGAAGAGGGTGGTTTTTAGCATAGCCGTTTCGAATACGGATGATCATCTCCGCAACCATGGCTTTCTTCTCACAGAAGGCGGATGGAGGCTTTCCCCCATGTATGATGTCAATCCGTCCATATATGGGAATTCGTTATCACTCGCCATCAGCAGAGAAGATTCAACTATGGATTTTGAACTGGCAATTGATACTGCAAAGTATTACGACATTTCCAACGAAAAGGCCCGGTCGATTATAAAGGAGATAAAGACAGTTATCTCGGAAAAATGGGAGATACTAGCAAAACAATGCGGATTGGACAGAAGTGCAATCGTACGTATGGAGCCGGCGTTTGCTATGGATTATAAATAAGGATGAGTCAATAAAAACTGCAGAAAAAATGGCAGAACGTAGACACACGAATATCCTCCTCTGGAACTGTTCGAGGAGGATAAAAAGACATATTACATGGCACTGACTGTATTCGATAAGACTGTAAAGATCAATGGCTTCCTGGCATTTTTGCGGGAGCAGATGGTGAAAACATGGGAGAGAAAAATCAGCTCACCCTCCCATGCTCTACGGAATACGTTTTATCAGCAATCCGCATGGTGGATTGCCGATGGGAGACCAGTACGATGGTCTTGCCTTCCTGTTCTTCTTCCAGTGACCGCAGAATGACAGCCTCATTCAGACTGTCGAGGTTGCTGGTTGGTTCGTCCAGCAATAAGAACGGTGCATCATGAAGAAACGCCCGCGCGAGCCCCAGCCGCTGCCGTTCCCCTCCGGAGAGTGTGCTCCCAAGCTCGCCTACGGGGGTATCATATCCCTGCGGAAGAGTCATAATGAAATCATGGACGGATGCTTTTTTGCAGGCAGACTCAATCTCCTCGTCGGTAGCGCCCAGTCTGGCAATTCTCAGATTGTTGCGGATGCTGTCGTGGAAAAGATGTGTCTCCTGTGTGACGAAGCTTTCCATGTCGCGAAGGTCTGCCGTGTTAATCTGATCTACGGAGGTGCCGGAAATTGTAATCTTTCCCTGATTTACCGTCCAGAAGCGCATCAGCAGCTTCAGCAGGGTAGATTTTCCGCTGCCGCTTTTGCCGGTGATGCCGATGATCTGATGCTCAGGGAAATCAACAGAGACGTCCTGTAAAATGGTCTCGGATGAAGCTTCCATAGATTCGCCCTTCGCGAAGCGAATCTGCATGGGCGAATCGGTCTGCCGCTGACCGCAGGGAAGGGGCGCTTCCACCGCCTGTGCAGGTCTTTTCGTGGAGATACCATCTGTTACGGAGTGAGAAGGTTTTTGTGTGTCCCCATAGGAAAAGGTTACGTGTTCTGCGGATGCTCCGTGAAAACGGATTTCCGGCTGTCCGGCGATCTCCTCTGTGACCGGCGATTCCTCCAGAATATCCAGTACCCGGTTGCCTGCCGCAAATGTGTTTTGCAGGGTGCTGCCAAGAGCAGCCAGTGCGACTGC
Organism: Clostridiales bacterium; assembly: GCA_020860365.1. Classification (GTDB taxonomy): domain Bacteria; phylum Bacillota; class Clostridia; order Lachnospirales; family Lachnospiraceae; genus Choladousia. Next base: position 2,951 of record JAJBUL010000146.1, on the reverse strand, counting down.
CGGGCCGAAGGAGGAAAAGAGTGCTATGGTGGGGATCAGCACCCCTGCAAAGGCTACCTTCCCCTGCCAGAAAAGGGAAGAAGAGGTAAAAAGCATCGCGCAGTCAAAAAACAGGATGACGGTATTCGTCACGGCACTGTTCATCCCCTGATTTCGTTTCATCCGTTCCTCGTCTTTGGAGAGAGCGTCTGTCTGTGCATTCATTTCTGCCAGACGTTTGCTGCCCTGGTGATACTGGATGGTTTCGGTAAGCCCGCGCATACTTTCCAGTACAAAGCTGGAGAGCTCGCCGGATTTTGTGCGGAACTGCAGACCAATATCTCCGCTTAAGCGGGAGGCTGCCAGAGGAATGACGATTCCAACCACCAGATATGCGGCCAGCGCCAGCAGTCCAAGTACCCAGTGGAAAGAGCCGATAAACAGACACAAAAGCACCGTGTACAAAAACGCGATGGCTGCCGGGGAGATGGTATGAGCATAGAAGACTTCCAGAAGCTCGATATCCGAGGTGATGACAGAGATCAGGTCGCCTCTGTCACGCCCTTCCAGTTTGGCGGGGCAGAGCTTCCGCAGTGCGCGGAATACCTTGTCACGGATCAGTGCCAGAAGCTTGAATGCAATAAAATGGTTGCAGGCCTGTTCCCCATAGCGCAGTCCCGCCCGCAGGACGGCAAACAGAATTACACAGGCAAAAATCGTGCCGAGCGGGAATGGTGTATCCATGCCCAGCAAGTCAAGCACGGCATAGCCGCCGAACACAGTAATAAAAGTGGCGCATAAGTGACCTGCCAGTCCCATGCAGATGGCCAGAAGCATATATCCCGTCAGCGGCTTCACCAGGCCGATCAGCCGCAGCATCACGGTAAAACCGCTTCTTTTTTTCAGAATTTTGTTATCTGGAGTACCGTTATTTAAGGTTTTGCTGTTCATGCTCACTCACCATCCTTTTTACAGGTTCTTCCTTTGCGAAGCGAATTTTCATGGGCGGTCCCATATTTTTCCAGACTTTGCTGCGCCCTCCAGAGTGCGGCGTAGTAGCCATCCTTTGCAAGAAGCGCTTCGTGTTTTCCTTCCTCAACGACAACTCCGGCATCCATCACATAAATGCGGTCAGAATTTGTTACGTTCGCCAGGCGGTGAGAGATTAAAATCACCGTTTTTCGCTTCGCCAGGGCATGAATCTGTGCCATAATATCGTTTTCACTTTCTACGTCGATATTGGAAGTGGCTTCGTCGAAAATATAAATCGGACTGTCATGGAGCAGCGCCCGTGCCAGCGCAAGCCGCTGCCGCTGTCCGCCGGAGAGGTTGCCGCCCTGTTCGGTCAGGCGGGTATCCAGACCGTCTGCTGTATTTTCCTCCTTTGTGTGGGCTTTGCCAGCAAAACCTGCCTGCGCAGAGGAGGCATTTCCTCTCAGAAAGTCTGCCAGCTTTACGTGTTCAAGGACTTCCCACAGTTTTTTATCGCTGGCATCCGGATCGCCCATCAGAAGATTGTCGCGGACAGTGCCTTTGAAAAGATAGCTCTGGTGACTGACGTAGGTAATGCTTTCCATCAGACTTGCTTCCCTGATTTCCCGTAATTCTATACCGCCAATGGTGACGCTGCCCTGATAATTGCGATTTCGTCCCATCAGGATGGAGGCAATAGTAGATTTACCGCAGCCGGATTCTCCTACGATGGAGATAAAGCTTCCTCTGGGGAATTCCATGTGAATCCCATGCAGGACTTCCCGATCCGGTGCATGCTCTTGTGTGTCTATCGTAATAGCAGCATTCGCTGATTTGTCAGCCGGATGCTGTGTGGCGTGAGAGGATGCTTTGTTACTTTCATTTTTTGCAGCGCCAGAGGATACTATATTGCCTTTATCCTTTGTAGAGTGAGGGGATGGCCTGGCACCTTCATCTTTCGCAGCAGGAGCGGCTGATTCTGCGTTATAAGAAAATCGGAGCTCTCGCAGGACAATATTTTCATCCGCCGAAAGTTTGCCTTTCGCGAAGCAAGGGGGCGTTTCCATCCGTTCGGCAGTTTTTCGCTCTGCTTCCGGCAAATCCAGCAGACGGAAGATCTTGTCACTGGCCGCCATGCCGTTCATGGCGATGTGAAAGTAGGAACCGAGCTGGCGCATGGGCAGAAAGAAATCCGCGCCAAGCAGAATAATGAGCAGGCAGCCCGCAAGACTGACATGTCCGGCCCGATATTGCGTAGCGGCCATGATGATACCCAGTGCCGCGCCGCCGTAGGCGATAAAATCCATGATGGTGATAGAATTCAGCTGCATGGTCAGTACCTTCATGGTGATGCGGCGAAACTTTTCCGCCTCCTCATTCATTTCCTGCTGTTTAAATTCATCTGCCTGATAAATTTTCAGTGTGGTCAGACCCTGCAGATTTTCCAGAAAGGTATCGCCCAGAGCGGTATACTGTCCCCAGTATTTACTGAGCAGCTTTTTCGCCCAGGTCTGCACCGCTGCAATCGCCACCGGGATCAGCGGCACACATACCAGCAGGACGATGGCCGAGGGCACATTAAAGGTACACAGATAGACGAAGAGTGTCAGAGGAGCCAGCATGGCATAAAAAAACTGAGGCAGATATGCGCCAAAATAGGTTTCCAGCTGATCCACACCCTCCACAGCTACCTGTACGACCTCGGAAGTCTGCACCTGTTCATGATAAGAAGCACCCAGGCGCAGCAGCTTTTCATAAATCTGCGCCCGCAGCGTTTGTTTGACAGCCTTCGATGAGAGGAAACTCATCCGCGACGCACCCAGCGTACAGACAAAGCGCACCGTGATTGCTGCCAGAATGACTGCTATCGTGACCTGGCTGGTCTGCCTGATTGATATACTGGCTCCATCCGTAAATAACTGCGTGAGGAATCTTGTGATGCCTGTCTGTATAGCGTATAATGAAATTACCTGAAATCGGAAACAAAATTCCCTAAAATC
>JAJBUL010000113.1 GCA_020860365.1 Clostridiales bacterium | reverse complement strand
ATTATCTCATGGATTCCGAAAGCTGTAAAACCGCCGGGTTATTCATCGCTTACTATCTTTCGGATTTTCTCTGCGTAATCACCACGTTCAAACTCATCCTCAGGGCACACATATGGCGAGTCTGGATTTTGAAGGATGGAAAGGTCGCTTTTTTGCAGCTGCTCCATCGCTTTTTTCAGCCGGTATCTGATCAGATAATTTGCCGGTGTATCTCGCAGATGCGGGAAGACTGAAACAAGCCAGGGACTATGGCGACCGGTTATGCATACTCTCTGTCCTTGTCGGCATACTATTCGGAATACTTCTGCTTGTTTTGCGTCCGCTGATACTCTCTGCCGCCGCTTTAAACGACACCGCAACAGGATATCTGAACGGTATGCTCCTGATCTGCTCGTATTACATGATAGGAAAATCAGTCAACAGTACCACCATTTCCGGAATTTTCTGCGCAGGAGGAGAGTCTAAATTTGGTTTTCTCTGCGACACAATCGTGATGTGGTGTATTTCTGTTCCGCTTGGCTTATTTAGCGCGTTTGTGATCAAACTGCCGGTTATTGCGGTGTATTTCATCTTAAGCCTTGACGAGCTGATCAAGCTGCCGGCAGTGTATATTCATTATAAAAAATACAGATGGGTGAAAAACCTGACAATGAAGGAGGAAATTTAATATGGCTATGAAAGACAGAATGCACACAGGGGAACTGTATCTTTCGGGTGATGAAGAGATCATGCGCGACCAGATTAAACGCCTTGACCGCCTTTATGAGTTTAACCAGACACGTCCGACCCAGATGGACAAACGGCAGGCTCTTATGAAAGAAATGTTCGCTGAAATTGGAGAAGGCTGTTATATCGAACCGCCCTTTTATTCCAATATGGGCGGCGGCCATGTCCATTTCGGAAAAGGTGTTTACTGTAACTTTGGCGTGACGATGGTGGACGATACCCATATTTACGTCGGCGACTACACCATGTTTGGCCCGAACGTGACCGTAGCCACAGCGGGGCATCCGATCCTGCCTGAACTGCGTGAAAAAGGGTATCAGTATAATATGCCCGTTCACATCGGCAAAAACTGCTGGATCGGTGCGGGCGTCCAGATCCTGCCGGGCATCACCATTGGTGACAATGTAGTGATCGGTGCCGGAAGTGTTGTCACAAAAGATGTGCCGTCCAGCACTGTCGCGGTCGGCAATCCCTGCCGGGTGCTGCGGGAAGTGAACGAGCATGACCGGGAGTATTATTTCAGAGACAGAAAGATTGACTGGGCAGAATCGGTGCTGCTGTATCCAAGTTTTTCTTCAATGCCCTGCGTGTCAGGACCTGCCAAAATGATGTAATTTTTGACGCCCTTTGACATCAACGCTGCTATAATCCCCGGCATTGCATCTTTACTTTCCGTGACAAGTTTCATATTCAAGCCATATTTCTGATTTTGAGTTTTGATCCTGTCATTGAGCTGGCGGACAACATCAGCCGACAACGGTTTATCCTTGTATTTGCTCACTTTATGCCGTGTGCTCATTGCTTCCTGTAATGTCATAATGATCTCCTGTCCTTTGTGGTATGTGCAGTTACTTTAATTTGCTAAATACTTCATCCGCACCTGCGCGAATATTGATTGTTGCAAAAGAATCAAAAGCTGTCCTTTCATTTGTTTTTAGCGAAATTTCTGCAAAATTCTACGTAGTTATAGTCTTTATCGGAACGGCACAGCACTGCAAAATCAATGGAATCAAACAGGCGGGCGCTGCCTATCCCGGCATAAGACAGGTTCTGAATCGCACGGTAAAACAGATCCGATACCGTCGCCACATCATTCCCGTATACGCCGCACCCGAAAGCACCCAGGATTAAATGGCGGTAGCCATGCGATGCCGCGACCAGGAGCATGCCCTGGATCCGCTGATAGAGCATCATCTCATATTCCTGCCGTGACATTCCCTCAAAGCCCAGGCGCACCATCGGAGCCGCACAGCTTATGACGGATATCCGGAACGGATCCGGGAGTAATTCGGCTGAGGAATCCTTTATCACTTCCACATATGGGGAGAGTATTACGGCGTCAGAACCCATGCGTGTCTTCCGTGCGTTATTGTAATCGTAATATCTTTTTGCTCTTTCACTCTCAAGGGAAAGAAGCAGTGACGACCTTCGGCAGAGGTCTTCCTCCTGTGCGCTGGCTCCCTGCCGCGTCCGGCCGCCGGGCTGTGTGGCGCTCGCAAGGTTCAGGACAAGGATTTCCGGATTTGAAGTACCGCTTTGCCTCAGGTTTTGATATTTCCTTTGGGCAAGGGCAAGGGCGTCTGTGTTTTCGCAGCCAAACAGGCAACGGCCGCCATGCAAAGCCCCCAATCCCTGTGCCTCCGTCCGCAATGCCGCGATCTCATCCGGCAGGAATACCCGCACTTCCCGCATCCGGTCGGGTGTAAAAGACAGGCGTACTTCTTCGGCATCTGTGGTGTAACCCCCTTTTCCTAATATTTCCAGAGTATCCTCCAGTATCTGAACATTTTTTTGCCTGCGCATTTCTTTCTGCCGCTTCTTGTCCTGAATTTCTTCTTCTGAAAGCCCCAGATACTCTGCCTCCTCCATCTGGGCTGCCAGCTTTTTTAAGCGCATCATATCCGATAATTCCCGGGTTGATCTGGACAATGACCGCATCACGTCTTCTGTAATTCCAGTACGCGCTTCCATAATAACCATTGGTTCCGATGACAAGGATCAGATCGGCCTTTGAAATCCACTCCCTTGCTTTTTGGACACCTTCATCCCAAAGGCTGATGTGGCTGTAAAGTTCCCACGGGAGAATCCTGCCGCCGCATGATTCACACCGGGGCAGATCTTCCTGTTCCCAGATCTCATATCCGTCATAATGGCGGCCGCATTCCGAGCAGCGGTTAATCTGAAAACCGCCCTGGATTTCCGCTACATTTTCGGAGCCGGCCATGGTATGCATACAATCCTCATTTGTAGTGATAATTCCAGTCAGCTTCCCGGCCGCCTCCAGATCGCGCAGAGCATAGTGGCTAAAACTGGGTTTGTAGCTGTGCATGGCCTTAACATAAGAACGCAGGAAATCGTCGCTTTCAAAATCACCCGGGTGAACCGTATGGGCGAGCTGGCTGTACGTGATACCTCCCCCGGCAAGAGAGATGCCTGCCCCTGTAATGGCGACCATGTTGTGGCTCTGGTCAATATAGTTGGCAAGTTGTTGTATTTTATCCAATTTTCCTTCTCCTATTTTATCTGCATAAGTATGAAAAATTTTCTTCTGTTGTAATTACGCAGAGTCACATCCACTCAAAATTGTCCTTACCGGCACCAAGTTCAAAATGATATTTGGCAAACATGGAATGGAGAAAGGCATGATCCAACAGTCTGTAATACCTGTCCGGCTCGTTCCGGAGCACATCCACCGAGGCCAGCGGAAGAAGTTCTTCCACATTTTCATGGTCGAAATTCATCCCGCCTGCAGAAAAGGAAATCCCGGCACCGGTGATGGCAACTGTATACCGGCTTTCATCTAAGAACTTTTTCAGCCGGGTTACCTGCTTTGAAATATCCATTCCAATCTGTCCTTTCATTTGTTTTTAGCGAAATTTCTGCAAAATTCTACGTAGTTATAGTCTTTATCGGAACGGCACAGCACTGCAAAATCAATGGAATCAAACAGGCGGGCGCTGCCTATCCCGGCATAAGACAGGTTCTGAATCGCACGGTAAAACAGATCCGATACCGTCGCCACATCATTCCCGTATACGCCGCACCCGAAAGCACCCAGGATTAAATGGCGGTAGCCATGCGATGCCGCGACCAGGAGCATGCCCTGGATCCGCTGATAGAGCATCATCTCATATTCCTGCCGTGACATTCCCTCAAAGCCCAGGCGCACCATCGGAGCCGCACAGCTTATGACGGATATCCGGAACGGATCCGGGAGTAATTCGGCTGAGGAATCCTTTATCACTTCCACATATGGGGAGAGTATTACGGCGTCAGAACCCATGCGTGTCTTCCGTGCGTTATTGTAATCGTAATATCTTTTTGCTCTTTCACTCTCAAGGGAAAGAAGCAGTGACGACCTTCGGCAGAGGTCTTCCTCCTGTGCGCTGGCTCCCTGCCGCGTCCGGCCGCCGGGCTGTGTGGCGCTCGCAAGGTTCAGGACAAGGATTTCCGGATTTGAAGTACCGCTTTGCCTCAGGTTTTGATATTTCCTTTGGGCAAGGGCAAGGGCGTCTGTGTTTTCGCAGCCAAACAGGCAACGGCCGCCATGCAAAGCCCCCAATCCCTGTGCCTCCGTCCGCAATGCCGCGATCTCATCCGGCAGGAATACCCGCACTTCCCGCATCCGGTCGGGTGTAAAAGACAGGCGTACTTCTTCGGCATCTGTGGTGTAACCCCCTTTTCCTAATATTTCCAGAGTATCCTCCAGTATCTGAACATTTTTTTGCCTGCGCATTTCTTTCTGCCGCTTCTTGTCCTGAATTTCTTCTTCTGAAAGCCCCAGATACTCTGCCTCCTCCATCTGGGCTGCCAGCTTTTTTAAGCGCATCATATCCGATAATTCCCGCTCTGTCATTTGCTCAGCCATTTTTCTCCCGCCTTTCCTTAAGCTTCCGGAATACGTCGTCGCTTTCCTCCCGGATATTCAAAACGGCAACCTGGTCAAATCCGGTGCGTCCCGGATTAATCTGGACAACGATAGCATCGTCTTTCCGGTAATTCCAGTAGACGCCACCGTAATTGCCGCGGGTTCCGATCGTCAGGATCAGATCAGCTTTTGAAATCCATTCCCTGGCTTTATTGACATCCTCATCCCAGAGCCCGATATGACTGTAAAGCGGCCATGGCAGAATCGTTCCCCCGCACGCTTCGCAGAGAGGCAGTTCGTCCTGTTTCCAGATTTCATAGCCGTCGTAATGCCGGCCGCACTGGGAACAGCAGTTGACCTGTACGCTTCCCTGGATCTCCGCAACATTTTTTGACCCCGCGAGCGTATGCATACAGTCCACATTTGTAGTGATGATTCCAATGAGCTTTCCCTCATTTTCCAAATCTGCCAAAGCATAGTGGGCAAAGCTCGGCTGATAAGAAAACATGTTATCCAGATATGTAGGCAAAAAGGAATTATAATTGTCCCCGTATCCGGGTGTAACGCCGGTGCGGCGGTTGGAGCGGGCCATCTGCCAATATGTCATACCTCCCCCGGCAATGGAAATGCCAGCACCCGTAATCGCTACGATACGGTTGCTTTGATCGATGTAATCGGATAGCTGTTGTGTTTGATCCATACCATGGCTTTCATGAAATATGCGCATTCATGCACTCCTTTATTTGTCTAAAACCGCGTCCAGAGCTTCAGCGGCAGTTGTCCGGATATTCAGGTCAGCAATGGCATCAAACTCCGTCGGCGACGGATTGATCTGCACCAGCTTTGCCCCTGGTTTCATCCGGCTAAGGTACTCATCACTGCGAAAACCGGTGGTGCCGATCACAAGGATCAGATCCGCTTCGGATATCATGTCGGCAGCTTTTCTCATGCTTTCTTTGGAAACGCTGTCGCGGATTCCGGCATCCATATAAAAACCTGTCGGCATCAGCGGGGCACCGCAGATTTCGCAGCGGGGCATATGGCCATGATTCCACACCTGATAATCAAAGGAACGGTTTCCACAGTCAATACAGATATTGTCACGGAAACTCCCCTGAAATTCGACCACATTCTTCGAGCCGGCAATGGTATGTAGGCAATCCAGATTCTGTGTCACGATACCGTAGATTTTTCCATCCCGCTCCAGTTCCGCCAGCTGTTTGTGTACAGTGCTCGGTCCTTTCACAAAGGTGGCATCCAGAAAAGCATCCTTCATGACTTCATAAAACTTTTCCGGGTTTTTACGGACAAATGAGGCGGAGAAAACCCGCCGGGCATTCATCATCCCCACGCTCTGCTTCAGCCTGCGCATCCCGTAAAGATAGGAAATACCAGCACCGGTGACGGCAACCGTTTTTTTACTCTGATCCACATACTTTTTTAAGCGGCTGAATTCATCTGTCATGATTTATCTCCTCCAAGCCATTTTCTGACCGTATCCTCGTTGAACTTATTCAGGCGAAGCCCGGAATGAACTGTCGCACCCTTGCAGGATTTTTTCAACAATTCCACTGCCGTATCCGGTCCGCTTGTCCCGGAGGTACAGAAGAGGTAGATCTCTTTCCCGGCAAGGTCATATTGTGACAAAAAGGACAGAACCAGCTGAGGACATTTGCTGTACCAGATCGGGAAACCAAGCAGAATACGGTCGTAAGAATCAAAATCCTCTACGGTATTTACAACCTTCGGCAGTTCATTTTCGGAAAATTCTTTCCTTGCCATACGCAGGGCAGTGAAATAATTCCCATAGTTCTTCTCGCCTGTGATTTCAAATAGATCTCCGTTTGTAAGCATCTGAAGCTTTCCGGCCGCTTTCGCAGTCACACCGCCTCTCGAATAATAAGCAATCAGTGTTTTCATTTCAGCCTCCTTTTCGTTTAATCAGACAGTTCTTTTTTCCCGCAGAACAGTTTCCATAGTTTAAAAGCAGCAAGACAAATTGACAGGATTCCCAGCGCACAGCACAAATACGTCAGCGGTGAATGTTTCTCACACATAATTTTTCTCCTTGATGGATACTGCAGCGAATTCAATCAGATATAGTTCGTGTCAAGTGAAACAGACAGCTCCCTCGGCTGTGCATCGCCGCTGAGGCTGTAGCCGATTGCGGCCGCAGAAACAGGCTTAAATCCTTCCGGGATACCCATTTTTTTACACATCTCCTTATTTCTGGAAAGTGCCTGCACGGCGCCCCAGAGGTAAATGTTATCTACCCCGGCATCTGTCGCGGCAATCAACATATTCTCAATCACACATGCCGCATTTGCCAACTCAATCCCCGGTGCCATCTGTTCTTCGGAAGCAGAGACAAAGATAGCAACAGGTGCACCATAAAAGAAATCCCGTTCTTCAATCTTCATGGCCGCTGCAGTCGACCGGTTGATTTCATCAAGAATTTCCCTGTTGCGGCAAACTGTCAGATGGAGAGACTCCCTGTGGTTGCCGCCGACTGGTGCCTGGCAGCCTGCTTTTAAAATCATATCGACAACGACACTTGATACCGGTTTGTTGGGATTAAAATCCCTTGTGGATTTTCTCTTTGCGATGGCCTCTAATGTTTGCATAAAAATGCCTCCTTCATATAATTGGATGTTATTTTATCTGGGATCTTTCTTCTTGACATTATCCGACAATCCCATTGTACATTAATTATATTCATTGAAAATGCAAACATCAACCATCAATATATTTTTGCCTGTCGGATGATCAAGGGGAGAAGACATGAGAAAACAACCGGAAATCACAGAGAAAACCAAACAGAAATTTGAGGATGCGTTCTGGGAGCTGGCCGCGGAAAAGCCGATTTCCAAAATTGCCGTCAGTGAGCTTGCAAAGCGCGCGGGATATAACCGCAGCACGTTTTACGAATATTTTGTGGACACCGACCACCTCCTGGATTATGTTGAGGAGAAACTGCTGGATGAGACAAAGGCTACCATCATTCAGGTGTATGCAGAAAATGTATCCCTGGAAAATCTCTTCCCGATCATATTTACGGCAATGAATGAAAAAATATATAT
>JAJBUL010000097.1 GCA_020860365.1 Clostridiales bacterium | reverse complement strand
ATGAGGAACCAAACACCTTAGATATCATCCCCACCCCGTGAATAGTAACGATGGCGTTACTGTTCACACCTGTAGAGATTGAAATAACGTAAATCTGGTCAGGGTGTGACCTGTAACCAGATGGCCGCAGATTTACGTATTCCTTCAACTTCAATCTGAACGGTTATCAAAAATTGAACGCTCAGAGAATTGGATCATCCAGTCGCTTGATTTTTTCCAGAAGCGACTCGATTTCCAACTGCTCCGTGTCGTCCGCCTTTTCCATGTTTCCCGCAGCCTCGATCTCCCGGCGGAGATCCAGCATGGTCATATCCGTTTCCGAAATCACATCCGCGCAGTTTTTCAGGCGATCCGCAATCACCTGCTGGTTGGGGATCGCCTTTTTATATTTCATCTCATGTTCCAGGCTGGCCCAGAAGTCCATGGCAATCGTGCGGATCTGTACCTCTACCTTCATGTCTTTTTTCTGGTCGGTAAAGAAGACCGGGACACTGACGATCAGGTGCAGGCTTCGGTATCCGTTCGGCTTTGTGTTGGAGATATAGTCCTTTTCTCGCACAAGATGGATATCGTCCTGCGCAATCAGAGCCTGTGCCAGCAGGTAAATGTCATCTACGTAAGAGCAGATCACGCGGATTCCGGCGATGTCGTTGATATTTTCCACCAGACATTTCATGGAAAGCTTCTGATCCTGCCGACGCATTTTTTCAAAAATGCTGTGCGTACTTTTTACTCTCATAGTAATAAAATTGATTGGGTTGCGCTGGTAACGGACGCTGAATTCTGTGTTGAGTACATCGAATTTTGTGCGAATTTCCTTGAGCGCGCAGGTGTACATCATGCGCAGTTTTTTGTATTCTACCATCTGATCAATGATCTGCTCTACCTGAGAGAGAGAAAGCCCGGATACAGCGATGGGATTCTCTGTCTGACCGAGAAACATTTGTTCTACATATTCATCATCAAGATTGATCAACGCGTTTTCTTCCATATTTAAGTGTGACATAAGAAAGCCCCTCCAGTCATTGGCTAAATCAGTTGTGTTTTACATGTATTTGTCGATAGTATAACACAGGATTTGTTTTTGCACAATTTGGCATTTATGAAAAGAAAAAAGCTCGTTACTGTCATACCTGTAGAGGCAAATAACCTAATTTGGTCCGTGTGTAACCTGTGACAAAGTTCGCCAGGGCAGGGAGAAAAGGTTCGCCCGGGCACTTGACAAATGTGGATGGTGGATTTACAATTACCTTGAAACGCAAGATGTAGATTTAAAAACCAGATACTGCGGATTTGAGGGAGGAAAGGTATGAATCGAGATTATGTTTTGAGCTGCTGTTCAACAGTGGATTTGTCGAAGGAGCATCTGGAAAAGCGGGATATCCATTATGCTTGCATGCACTATTCTCTGGATGGAAAAGAATACCTGGATGATCTGGGGCAGTCTATGCCGTTTGACAAGTTTTATCGGGCGATGCAGGATGGCGCGGAGACGAAGACCTCACAGATCAATGTGGATGAGTTTTTGAAGTATTTTCGGCCGTTTCTGGAGCAGGGGCTGGACGTTTTCCATGTCAGTCTGTCGAGTGGTATTTCAGGAACGTATAATTCCGCATGTATTGCGCGGGACACTCTTCTGGAAGAGTTTCCGGAGAGGAAAATCTGGGTTGTGGATTCTCTCGCTGCCTCTTCGGGGTATGGCCTGCTGATGGAGCTGCTGGCGGATCGACGGGACGCTGGGTGTTCCGCAGAGGAGCTGTACGACTGGGCGCAGAAAAACCGTCTGAGGGTTCATCATTGGTTTTTCTCAACGGATCTTACCTTTTTTATCAAAGGCGGAAGGGCATCGAAGACTGCCGGGTTTTTTGGAACGATGCTGAACATCTGCCCGCTTTTGAATGTTGATGATGAGGGGAAACTGATTCCGCGCAGCAATATCAGAGGAAAACGCGCGGTGATTCGCAAGATAGCAGAGAAGATGAAGGAACACGCGCTGGATGGCACGGCTTATAGCGGGAAGTGCTATATCTCCAATTCGGCGTGTTTCGAGGACGCCAGGGCGGTTGCGGATCTGGTGGAGAAGACCTTTCCGAATCTGTCGGAACCGGTACTGATCAACAGCATCGGCACGACGATTGGCAGTCACACCGGCCCCGGAACGGTCGCGCTGTTCTTTGTGGGAGATGAGAGAGTCCATTGACCGATGTGGGGTACATTTCTTTGGCTGGCCTGGCGGCGCTAAATGAACATTCGGTGGATGTTCATTTCGTGCTGACCGGAACGTTCCAGCTCCTCCCGGTCCAGGATCAGCTTGATCGCCCACGGCGGCACATCTACATCGCGGTAGTCTTCTTTCAGGAATACAAAAGCGGTGTCGTAGTGCGGTTTTTTGACTGGAAAGGTGCCATAGCCGTCGGTAAAATAGATCAATCCGCGCAGCTTCGTGAAGCAGCCCCGGCGAGCCAGCTCCTGTACTCGCGCAAATGGCGGACGGAAGTCGGTGCCTCCGAAGCCGCGGATGGTGAAATGCTCCAGATAGTTCCGCATTTCCTCCTCATTTGTGATCAGCACATCCTCCTGTACCTGATCGTCGCACTGTAGAATGTGGACATGTATTTTCCGGAAAAAGCTTTCGGATTCGCTTAAAATGCTGTAGGTTTCTTCCAGAAAATGCAGCAGAAGATCGCCTTTGCAGGACAGGGAGGTGTCCAGCACGATCACAAAGTCTTCGATTTTTTTCACTTCCTTTGTCTCAAGCGGTTCGATGAGCGGCATATTCCCATACAGATCCATGCCATAATTATAGTAAATATAATCGAACGCATCCAGATCGACCTGTATTTCTTCTTTCAATACAGAAAATTTTCGCAGAAAATCCCGGTAATCATAGCGTTTGCGGTTTGCGGCGCAGACCTGTTCCTCCAGCGCTTTCACATCGTCTGAATTGTCTTTTCCGAAGGTCTCCATTTCCGTCTGCATGCGGTCGCGGATGTCTTCCCAGCGCTTTTTTGCTTCTGGCGGGAAATCTGTTGACTGGCTTTGTGGCTGTTCCTGTGAATGCTCCTTTGTGTCTGCCTGAGAATCCTGCTGTGGCGCGGGCATGTATGGCAGCTGGGCGTTGGCCGGCGCGGGGGCAGACGGATTCGGGTTTTGCTCTGTCAGAGGTTGGGACGGAGTGGGAACAATGACCTGCTCTCTGGCAGTGTGGGGAGGTCTTTTCGTGGAATACCCGTCTTCCCAGCGGCTGTGGTCATCTACGGCAAATTCCTGCTTCAGGCGGTCAAGCTGTGCCTGAACAGGGTGAATCTGGCAAAGATAGCGGTAAACGCGCTGGGCTGTCAGAGTGGAGGCTGCCTCGGAAGACAGAGTATGGTAGAATTCCCTTCGGAGCGCTGACATTGGCCGGTGCAGCGCACGAATATAGAGACTGTCGATCACGGACTCAACCGCAACGTCACAGGCGAGATTCCAGTATTCCCAATCCCGGTCTCCACGCACCCAGAGATGTGCAAAGAGGCAGTGCAGGATGCTGTGCAGATAAAGGCGGTTTACATATTCCCGTCCCCGGCGGAAGACACTTGTCAGCTGATCCGGTTGAAAATAGTAGAAGACGCCGTCGGTACCCGCCGTGCGAATCTGTCTGTCCGCAAGAGGCCTCAGGGTGGAGAGCGCCACATCCAGGAATCGCATATTCAGGTATAATTCATTCTGTGCGCCGCGCAGGATATCCTGTGCGATCTCCGCAAATGCAAGCGAACGCGCCTGTTCGTCATAAATAACACTCATTTTAAATCCCTCCTGCAGGCCGGCTTTCGGTATGGTGTAAAAGCTTCAGCACAGCTCACTGTTTACGATACTATATCACGTATGGTTCTGAGTTCGCAATCTTTTTCTTTGTCGCACTTTAAAACGGAAATTCCCCAGGTTACAGGTCACACCCTGACCAGGGTTCTTACTTTTCATTTCGAAAGCTTCTGCATTCATTTTCGGCTGAAATTCATCCGGAAACTCTTGACAGGCTCTTTTTGCAAGCGTAAACTGAACCACGAAGGTTGTGATTTTTTCTATTACACACACAAAGGAAGGTTGAAAATTATGGAGAAAAAGAATATTGACTGGGCAAACCTGGGCTTTGGCTACGTGCAGACCGATAAGCGGTATGTGGCAAATTATAAAGATGGCGCCTGGGATGACGGTGCATTGATCTCGGATTCGACGGTGACGATCAGTGAGTGTGCGGGTGTATTGCAGTACGCGCAGACCTGTTTTGAGGGGCTGAAGGCTTATACGACTGAGGATGGTCACATTGTGACATTTCGTCCGGATCTGAACGCTGCTCGTCTGAAAGCATCCTGTGAGCGCCTGGAGATACCGGTTTTCCCGGAGGAACGTTTCTTGGAGGCGGTTTCTGAGACTGTAGCTGCGAATGAGGCATATGTGCCGCCATATGGTTCCGGTGCGACACTTTATGTCCGTCCGTTTATCTTCGGCAGCAGCGCGGTGATTGGGGTTGCTCCGGCTGCAGAGTATCAGTTCCGTGTATTTACGACTCCGGTTGGACCGTATTTCAAGGGCGGCGCAAAGCCGCTGACGATTCGTGTATCCGATTTTGACCGTGCGGCGCCTCATGGTACCGGCCATATCAAGGCAGGACTGAATTACGCGATGAGCCTCTATGCGATCGTTGACGCACATCAGAAGGGCTTTGATGAGAATATGTATCTGGATCCAGCTACCAGGACGAAGGTAGAGGAGACCGGTGGTGCGAATTTCCTGTTCGTGACGAAGGACAATAAGATTGTGACTCCGAAGTCCGACAGTATCCTTCCGTCCATCACGCGCCGTTCTCTTGTCACAGTCGCGAAGGATTACCTCGGACTTGAAGTGGAGGAGCGCGAGGTGCTCTTTGACGAAGTGAAGGATTTCGCGGAGTGTGGCCTGTGCGGTACTGCGGCAGTCATTTCTCCAGTTGGAAAGATTGTTGACCATGGAAATGAGATCTGCCTGCCGAGCGGCATGACCGAGATGGGGCCGGTGACAAAGAAGCTCTATGATACCCTGACTGGTATCCAGATGGGCCGTATCGAGGCGCCGGAAGGATGGATCCATGTGATCAAATAAAGAAAAAGAATCTGCAGCGATTCGGGAGAGTCCTTTGCACTCGTTGCGAAGGACTCAGGATAATGTTTCAAAAGCAAAACCGGAGCGAGAAAAGTCTGACAACTGTTTTGCCGGAGAAACAAAGATGAGCAATCCAGGATAAAGATTGCTGTTGACTAACAAGGACCCCCCTTGCTACAATCAGTCTAATGGAATTGACAGATTGTATGCTGAGGGGGTTTTTAAATGCAAATGCTGACTGATATGCCAAATAATACCGTCTGTACGGTCAAATGGATGCTCGGCCTGCCACAGGAGACGGATCAGGAGCTGAGGGAATGGGAGATTTGCCAGGGCAGTGAGATCCGTGTGATCCAGAACAATGGGGACGGACTGTTGATCATAGGGGCAGGCTCACACAGGATTGCGCTGGGAGCCGATACGGCATGCCATATTCGCGTGTGAAGTATTCTGGATTCCAAAATCGGGACTGCGGATAGCAATAGACAGTGAGGTCACGGGACGATCAAAGGATCCTATATATTGAGCTCTTCCAATCGCGCTTCAATAGAGCGGCTGCGCTCTTCAAAAAGCAGCTCTTTGTTGTAGCGGTAATACCGCTCGCAGTCATACTGCTGCAGGAAACGGACGCAGTAGTAATCGGTATTCAGATTGGTGACAAAGATGACGGTTTCCTGTCCATTTCCAAAAGCGGCTTCGATGAAGTCGAAGGCGTGCTCGAGCATTGTTCCAGCTTTTTCAAAGCTTTCGTCCAGGGTGTCCTGCTTTCTATTAAACTGTTCTTTGATCCAGGCGAAAGCGTCCTCCGGCGCCCGCAGGCCAGATGTCTGCAAATGATGATACCAGGCTTCCAGCTGCTCTGTTACCTGGCGATAACGGCGGTCTTCTTCGCGGGAGAGCAGACCTGCCGTTTTTTTCTGCTCATATTCCTGATGAAAATTCGCGATCTGGTCAGTCATCCAGCCGTCCAGGGTGTCTTGTGCGCCTGATAATGCTCCTTTCAGAAGCCTGAGCTGTTCAAAGAGCAGCCGGATTGCTTCTTCCTGCCGAATCTGCGCAGCGAAGCTTTCCCGGCAACGGGCAAGCAGGAGATTGACAACGCTGAGACGTTCATCGAAGGGCGCGTGAGCTGCCTTTTTCAGAAGAACCTCGTCAATGTGCCCGGCGAGGACAGCTTCCAGCTGGTAATCCATCTGGTATTTTCGGTAAAGCTCCAGATAATTGGCAAAATCTTTGGCAATCATTTCGTGCTGGATGTACTGGACAACGACCTCGCGATCCATTTCTTTTCCGAGTGTTTCATAGACCTTCAGTATGACAGAGAGGTCTTCCCAGCCACGTGGGGTGGCGAATTTGCGCCCGTCTACCGTCGTTTCCATCTTGTAAAAGTTGCCAGGGCGCGTGTCGAGATAAGAGAGGATGGCAGAATGGATCTGTTCCTTTTGCGCATACTCTTTCCAGACTGTGTAGTCTGGTTCTACTTCGATCTTTTTCACACGGTCCATCGTGACAACGTCAAATTCCCGGACGGATTTGTTGTATTCCGGCGGATTGCCGGCTGCGACGATGATCCAGCCCTGCGGAATCTCATGGCTTCCAAAAGTTTTGCACTGTAAGAACTGCAGCATGGCGGGTGCGAGCGTCTCCGAGACGCAGTTGATTTCATCGATAAACAGAATTCCTTCCCGCAGCCCGGTCGTTTTCATTTTTTTATAAATCGATGCGACAATTTCACTCATTGTGTATTCGGTCACGGGGAATTCCTGATCGTCAAATTCCTGCTTTGAGATGAACGGGAGGCCAATTGCGCTCTGACGCGTGTGGTGCGTGATCGTATAGGAAACCAGGCCGATCCCACATTCGCGGGCCACCTGTTCCATGATCTGTGTCTTGCCGATTCCGGGTGCGCCGAGCAGAAGCACCGGGCGCTGACGAATCGGTGGAATCACATAATCCCCAAACGCATCTTTCAGCAGATAAGCTTCGATCGTATCTTTGATCTCATTTTTTGCACGTTTGATATTCATAAGTCTGGCTGCCTCTTATCTTTCTTTTTTCCAGAGAAATCCGTAGTATCATATCCTTTTGTCGCTCGAATCATTATATCCATTCTTGCATAGATTCCTGGATTTTTTCTACCGCTTCCGCGACGCTTAAGCCTGTAATGTCGACGGTAATATCTGCATATTGTTCGTAGAGCGGAAGCCGTTCGGCGTAGAGATCGGCAAGTGTTTGCCCGGGTTTTATAGTGACGCCCCTCTGGGAGAGGTCGCCGAGCCGCCTGGCAAGTTCCTCACAGCTGATTTTCAGATAGACGATTGTCCCGATTGAGCGCAGATGTTCCATCGCCTGGGGGCAGTACACGACGCTGCCGCCGGTTGCGATGACACTTCTGTCTGTGTCAATCCGCGCGTTAACACGATCTTCGATTGCGCGGAATCCATCCAGGCCGCAGCGTTCAATAATCTGCCACAGCAGCTGGCCTTCTTCTTTCTGGATCAGAATATCCGAGTAAATGAAATCATAACAGATTAATTTGGCGAGAACGATGCCTACTTTGCTTTTTCCGGC
>JAJBUL010000051.1 GCA_020860365.1 Clostridiales bacterium | reverse complement strand
CCTTAAATATAGTTTCTACCTTATCCGCACACCGTTTCATTCTATTCATGGAGTATCACCGGTTTGTGAATTCCACGCGATACACCGCCATCCACTGTCATAAGGCTCTATATCTGATTCTGATAAGTCGCACAAAACAGCTTCTCTACTCAGCAAAACCACATTCAAGCCTCTACCGCACTTTCAATTTTTACATTAAATATCCGTATATCCTCACTGACTTCGTACAAATAATCTTCATCTTCGCACTCGCCAGCCAGTATTTTCTCCTGCATCTTTTTTACAGATTGAAGTACCATTGTGGAAAGCATCGAGTTGCGAAAATAATAATCGGTATACGTTTCCCCTTCAAATGAATGTGTCCCCTGTTCGATTTCAATTCCCATTCCTACCAAGTACTCAATCGCGCACAAATATTCCGCATATGCCGCCGCGGTATCATCCGCTTTCTCATTTGTTTCATCCATATCCTCATGAAGCGATAGGAACTGCGAATGTCGGATACTGACACACGCCACGATTTTCCCAACAGGAGCCGCTCCATCGCGGCGCTGAACGTCCAGTGGACGTTCGTTTAGCGCCGACCGGAACGGAGTGTAGAGCGATTTCATTGGCGGCTCCGTCCTGCCGCCGAACGCAAGCGAGGGGGCGATTCTATTGCCACTTCGTTTTTTATCTGACCGAATTTCCAGGTTGATTCCGGATTTTATCATTTTCTCAAACAGCAGTATGAGTTCGCTCACTTTATTGATCTTGTAGCCCTGTGTTTTGATTTCATCACATCGATCCACTAATAACTGCTCCGTCTGCTCTTTTCGCGAAGTTTCTTCCTGCACCAGATCAATAGGAAAACGCTGTGTCCAAAGATGATATTCTAAATCGCCATCGGCATTTTCTTCAAAAGGATTTAACATCGTCTCTCTGGCCTTGTACCATGAAGACAGTGCGTAATCCATATATGGCTCAATCTCACTGTTCTGGTCAAAGCAGAGCATGTATTTTGAGCCGCGCTTTTCCAGACGCAAACCAAAATTCCGCTCCAGGTCAAACAGTGTGTGCATCAGTTCTTTCTCTGACTGAAAATCCACTCCGTTCAGTGCCGTGATATCCACATCCAGCGCGTCTGCGATCCTTTTCAAAATGTCTGCTTTAGGAACCATTTTTTCATATTCATACTGCCTGATCCGGACATCAGCAGTAGCGGGACTGAACCCCACCTTCATGCCAAGCTCTTTCTGGGTGAGATTTCTCAGATTACGGACATAACGAATTTTGGAGCCTACTGACATAGTTTACCTCTTTCTCAAAGCTGCATCCTGCACAGATGGAATCAATGCTGAAAATGAACGACTCGCTTTTTCCAATTTCCAGCTTGTTTTCAGCTTCGTTCCATACGAGTATTTTCTGTTTGTCCCATTTTACCATGAATAGATAGAAAAGGGAAGCAAAAAAGAAATTAATTTTAACTCTATGTTTTTCTTGACAGAAGTAAATTTATTATTGTATAATGCGTTCTAGAAGCAATATATTTATTTCTATTTCTTCTTGAAAGGAGGTGATTAAATGTCTGCACGAGAAGTTTAGAGGAACGCTTATTGGAGATGGAGAAGAAAGAACAGGCGAGCAGAGAAAAAGCAAAGCGCTATGCTGAAAAAAAGAAAGTCCTACAGCAGCGGCAGGCGGAGAATGAGCGCAAAAAGCGCACACATCGACTCTGTCAGATTGGTGGAAACGCCCCCCTCACTCCGTTCGGCGGCAGATCGTGCCGCCCATTTATAAAATCGCTTCGCGATTGGGCGGCACTGGCGGAGCAGTTGAATCCGTACTTGGCCGACCGATTGAGGAAGATGAACTCCCGAAACTGATCGCGTTTTTGCAGCGGCAGGAACGCAATGGCAAATATTTCTCCAAAGCCATGCAGGCAGAAAATGTTACAGACCCTGTAACAAATTCACGGGGAGATTAGCCATTTCGGCCTCCCGAGCGCCATTTCAAGCGAAGGGCGCACTTATAGACAACCAGAGGTCGTCTGTATAAGTTTGCTGCAAGCAGCAACCGGTCTGCGCGCTTCGCTGCTGGCCGGGCGCGTTCCGTCGGCGGGCATGTCTGCGGAGAGCCACGCCATGCAAAATCACCCAAAGGGCGATGCACGGCCTGCGTCCCCGATTCTCCGAGAGAATCGAGGACATGTGATGGAAATCCTCATGTACACTTGCTGGTGACCATGCGTCCGTTTAATTCGGATCATACCTGGGGCAGCAAAGAAATGAAGGATTGGGCTTTCGTTCGGGACGAGCAGGGAAATCCGGTGGTTGATCCATCGCATCCAAACTAGTGGCAGGATAAGAAAAATCCTGAGCGCTGCGGCATTCGAATTCCGCTGCTTGACAGCGAAGGAAATCAGAAAACGGATTCCCGAAACCGAAAACAATGGAAACGGGTTTTGACAGACGCGACGGGCTGGAATAATCCAAAAAACTGCGAATTATGGCGGGCGGACTGGGCAATCGAATGCAACTCCCACCTCCCGCCGGAACACCACATTGACCACCGTTCGTTTGCCCGGCAAGGCAAAGTAGAATTACCAACAATCCACGAAGGTGCCAACGCCCGAAAAATCGCTGAAAAATTTCAGGCAGGAGAAACCGAAAAACCATCGTGGAAAGCAGAGGAAAATCAGCAGATTAATCAACAGAATATATTTCTGCAGGGATTACTACAGACTTTCCAAAACACAAAACAGCAATTCAGTATTTGGAAGGGGCGTTTCGATGAATTCAGAAGAAGATCGAGAGTCGATACTCTCTCTGTTGGAAGAAATGACAAAGCTGAACGAAGAACAGCAGAGCTTCATGGCCGACCTGTATCAGGAACTGGAACAGAACAGCCAGGAGCTGGATCAATGCAGAGGCGAGCTGGCTCAATACAAGGAAGGGCTCAAACGTATGACTGGAGCGCACGAGCTACTGAAACAGGAAAGTCTGAATCTGGCGAAATCCAACGCCGACTTGAAGAAATCCCTGGACTCGCTTCCAGATACGAGACACTTATTAGATCTTCTGGAAAAGCAACCGGATTTGATCCGTCAGCTGAAAAGCCGGATTCAGGAATTGGATCAGCAGAATTCGAAGCTCAAAACGCAGACGGCCAGCGCCGAGAATCAGAAATGGAAAGAATTCGCAGAGAAATTGAGCAGCGAGAATCAATCTCTGCACGACTTGAACAGGAAGCTGAGCAGCGAGAATCAATTTCTGCAACGTTCGAACACGAGACTGAACAGCGAGAATCAATCTCTGCAACGCTCGAACACGAAATTGAACAGCGAGAACCTTTCCTTGAACGATTACGTCGAACAATTGAACATAGAAAATCAGAGCTTGCTGATATCCTTGAGAAAGTTGAACGCAGACAAGCGGCGATGACAGCAAATCGGAATACCGGCTATGTCTCTCAAAATCAGGCATCCGGACAAAAACGCACCAGCGTTTTAGCACGACTTGACGAAAAGAAACGTATCGTGGCGGAGCGAGAGGAAAACAAATCGCAGAACCAGAACAGAAAACCATAGCGAGGCCATTCTCGCTAAGAAACTATCACTTGTTTACCACAGAACATTAAGGAAGCATATTCATTGGGGGATTGTTATGTTTGAAAGGTTTCCGGATGTGATCGATGTAAAGGAACTGTGCGAAATGCTGTGTATCAGCAAAAAGACTGCGTACAGACTCCTGAATGACGGTCAGATTCCATATCGGAAAATCGGGCGGATTTATCGCATCCGCAAGCGGGATGTTATTACTTTTATGACTTCCCGAAGAAATGGGCAGTAAATTACCATGAGGCGATTTTTACTGCACCAAAACACGTAGTATTTTTTACGAATATTATTTTTGAAAAACCACTGGAAAATCCGGGCAGATGATAGTACACTAATGGTACTATTTTTGCCCGTTCCAGAGAAAGGAGTATATATGACGGGCAATTTACAGACAAAAAACTTGCCAGCGGCAAGGAATATTATTACATGGTATTAAATTTTCGCTCCGAGGACGGAAAGCGGAAGCAGAAATGGATTTCCACCAGGCTCGAAGTCCGTGGAAACAAGCGGAAAGCGGAGGCCATGTTACGCGAGGAGCTTCAGAAATATAAAAATGATCTCTACAGCTCCGACCGCGATATTCTGTTTTCGGATTACCTCCAGAAATGGCTTGAGCAGCAGCGCTCCAGTGTCTCACAGGTTACTTTTGAGGGATATTCGCTTCACATCAGGCAAACGGTCGAGTGGTTTTGGGAAAGGCATATGAGACTCGCTGATATGAAGTTATCGCACTTTGAGGTTTTCTAAAATGAAATGCTGACCAGCGGAAAAGGGAATCCGCGGACTGGCGAAACCAGCGGCCTCTCTGTCCGGACTGTGTGGGAATACAAGTTCATCATCAACTCAGCGCTGAATAAAGCCGTGGCGAATGAGATCATTCCCAGCAATCCGGCGCTGAATATCCGTGTCACAAACAAAACCAAGAAACAGCTTGCGCGTAAGATTAACTTCTTTACGACCGAGGAAGCCAATGACTTTCTGGATTATGTTTATGGCGAGAATGATGTCCTGGCTGACCTGATCTGTGCCACCCTGTTCTTCGGACTCAGGCGCTCAGAGGTAATTGCGATCCGCATCCAGTCGATTGATTTTCAGAATCACCGTCTGAATATTGACCATACGATTGTTAAAATGCTGACCTTACAGGAAAAGGACGACACCAAAACGCCGGATTCCAACCGCTCTTATCCGCTGACCGGGGAGATGGAAGATTTCTTTCGTCGGGTAATCGAGAGGAAAAAGGAAAACGCGGCCTATTTTGGCGATACCTACCAGGAGAACGAATATGCCTTCACATGGGACGACGGGCGCCCGTTCGCGCCGGATTTTGTGTATCACCACTTTACCCGGCTGATCAAGAAGTATGGCAGACCCGGATTTACATTCCACAATCTCCGCCACTCGACCGCCTCCATCCTGTATGAGCAGGGCTGGCACCCGAAGGGTATTCAGGAATGGCTCGGACACGCGGATTTCTACACGACGATGAACATTTATACGCATCTCGATAAGTGCCATCGCGCCGAGAAAGCCCGCGCTCTGGATGAAATCCTGCACATTCCTTCGATGGTCGGAAAATCGTCCGCAACCGCGGCTGACGAAACAGATCACAGCGCAGATAAGGTAGCCAATAATTGTTAAGGCATCCGCTGACCGCTACCGGGTTCGGAAGCACTGTTAGAATTTACGCCTGTCCACCGGGTTTGGAGTCGCTGTTAGAACATCCGTTAGAACAAAAATCGGTTGACCAAACGTTGACCAGATGTTAGAACGAATGTTAGAACGCCGACGAAAATGGCAAAAATTCTGCATTCTTACATGCTTGAAAAAAGGGCAAAAAAATACCGGAAACCCTGTATTTATCAGTGTTTCCGGTGCCCCTGCCAAGGAGTCGATGCGACAGGATTTGAACCTGCGTCTCCGCTTCGCTCCGGTCGGCGCTAAACGGACATCCACTGGATGTCCAGCGCCTCTGCGTCCCGAACGTGAGAAGGCCAGCAGGCGTCCGTGCACACGGAGATTCCTGTATGTGCCTGGAAATGCCTGAAATAAAGGCTTTTCGCCAGTCGCTGCTTTAAGAATCCCCGATTTACAAGGATCATTCAAAATCCTGTTTTGGGGAATTTTTAGGGAATTTTCCCTGTGATGAATGATCGCAATGAGGCAACGAGTTTACGGGCTGCACAACATTCCTGCTATATTATTTCTTTTTATATTTCTTTCCCTTAGTTGCTCCATCATCTACTAATTCTCCGCACTCTACAAGGGCACGTAGCAATTCTTTTGTTCGAGTCATTTTCAAACCAAGTACATTCATTAAATCAACAGTTTTGTACCACTGCCCAGGTTCCATCTCCGATAGCAGTATATCATAATGCATCCGAGTCTTATCAGTAACAGGCCTTTCCTTACCTTCTAAAACGTTTGTTTCCACTGACTTTTTCTGGCGCTTTTTTTCGTCGCTTTTTTCTAACGCTTTTTTCTGACGCTTTTTTTCGCCGCTTTTTTCTGGCGCCTTTTTCCGTTGCTTTTTTCTAAATTCAAGCGTCAAAATCGTCCTGTCCGGAGCAAACTGTTCTTCAATAACCGGCTCAACCCAGCCTTGATTTTCCCAGACATTAAATATATTTGGAACACCGCTCCCTGCTCGTTCGCCAAGATTGATGAGATTGAACATCTTCAGCAATGTCTTGTGTCGCGGGTCAGATATACCGCCCAGGCGCATTTGTCCCTTGCCGGTTCTGATGTAACCAGGATTTTCCAAAACCAGTTTATCCACTTCTTTTTTGATAACAACGCCTCTCACACCATAAAAATCAGCATTGACAAGGCAATTGGCCAGAGCCTCCCTTAGAGCCTTGTGTACCGGAGTATCATCAATCCGGTCTCCACCCTCCATGCGAAATGGAATTTTTACATCTTTTATAATCTTGTTGTATACCCTGAAATAAAAATCACAGATATTACCAGACCATTCTCCGGAGCTTGACTGCAAACGATCTGTCCAACGAATCGTTGGGTCAAGCATTTCCCTGTAATCCAGAAAATATTCCGGAAAATGCCGAACAATATTATATTCATTTCCGAACATCAGCATTCCTGCGGCAGTCGGATGCAATTCACCATCTTCATCAGAAATCGCAGCTGCACCGATACTACGCAGATATTCCTCATCTGTCAAACGTTCAAACGGATGGCCAGGCCTTAATGTCCTGTGCCGGTTCCGATATCCCTGTATAGTTTCATAATTTAAGTCTTTCATCGGCACGCGATCCAGCACTTCCATGTCCATTGTATTTTCTGTCTGATCACGAAGCATGGACTTCACCTGGAGTCTTGTACAATGATAGTCTCCCTCATGGTTGCGCCGGAAAGTGTTGCGAAACATATCGTCATTAATAAAAACAGGCTTTTCTTCTCGCTTTGCCATCGGCACATAGATTACGATAACGATATCCTCTCCGACTTCATATACCTCCACATCATTATCAGAGAGAAGATTGATGCTCACTTTTGTTCTGTTATTAATCGTATCCCAGAAATCTTTCAAAAGCTTCCGCTGATCTGCTTTCTTTAAACCTGTTGTTCTCCAGCTTCCATCGTTGTTTTCAAGCACACCCAGAAGCATCACACCACCATAAAATGTCGTGTATCTGCGAAGCAGATGCGCGACGTAGGCCACGCCATCACGCATCTGCGTGATTCGGAATGGCGTGGCTCTCCGCAGCAATTTGCAAAAGCGGAATAGGTATCCCATAGAGAATTAGGAAGCCCTCCCTTGGCTTTCTTCACCTCACGGCGGTTGTCTTCCTTGTATGAATCAAATTTTGTGATATCAAATAATTTATTCATCAATCCGCAGCCCCCTCATCAAAACCATACACGATCAGAACTTCGTTTCTCCGCTTATTATATACTGAATTTTTCCTGCTGTCATCCAATTTGTGCCTGGAAAAACGAATGCTGCGATGCAGCTGAAACAGGCTTTAATCAGATTCTGAAAGTATCCCTGACATCTGTTCCCAGATATTTTTCAAAAAAATAAAACTTTCCTGTAACCATTTCCCTTTTCGAATCGTGTTATTATTGAAAGGCCTTTTAAAGCGGACTTGCAAAAGTCCTGCCGA
>JAJBUL010000050.1 GCA_020860365.1 Clostridiales bacterium | reverse complement strand
CGGTGGCAGCGGAGGAGTAAGTTCCCAGATCCCGATCGCGCAGGGGGGAATAGTCAGCGGCGCCGCTAGTTATAATAAGACGAACGACGAGCAGCAGGCAGTGAAGAAACAGCCGTGGACGGCGCTTTGAACTCCTGCGGTTCTTCTGCAGCAGGCTGAGTCTGTTTTTCTTATTAAGCTGCCGGGATGAGTGTGAGTGCCCTGATCTTCGCATATTTTCCCTCCTGATATCCGTTTATTTTACTATAGTGCGGTTTATTTTACAATGAAAACTGCAATTTTGTCTTGTCGTATTCCAGATAATGAGATACAATAAACCCAGTTTTTTGAAAGGTTAGGAGCTGGCGGAAGATAGATGGCGACAGATCCTTAGAAAAATCAGGAGAAGAAAAGATGACAGAAACCAATCTGACAGTGGAAAATACGAAAAAGGAAGCAAAAGAATGTGTGAACGCCAGGCCGAAGAGCTTTAAGATCATTGGCACGGGGAGCTGCGTGCCGTCCCGTGCTGTGACGAACGATGACCTTACGGTTTTTCTGGACACGAGTGATGAATGGATTCGAAGCCGCAGCGGGATTGAGCAGAGGCATATCTGTACGACGGAGACGACTTCTGACCTGGCGATCCAGGCGGCGCGGAACGCGCTGGAGAACGCACATACCTCTCCGGATGAGATTGACATGATTCTCTGCGCGACCATCAGTGGCGAGTATATATGTCCTTCGATGGCCTGCCTGGTGCAGCGGGATCTGGGTGCGCAGTGTCCCTGCTTCGATTTGAGTGCGGCCTGCACAGGCTGGATTTATCTGATGGATACTGCGGCTGCTTTTTTTGCGCGCGGCGGTATTCGCAAAATGCTGATTATTGGGGCAGAAGCCATGTCCCGTATTGTGAACTGGCATGACCGCTCGACGGCGGTGCTCTTCGGAGACGGAGCGGGAGCGGCGGTGCTGGAGCCGGGAGAGAATTACCTGGCCTCCTCTTTTGTCACGGCGGGCGGCGATGAGGTGATCGCGATCCCCACGAAAAACGTGATTTCTCCCTGGTTTGAGAAAAAGGAAAAGCTTCCGCTCGTCTTTATGGACGGCCAGGAAACTTATAAATTTGCGGTGAGCAATCTGCCCAAACGGGTGGATGAGGTGCTCTCAAAGGCCGGGCTTCGGGAAGAGGACCTCGACTGGGTGGTTCCGCATCAGGCGAACAAGCGCATCATTGACAGTGCTTCCAGGCGGCTGAAGGGCGTTCCGGAGGATCATTTCTGTGTGAATCTTCAGAAGTATGGCAACACCTCTGCTGCCAGCATTCCGCTGGTGCTGGATGAATGGAACCGTGCCGGAAAGTTTCGGAAAGGAGACCTGATCGTCATGGTGGCTTTTGGCGGAGGACTTTCCAGCGCGGCGTGCCTGGTGCGCTGGTGAAAATGGAATTTTTTCTTTACAAGATAAAAAAAGTGTGATAAGATAACTCTCGTGCGTGGGAGACCAGGCACGGATTGCACCTGTAGCTCAGGGGATAGAGCAGTGGTTTCCGGTACCACGTGTCAGGGGTTCGAATCCCTTCAGGTGCGCGAAGTTTCAGAACAGAAAGTCCCGGCAGAGGATTTGTCTCTTGCCGGGACTTTTTTGCGTGTGCGCGGCAGCAGCAGGTCAGGTCGGCAATTAAGAAACGCTTCGCGTTTGGCAGACCCTTCTGATTTACGCAGTCGCGCAGGAAGTCCGGCTGTCTATAAACACGAAACGAGGCCGAGATGTTGCGTAGCCCGTCTGTAGCGATAGATATGGTTACCGAGAACTTCCTCGACAGAAACATATTTCTGATTGATTTCTCTTACGATGCTCTGGAGCTTCTGGGGTTCGTTTTCGTTCCAGCTGCAGATTGGCAGAATCAGACATTCGTGGATACTGCTTGGGAGGACGTAGAAGTCGCCTCCGACTTTGTCACTGAGGGAGTGCAGGATGTCGTCGTAGATCATATTGACGGCTCCGAAGCACAGCTGTTCATTTGTGAGGATGTACATTTGTGGCACATCCGGATCGCGCGGGGGAAGGGGGATCCTGGTGATCTCTGCAAACATATCCATCGTCCCGACGCGGAAGGGGAGCAATACGCGTGTATTGCAAAGGGCGATCGCATGCAGCTGGCTGATGTCGATGTCCCACATTTCGATGTGAGAATTCCGTACGAGAATGCCGGAGTTGCCAAACGAATTGCGTTCCGCCTCGTAATAATAGACGATTGCCAGATCCAGGAAGCAGAGATGGGGAACGTGTTCCAAAAGCTGCTGGTTCATCTCGTAGTTCACCAGACGGCAGATGATGCGCTTCCGTGCCTGTTCAAAATCTGTATAGAAGGAGAGATTGCAGGTCTTGACTGTCTGATTCTCGGAATGGAAGCTGAGAATTTTCTCTGCGAGGCTGGAAAGACTGGCGCCATCGAGGTATTCCTGATAATAGGAATCCAGGTAGATGGTGGGAGCGGTGTTTTCTCCGGGGAGCAGGATCGTCATACCGTCCATCGCCGGCAGGTTTATTTTCTGGACCGAATCGATGCGGATGATGGCCTTTGGGTCTGTGTGCTCCCGGACTTCTTTCGTGATCATTTCTAAAAACTGGCTGTAATTCAATCGATACCACCTTTCTTTTGCCAAATGTTGTCTGTTACAGCGCGGATTATAATATATAAGGTTACATAAATCAAGTATAAATTACAATTAAATAAATGAAAAATAAAATGAAATAACAATATAAAAGAATATATAAAATGTTGATATGAAGATAATATGCATATGATAAATTTGAATCATAAACAATATATATATATTATGTAGAAAAAATGAGAATGCAGAGAGTCATGCTTTTTGCCGCTTGGATTATAATAGGAATGAGCGTAACTGTGAAGGTACGGAACAATTACGAAGGAGCAAAAAACACCGCATGGTACCTGAAACAATACCATGCGGTGTGATTGTCTGATGTGCAGAGCCTGACCGAAATCCTGCGGCCAGTCACATGCGCTGCGTGATCTTGTGTAAAAACAGCTTATACGCGGGAGAGGTATTCTCCTGTACGGGTGTCAATCTTAAGCTTGTCCCCGGTGTTGACAAACAGCGGGACATAGACAGTCGCGCCGGTCTCAACGGTCGCCGGCTTGGAAGCGCCTGTCGCGGTATCGCCTTTCAGGCCTGGCTCGGTCTCGGTCACTTCAAGCTCTACGAAAAGAGGCGGTTCTACAGCGAATACATTGCCGTTGTGGGAGCAGACCTTGACCATCTCATTTTCCTTCACAAACTTCAGCGAATCTCCGATCGCTTCACTGTTCAGTCCAATCTGGTCGTAGGTCTCCGTATTCATGAAATAATAGAGATCACCGTCTGAATAGAGGTACTGCATCTCTACGCGGTCTATGCGGGCCGTCGGGAACTTTTCGGTCGGACGGAAGGATTTCTCTACCACACCGCCACTGATAATATTTTTCAGCTTGGTTCTGACGAATGCGGCACCCTTGCCCGGCTTTACATGCTGGAACTCGATAATCTGATAAATGCTGCCGTCCATTTCAATCGTAATGCCATTTCTGAAATCACCTGCTACAATCATTTTTTCGTTCTCCTCCATATGTTGTATCTCAATATCTTTTTTATTCTACCTTATTCGCCTGTATTTTTCAACTGTTTTCTCGCCTAAAATTTAGATTCTCTTAAGAAAATAGTGTTTACATATTTCAGTAAATATGCTAAACTAACATATAGTTTATGTGCTATTATTCTGAAAATTGCCGTAGAAGAACAGGCTTTTCTCTTTTTTCAGAATTGTTGCGTATGAGATCGGGTACCATCCGGAAAAATGGGGAATATCGTGTACCGCAGAAGAAGGGCGTGACGGTACATGGGAAACAGGGAGGGGTAAGAAGCTATGTTAGACGACATCAGAGAGTGGATATCAGACAATCTTCGGTATATTCTTTTGGGGCTGGCAATTCTTTTGCTGATTATTATTGCTGTTTTTGCCGTGCGTCTGGTGACTCATATAGGAACATCTTCGTCGAACAGTTCACAGAATAAGGTGGAGCAGCAGACGGACGGACAGACAGAAGAAGACACAGTGGCGGATGATACGGAGGAATCACTTATCAAGGATCAGGCAGATCTGCTGGAGCTTGCCACTTCCTATTGGATGGCGATTGGCGACCAGGATTACGATACGCTGGAGACTCTGTGCGGGAAGACCTTTGATGAGAGTGCCCGTGCGACGGTGGCGGCGATGGATACGGCAGTGGAGTCTTATAATGATATTATGACCTATTCCAAGTCCGGACTGACGGATGGCTCCTATGTAGTATATGTTTATATGGAGCTGAAGCTGACCGGCATTGAGACGCAGGCGCCGACGCTGCGCGAGCTGTATGTGCAGCCGGATTCGGACGGGACACTTCTGGTGGTGCAGACCAGTGATTATACATCGGAGATTACGGCTTATGTGCAGGAGCGGCAGACGGACTCAGACGTGCAGGCGCTGATCGCGGATGTCAGTGATACGCTGGCGGCGAGGTGCGAGGAGGATGAGGATCTGGCGCAGTACATTGAGTCCCGTACGACAACGAGTGATTCGGATGATTCCGACGATGACGATTCCGATGACAGCTCGGGCGGGACGCTCGGTACAATGCAGATCGGTGCGAGTACGGGCGTGAATGTCCGCAGTGAAGCTTCCACAGACAGCGAGAAGTTAGGCTCTCTGGTTGCGGGCTCTCAGGTGGAGGTACTGGAGAACCTGGATAGCGGGTGGTCGAGGATTTCTTATATTGACTCGACTGGAAGTACCGTGGAAGGGTATGTGATGACGGAATATCTTTCGGCAGTAGGCTGATGGTTCAGCGGCAGAGGAAGGCCGAACTATAAAAATGAGAGTGGGAGCGGTGATGAATTTCATGGCTCCTTTCTCTTTTTCTTGTCTGGAAAGTTCGGATGTGATATAGTAGAATTCGCGTAACTGTGAGGGTATCAAACAGTTACGAATTCGTGAAAATGCAGTGAGGACAGGGTATGGATGTATGCGGGATGGCATGAAAAAAAGTGGCGGTGAGCCGGTACGCCTGAATAAATATCTGAGCGAAGCGGGATATTGTTCCAGACGGGAAGCCGATCGCCTGACGGAGGCCGGACGTGTTTCGGTAGATGGCCGGAGAACCGTGACAGGGCAGAGGGTATCTCCGGAGCAGAAGGTTGCGGTGGACGGAAAAGAGATCACGCCAGAGAGAGAGGATTTTGCTCGTGATGAATAAGCCGCCTGGCGTGGTCTGTACGACAGACAGGCGCTGGGGTGATACGACGGTTTACGATATTCTGGATTATCCGAAACGGGTTTTTTCGATCGGAAGACTGGATAAGGATTCCGAAGGCCTGTTATTGATGACGAATTACGGGGATATTTTGAATAAAATGATGCGTGCCGGGAATTACCATGAGAAGGAGTATGTGGTGACGGTGAACCGGGAAATACGCCCGGATTTCCTGGAGGCGCTTTCGCGGGGCGTGTATCTGGAGGAGCTGGGTGTGACGACCCGTCCGTGCCAGGTGTTCCTGGCGGGAAAGAACCGTTTCCGGATCATTCTCACACAGGGGCTGAACCGGCAGATTCGCCGGATGTGTGCGGCGCAGGGCTACCAGGTGGTAAAGCTGGTGCGGGTGCGGGTGATGAATATTGAGTTAGGCGATTTGAAGCCGGGGGAATACCGGCCGGTCAGCCGAAGGGAGTACGCGAGGCTCTGTGAACTGCTGCGCGGTTCGAAAAATCCGGGAGCAGACAGATCGGCGAA
Organism: Clostridiales bacterium; assembly: GCA_020860365.1. Taxonomy (GTDB): domain Bacteria; phylum Bacillota; class Clostridia; order Lachnospirales; family Lachnospiraceae; genus Choladousia. Next base: position 1,918 of record JAJBUL010000050.1, on the reverse strand, counting down.
GAAAGGGAAAAGGACATGAATCAGAAGCTGGAACGGATGAAGGAGCTTTCCGCCCTGTTGACAGAAGCATCCAGAGCGTATTATCAGGCGGATGAGGAGATTATGAGCAATCTGGAGTATGACCGCCTCTATGATGAACTGGCTGCGCTGGAGAAGGAGACTGGCACAGTGCTTGCGGGCAGCCCGACAATATCGGTAGGCTATGAGGCGCTGGAGGACCTGCCCAAAGAACGGCATGAGGCTCCGATGCTTTCTCTGGATAAAACGAAGTCGCCGGAGGCATTGGCGGAATTCGCGGGCGATCATGCGATTTTGCTTTCCTGGAAGCTGGATGGGCTGACAGTGGTGCTGACTTATCAGGAGGGAGCTCTTGTAAAGGCTGTTACCCGCGGCAATGGCGAGATCGGCGAAGTAATTACGAACAACGCAAGAGTGTTTCAGAATATTCCGCTTCGCATTCCCTATCAGGGGGAGCTGGTGCTGCGCGGGGAGGCGATCATCACCTATCCTGAGTTTTTGCGGATCAATGAGGAAATTGACGATGTGGAAGCCCGCTATAAAAATCCGCGGAATCTTTGCAGTGGTTCGGTGCGCCAGCTGAATAATGAAATTACGGCGAAGCGCCATGTGCGTTTTTACGCGTTTGCACTTGTAAAGGCGGACGGGGTGGATTTTCAGAATTCCAGAGGAAAACAGCTGGACTGGCTGAAAAATCAGGGGTTTGAAGCCGTGGAATATAAGAAGGTGACCGCGGCGCAGGTGCCGGAGACGGTTCAGTGGTTTGCGGAAAAAATACAGCATTACGAGGTGCCCTCGGATGGACTGGTGGCGCTTTATGACGATATTGCTTATGGGAGATCGCTTGGCCGTACGGCAAAGTTTCCGCGTGATTCGATTGCCTTTAAATGGAAGGATGAGACGATGGAGACGCGCCTTCAGGCAATCGAGTGGAGTCCGTCGCGCACCGGTCTGATCAATCCGGTCGCAATTTTTGAACCGGTCGAGCTGGAGGGCAGTACGGTCAGCCGTGCAAGTGTTCATAACATCAGTATTTTAAGGTCGCTGAAGCTTGGCATTGGCGACCGGATCATGGTCTACAAGGCGAATATGATTATTCCGCAGATTGCGGAGAATCTGACAAAGAGCGATAATGTCGAGATCCCGAAGGTCTGTCCCGCCTGTGGAGGGGCGACGGAGCTCCGAAGTACCTCGCTGCGGGAAACGGACACGGTCGAGACGCTTTACTGTACCAATGAAAAATGCAGCGCAAAGAAGATCAAATCGTTTACGCTGTTTGTCAGCCGTGATGCTTTAAATATAGAAGGACTTTCGGAGGCCACGCTGGAAAAATTCATTGGCCATGGGTTTATTCATACCTTTGCCGATATTTTTCATCTGGCAAAGCACCGGGAGGCAATTGTTCAGATGGAGGGGTTTGGAGAGAAATCCTACGCCAACCTGATCCAGAGTATTCAGCGGGCCAGGGAAACGACTTTGCCCCGCCTGATTTACGGGCTTGGCATTCCGAACATTGGTGTGGCGAATGCCAGGCTGATCTGCCGTTCGTTTGCGTACGAGCTGGAGCCAATTCGCTCCGCAACGGCGGAGCGCCTCTCGGAGATTGAAGGCCTTGGTGAGGTGATCGCGGCCGCTGTGGTGGATTACTTTGCGGACGCAGACAATCAGCGGGCGCTTGACCAGCTGGTGCCGGAGCTTCGTGTGGAAAAACCGGATCTTTCAGCTAGTGACTCGCAGCAAGGCCTTTCTGGTAAGACCTTTGTCATCACCGGGAGTGTGGAGCATTTTGCAAACCGCAATGAATTGAAAGCCTTTATCGAGGAGAGGGGCGGAAATGTGACTGGCAGTGTAACGAACAAGCCGGATTAGCGGATTTACAATGATACAGCGTCTGCTTCAA
>JAJBUL010000149.1 GCA_020860365.1 Clostridiales bacterium | reverse complement strand
TCACGAAAGTTCAAAATCTCAGTCCGTCTTCTCCACCCCGTGAATAGTAACTACCGAAAGAATTGCTATTCGTAATTTTAAAAATCCTATTGAATTATTCGCCGCCAGATGTTATATTATGAGCAAGGAAAGCACCCACTCCAAAGTGGATGCTCCCAGTGATTGGTTTAGTGTCCTAACGGACACCGCCTCTCCCGTTTGCAGACAGGAGAGGCATTTTTATTTCTTCTTTCCGTTTCTCTTATCGAGGTAGGTCAGAAACGCGACCATCAGGCTTCCAAAGGAAATCAGCAAGCCGATTATCCCTATGAATATTAAAATAATATCCGCAGCCGTCATATCACGCACCTCCCTTCCTATGTAATTCCGGCAAACCGGTTAAACTACAGTTACATTGGCTCGGGAGGCTACCACCCTGTCATGGGTGCTTTCCACGCAGCTTTCGCCACGCAGAAAAATCATACCATTTTTTTCAATCTCTTTCAATTATTATTTTCCGTTTTCTTATAAAATTTCAGATTTCAATAGCTATCAAAAAGATTGCTTAAAGAACCATCAGGAACAAATTCCATTCTCTTTTTTGACAGCTTTCAAGTATTCTGTCTGCCCCTGGTATCCGCGGACGATATATCCCCACCGGAATGGATGGGCCAATCTACGAATACTCCTGGCGTTCATCTGCTCGATTCGTGAACCAGTAACGCCGAATTTTTGCCCGATCTCACGGTATGTCAGCCGGTCTTTGTAACGGTAAAGAAGTGCAAGCCGTTCCCGTTCTTTTAATTGGAGCAACACTGTCTCAAGTCCATGCTTCTGGTCATCCGATAAGTCTGTATAACTGACCTGCCCCATCTCCATTACTCTCTGGCTGCTTCCTGCCCTCTTTCCAATTGCCTCCAGCAGTCCAACCGGGTATTCTTTTATTTCCGTAATTCTCATAGATCATAGTCCTCCCTGATTTTTTTCTTCTATATAAATAGGTGCGTCAGGCAGCAGCAGGTTCTGCCCCGCCGCTGCCGTTGTCACGGTTTACATCACGTACTGATCAATATCAGCTTCAAGCTCAGACAATTCGCTGCTTTCCCCAGTTCCACAGCCTGCTCACTGGGAATCCAATGAGATAAACGGCTGCGCGGATAAACTTCCATACAGCAACTGGGATGCCAATCAAACCGCCGATCAGCACACAGGCAGCTACCATCCCCACCGTCCCGGAAATATCCCAATTATGGGGAACAACCAGGAACATATGCGGGATACCCGCCAGGATGCCAAAGAGCATCGCAAAGCGGAACCAGTCCATCTGGCCATCTACAATATAAAAATAACTTCCAAGCCACCCAACCACCACAAATCCTACCATTGGCATCAAACCTTTCGTAATAAATTTATCTGCCCTCATTTTCTCTCCTTTCCTATCTCTCAGGCTTCCTGCCCCAGGCATATTGCATCCTCTGGAACAGGAAGAGTTTCGTAACCGGCTTTCCTACTTCACACGGATAATTCCGCCCATTAGAGTCCCATCTTCTGCAATTTCCACTTCCCCATACGGATAATCCAGGACCCCATCTTCTGCATTAGCTGCGCACTGGTCAAGTACCGCCCCCGCACTGTCCTCGCACTTGAACACAATCTCCATCCGGGTATCGTCATATAAATAAACAGCTTCAATAAAAGACTGGGCGAGTTCTTTCAGATCTTTTTTAAACGGTGCTGGCGCGTACTCATCGGCAACGTCACGGACTTCACCCGTCGTTTTCTCCTGCTCCTGGTTGATTTCTTCTGCGCGGCGCATCTGTTCTTCCAGTGTGTGGATTTTTTCTGTAAGCTCTCTCTTCTTATTTATATAGTCCTCCCGGCTGATTACACGGTCAGAATAGGCTTCATACTGGCGGATGCTTTCCGCCCTGAGGGTTTCAAGCTCACTTTTCATTTTTTTCGTATCCGGGAACTCCAGCATGATGCTCCTGTCATTTTTTTGCCGTATCACCGTATCATCCAGAAATTTTGCCATCCCCATCACTTCCCGGAGCGCATAGGCAACCCTCATATTGACAGTAGATTCCTTATGACTTCCACCATAGCACTTGGAATAGCTTCCGACTCCCCTTTTATGCAAACATCCATAAACTTTCTCTCCAGAGTTTTGCCAGATTGACATCATTCTCCTGCAGTTTCCACAACGGACAAGCCCTTTCAGCGGGTATTCCTTTGGTGTCCCGTACTGGATCGGTTTTATTTTTCGGATCACGCCCTGCGCTTCCTCAAACTCTTCATGGGTAGCGATTGCTTCGTGGGCGTTTTCTGTAATTATCTGGTCTTCCTGGGGAATGCTGCGTGTACATCCACTTCCTAATAAAATATGTTTCCGTCTTCCCATAACCAAAGCGCCCGTATATTCATATTTCCGAAGGGTCAGCCGTACCATATCCGCTGTCCATAACTTTTCGCTTTCCGGGGATACTGTGTTATCCACACTTCCTTTTTTCGTCCGCTTTGCGTAAACACCAGGTGTCGGTATCTTTTCAGAATTCAGGTTGGCAGCTATCTCGCGGGTACCGTATCCCCGCAGCGCAAGGTCAAAGATATTTCTGACATATAAAGAGGCAACCGGATCGATTCCCCATCTCCCTTTTTTCCCCTTATCCCAAACATAACCGAACGGTACAACGCTGTTTGTGGCAATTCCCTGCCGCCATTTTATTTCCAGGGACGAGCGGACTTTCTTTGACACATCCTTGCTGTACAAGTCATTGACCAGGCTGCTGACAGCCATATCAAGACCCATTGTCGTGCCGATATATGCTTCACTGTCAAAGCTGTTGTTCACAGCAACAAACCGTACGCCCATCATTGGGAAAATCTGTTCTATGTAGTCCCCAACCCCAATATAATCACGCCCAAGCCTTGAAAGATCTTTTACGAGGATGATTCCGATTTTTCCCCTGCCGGCCTCCTCCACCATTTTTTGGAAACCGGGACGCTTAAAGTTCGTACCCGTATAGCCATCATCTACGTACTCACGGATTTCCCCTTCCAGGTCATCCCTGCCTTCCACATACGCCCGGAGAAGCTGGCGCTGGTTCTCAATACTATTGCTCTCATCTTTGTTGTCACGTCCGAGGTCACCATCGGACATGGAAAGCCTGAGATAGAGCGCAATCACCTTATCTATATTCCTATTCCTCATTTTCAGCTGCCTCCAAACAATCGAACAGTTCCTGATACACATCCGTACAGCGGAACCGGATTTCCAGTGTATTGTCAAGCCCCACGTAAATAGCCTCTACCATCTCCTTTACAAGCGCCGCATCAAAATCCCTCCTGTCCATGTACTGCTCCAGATGCTCCGCTTTTTCCAGACAGCCCTTTGCTTTTCTTTCAATGGCAGACCTCTTGTTCGATAAATCAGCCAGTTTTTCTTCCAACTCCTGTTTTTCTGCAATAAAATGTTCTTTCATATACTGGTACTCTTCCTTATCGATGACGCCGTCTGAATAATCCATATACAGGGAATCCAGCCGGTCGCCAGCCTGCCTGATTCTGTTGGAAGTGGAATCCATTTTTTTATCCAGTGATTTCCATACGCCGTCTTTCCCGCTGCCTTTCAGAAGCCGCATCACAGTTTTTTTCCTGTCACATGCAGCTTTTATCAACAGATGCATCTGATCCATCACCATAATCTTCACTAAGTTCTCCTGCACATTATGGTTCGCACAGCGGTTCTCCCACTTTTTACTGTTACAGTAGAAAATGCCACGCGGGTTCTTTTCTCCCGAATAACTCCAGTGTGCATAACTCATGTGTTTCCTGCAGCATCCGCAGAAAATGATCCCGCGGAACGGGTTCTGTGGTTCCGTATTTTTTTCTGCTTGAGATCTATGTTCCTTCTGGTGTTTCGCCCTGGACTGTCGTAATTGCTCCTGTACTTCCTCAAAATCCGATCGGAGAACAACTGCTTCATGCCTGTTCCTGTGAATCACCCATTCATCCTGTCCTACGTTGGTTGTTTTAATCCCTTTATATAACGCACATTTCGTTTTTCCGTAAGCAAAGTCACCGGCAAATACCGGATTCTGCAGAAGTCGGCCTATTGAACTTACATGCCATTTTGTTCTTCCAGAACCCTCTGCTTCATGGTTTTTCCCACGTGGAACCGGTGCCTGCAAAAAATCGAGCCGCCTCGCAATTTCGGCCTTAGTCAGGCCCATCCGCATCCACTGGAACATTGCCCGCACATATCCTGCCGTATTTTCATTAACCACAAAAGTCTGCTTTTCTTCATCATGTACATATCCATATGGTGGAGTCCCGTTCGGCAGATCTCCACGTTGTCTCTTCAATTCCTGAACAGTGACCAGCTTCTTTGAAACCTCCTTCGCGTAAAAATTGTTTACAATATTTTTAATCGGAACCGCAAGTTTTTCTAAATCTTCTGGCCGTGTACTGTCAAAATCATCATTTATGGCAATAAAGCGTACATTCAATTTTGGAAAAATTGTTTCCAGGTAGTATCCTGTTTCCAAATAGTCCCTGCCAAAACGGGAAAGGTCTTTTACTACAATGCACTGTATTTTCCATGAGCGTACATCCTGCATCAGGCGTTCGAATTCCGGGCGGTCAAAATTTGTGCCAGTGTACCCGTTATCCACATAAGTATCTGCAAGCTTTAAATCTGGCTGGCGCCGTATATAATCATGGACCATCGCAATCTGGGACTGGACCGTATCATCCGTATCATGCCCGCTGTTTTCTATAGAAAGCCGGATATACGCCCCAGTCGGGAGCATATTCTCCGGTTCTTCTGCCGCCAGGCCCATTACCATATTTGTTTCTGGTATCTGGTTCATTTTCTTTCTGCTTTTCCTCGCCATCGCTATTCCTCCATCCCTGCCAAAAGCCATTCTTTTGGGAGCCTGTCCATCCACTCTGCTGACTTTAAAACCACTTCAATATTCTTATTGCTGTCTACCAGTACCCGGTCTACATATTTTTTTATATGCTCTCTGCCCAGGCTTTCAGGGATTTCCGCATTACAGAAAAGATGCACCCAGGGATTCCTATGGCTGAATGTTATCCGGATCGTTTCTACCTCTGTCTTGATCCGCTGGAAACCGGATTCGTTCTGCCGAAAAAATTCCTGATACTCTTTTTCTTTTGCTTCAAATATCTGGACATCCATGCCGCCAGCTTCGAATTGCTTATGTATCTGAATCCTGTTCCGGCAGGCATCATCCAATTCGGCAAACAACCTTTCTGCCTCCCTCCGTACATGGCTATCCCTCTCCTCCTCAAATATTTGCCCGGCTCCGTTTTTCAAAAGCTGGTCTACATAGCAAGCCTGACTTGCAGCTATTTCCAGTTTCTCCCGGACTGTGTACAGAACGGTTTCAAGCGGAATCATTTTCTGTCTATCTTCCTGCGTACAGTTCCGACTAAGCCAATACACAAAACGTCCGTCTTCTAATGGTGATGGCAGGCAATGCAGGGCTTCACCAGAATCCTGGTCAAAAATATGCCTTACCAGGATCAGATAAGGTGAAGAAGCACGCGCACGCTTTTTCTGTCGGTTTTGTTTTATTATTTCCTGCGTTTTTTCAAACACTTCCTTAGTGACAATCTGCGGCACGGGGGATATCAAAGTTTTCCCATTGACCACACACTTCCACTCCCCGATATAAACGGAATCAGAAAGAATTTTTGTGACAGCATTCGAATACCACCTGCCCTGGGCAGTTACATGAAGTTCTTTCCTCGCTGATCTGGATTTCTGCTCCTGGGGTGGACAAATCCCCTGCCCATTTAAATCATCCCTGATTTCTGCATATGTTTTCCCCTCAAGGAATTTTCTATATATCAGACGGACCACAGCAGCACTTTCCTCATCGATTTCCAGAAGCATATCATTATCTGATACACGATACCCATACCAACAGCACCGGCTGGCCGCGCTTCCATCCGCAATCTGCTGCTGAAAAAGTTTTCCGTTATTGAACGAAACAAACAGCGCGCGCTTCCCTGAAAAGTATTCTTCCACTTCATCGGTTGTTTTTCCCCCGCTGTACCATCCATCCTCAGCAATAGCAAACGAAATGCCTGCCGGATAAAACGTCCTGGCCAGGATATCCCTGGCAGCCCACAAATCCCGCCCGCACCGGAAGACAGAATCCACAACAATCCCGTCAAAATCACGACGCATACCATCCTGCACCATCTGCTCAAACGCTTCCGTCGCATCTTTTGAACATTTCCTGTCACTATATTTTTTCTCAATCATCCATCCGTGTGCAGCCATAAATTCCTGTATGTGCCGGTTCTGCTGGTTGATAATATCCGCCGGCGGCATATCTGTCTCAATGCACGATACTGCCCTTGTATAACTGACCCACCTCATAAGATCGCCTCCGTTCCTTCATCCGTATCCATTCCATATTCTTCAAAAACCTGTAATAGTGATTCCATCTCATCCCCATACCGGAACTGGATTTCAATCCTGTCAGCACTGTATACTGTGACTGACTCCACCAGAGTGTTCAATGCTTTCCGATCCAGATATGTAATCTCCTTATACTTGCAAAACTCATCCAGCCACGGATATGGTTTCTTTTGCTTTTCCAAAATCTCTTCCCGCTTCTTCTCTAGCTTCCTGATTTTTTCCTGTGCATCCCGGACGCGCTTTGAAAAATTGCCCCTCATGGACTGGAACTCCTCCCGGCTGATCAGGCCATCCTTCATATCCTCATACAGATTCTCTTTCAACCCCTGGTAACGGTCTGCTTCCTTTTCCAGCTGCATAATCTGCCCATCTATCTTCCTTGCCTCGCTGGCTGCCGGGAACCTGCCCAGTTCTTTCATCAACCTGTCGGCTTTCACCAGAACTTCAGCCTGTGAACGGACTGCGGAGATCACTGCCTCTGTCAGTTTTTTCTCACTGATGTTATGGGATGTGCATCCGTTCCCATTTTTATAAGTAGAGCAATGATAATAATTATATTTTTTTCCGCCCTTCCGGCTACACCGCCTAACCATGTTCTGCCCACAGGTGCCGCACCGGACAAACCCGGAAAACAGATATACAGTTTCTTCATCCGGCGCGGTACGCGTATCAATCTCAAGCAGCTTCTGTACCTGGTCAAAAATATTCCTTGGTATGATCGCTTCATGTGTCCCGGCAACCCTGATCCATTCCTCTTCATCAATGTCAAGGCTCTGCTTCACCTTATAATTGATTTTCTTGTGCTTCCCCTGTACCATGACTCCGGTATAAAGCTCATTCTTCAGAATGCGGAGGACTGCCACAGGGGACCATTTCTCATCCTGCCCGGAACGGAACCCGCTGTTAAAATTCAGGCCGCTCCTGCGCTTATACTCCATCGGTGGCAAAGCACTCATTTCGTCCAGCTTTGCAGAGATATTCTGCGGACTCATCCCGTCAAGCTTCCAGTTAAAAATCTGGCGGATTACTTCTGCGGCCTCTTCGTCCACAAGCAGGTGGTTCCGGTCAGCCGGGTCTTTTTTATACCCATACCCGGCGAAGCTCCCAATAAATTTTCCGTTTTTCCGTTTCACATCCAACTGGCTCCGGATTTTCATGGAAATATCCCGGCAGTAAGCGTCGTTGATTAAATTTTTGAAAGGGATAATAATATTGTCGCCTTCCCTGTTTTCATCGGCGCTGTCGTAGTGGTCATTGATGGCCAGGAACCGGATTCCCATCGATGGGAAAATCTTTTCCAGATACCGCCCGGTCTCAATATAA
>JAJBUL010000061.1 GCA_020860365.1 Clostridiales bacterium | reverse complement strand
CCGCTGAGATGTATATCTCCGGCTATAAGGTCAAGCGTGAAGCGGATTCTTCTTATGGCGGACTGTGGACAGTTTCGTTTACCCTGAATGAGTTTTAGAATCCGCTTTTAATATGGAAAAACTTATGGTAGAATGCTGAAGTGGACTCAGATATAAATCGGAATATGAGTGGAGAATCATGATTATCATAAGAAATGAAAAGCCGGATGAATACCGGGAAACGGAAAATGTAATTCGGGAAGCCTTCTGGAATCACTATACACCAGGATGCAATGACCATTATCTCATCCATATCATGCGGGACTGCCCCGCGTTTATCCCGGAGCTTGGCCTTGTTGCTGTCGATGGGACCAGAATAGTCGGAAGCGTAATGTCACTGAAATCGTATATAAAGAGGGACGATGGAGCAGTATTTGATGTCGTGTCTCTCGGTCCGATTGGTGTCCTGCCGAATTCTCAGAGACAGGGAATTGGTGGGGAAATGATTGCAAGGTCAAAAGAAATCGCGAGGCAGCTTGGATATCGTGCGATTTTGCTTTGCGGCGATCCTGATTACTATACCCGACAGGGATTTGCCGCTGCTCAAGTCTATGATATTCGCAACAGTGAAAATATGTATGCGGACGCACTTCATGTCTGCAAGCTTTACGAAGATGCGCTTCTTGGAGTCAGCGGACGATATTATGAAGATGAAATTTATGATGTCGATGTGGCAAAAGCAGAACAATTCGACAAATTATTTCCGCCCAAAGAAATTGTGAAAGGGACTCCAACGCAAAACAAATATGAAAAAATGGTTCGCAGAGTGAAAGTCCCTTGCTGAGAGCTTGGAAGGATTCTCCCGAGCCAAGCTAATTACAAATCAGAAGTTAAGGGAGTATGGGGGAATGTTAGTAAAGGCTACAAAAGAAGATATCAAGCAATATATGGATTTCGCCTACTCGCTGGCGATGGATCAGACGAAATCCGGCTATCCTCTTTGGTCAGACAGTGTTTCGACAAAAGAGGAATTTGTGGAGCAGGTTTGGAAAAGTTTCCACAATGATTATAGGGATGTTCTTCTTTTTGTTATTGATGGAACAGTTGAGGGATGGATTCAGTTTTTCTATATTGAACAGGACCGGTATCTCCAAACAAACGGGTTTCTTATTAATCGAAATACAGAACAGGCTTACACAGAGTTTCTGGAATACGCATGTGCACATTTTACAGGATATGACCTGTATTTAGGATTTCCGAAAAGAAATGTCAGTGCAATCTCTTTCTTGCAAAAAACAGGTTGCAGATTGATTCAGGAATCCTATCACGACATTTTTGTTTTTGATGGTTCTGCCATACAAGTCGAAACAGATGGAATTGTAAGGGTTACTGAAAGCAATTTCTCTGAATTCAGAAAACTGCATCAGACCGACTCCGAGACATATTGGAGTTCAGAACGTATTTTTTCAACGCTGAATGAGTGGTTGATATATTTACTATATCGAAAAAATATTGCCGTAGGATACATCTGTGCAAGAGACGGTGAGATTTTTAGCTTAGGCTATCGGGATAATATATTTGATAAATCAACTTACAAGGCTTTAGTGACCGTCATATTGAAAGATTTACAAGTGGCAGGGTATAAACATATGATATTTTTTAACGACGATGAGGAAAGTCAATCTGCCGCACTGGATATAGGCTTTTCTTGTGTTGGTGAATATGCATTATACATTAAACACGTATAGTGAACAAATTCCAGCTTGTCGGTGACAAATTAGAATAGAATGATTTTTACAAAGCATCAGTCATTGCGACTGGTGCTTTTTTGACGCACGGAAGGAGGCGGTGGCGGATGTATGCGGTGAGCGATGAATTTTTAGAGGCAGTGCAGGAAAACACCCGTACCTATTACTGGGCTGGGACAATCACCACCACTGCCGGTAAGGTGTACTCTTTTGACTATAGTGACATCGTAAAGGGCTCCGGCTATATCTCCTCACAGTGCTGCGGCAGTACAGAGATTGAACTTGGTACCGTTTATTCGTCAGAGCTTGGAATCACGCTCTACTCCGAAATTGACCGGTACACACTGGAAGATGCCATTATCGAGATTTCCTGTTTCCTGCTTCTGCCGGACGGAAGCTATGAGGAAGTGCCGATGGGCGTGTTCGAGGTGTCCGAGGCAAACCGGACGGTAAATTGCCTGGAGATAAAGGCCTATGATTATATGCTGCGCTTCGAGAAGGATTTTAACGGATTCCAGAGCACCGGCACAGCATATGATTTCATCTACCTGTGTTGCCTCGCGTGTTCTGTGGAGATGGCGCAGACACAGGAGGAAATCGAGTCGATGGCGAACTGCTCTGAGACGCTTTCCATCTATTCCGAGGACGACATCGAGACCTACCGGGATGTGCTCTATTACGTGGGGCAGGTGCTCGGCGGTTTCTTCGTCATCAACCGGGAAGGCAAGCTGGAGCTGCGCAAATACGGCAGCGATCCGGTAATGGAGATTGAGCAGAAACACAGGTTTAGCAGTTCTTTTTCGGATTTTATTACTCGGTATACGGCTGTGAGTTCCACAAATATGCGGACAGAAACCGCCGAGTATTACAGTGTAGACCCGGATGACGGGCTGACCATGAACCTTGGCGTAAACCCACTCCTGCAGTTTGGACTGGATGAGACGAGGGCACAGCTCTGCACGAATATCCTGAATGACCTGCAGGCGGTGAATTATGTGCCATTTGATTCGGATACAATCGGCAATCCCGCACTTGACCTTGGAGATGTGCTGACGTTCTCCGGCGGTCAGGCGGATGAGGATCAGATTTCCTGCATTACGAGTATCAAATACACCATCGGTGGGAAACAGAAGCTGAAATGCGTGGGGAAGAATCCGAAGCTCTCCCAGGCGAAAAGCAAAAATGATAAGAACATCGCCGGTCTCCTGAGCCAGATTGAGGAAGACGCGATGGGGCTATACACCTACACCAACGCTTCCGCTTATACGGTCGGGGACTCCAACACGAAGATTATCAGCATGGAGTTTACGGCGAAGGAGGAAACCTATGCACAATTTATCGCGCAGGTAGTCCTGGAAGTAGCCGCTGACTCCGTGGAGAAGTCGGCTACGGCATCCGGGACGATTACGATTCCGGACAGCGTGGCCGATTCTTCTGGCGACTCATCATCGAATGAATCTACTGAGGACGAAACAACCGATGATTCATCGGAGGATACGGATACTTCCTCCGGGACAGAGATTTCCGTGTCGCTGCCGATCACCTGGACTGAGGATGGCGAAGCTTTCGTGTATGTGACTTACGAGTACAACAATTCCTATATCACGGCATTCGCCCCGGTGGAAACTTGGCATAGCGGAAAGCACATCCTGACGCTGTACTACCCGATTGAGGATATCGCGGCCAGCGTAGCGAGCTATTTTAATGTGTACCTGCGGTTGGAAGGCGGCACCGGCAAGGTGGCCACAGGTGACTGTATCGCTGCAATTTTCGGACAGTCGATGGGCGGCACTTATGCATGGGACGGCATTCTGGAACTGACAGAGGAGGATATCGAAAGGTTCTCGCTTGCCACTGGAATTGCAAATCCGGGTTATTCGGATGATATGACTTATGAGAAGTACGGTCAGAAAGACTGGGATGTATCGGAGACAGTGACTGCGGCAGCGTTTGGCCGTATGTTCGCGGCATTTGAGGAGGATGAGACATGAAGCTGAAAGGAAGCATGAAAATTGAACTGACGGATGTGAATACCGGGGAAGTGACCACGGTGGAACACGATAACATGATGACGGATGCCATTAACAACATCCTTGGGCTAAACCTGCTGGGGACGCTGTATTATTTCGGGAGCACTTACAGCAATACGCTGAATGGGTGGCTTACAAATTTGCTGCCCATCTGCCCCAACCTGATCGGCGGCATCCTTCTGTTTCCAAACACGCTGACGGAGGATTCCGGGAACCTGTACCCGACATCAGAAAACCTTCCTGTGGCCTATGCGTCCAATGATGTGAATTCATCCACGGATCTGCAGCGTGGCAGCTTGAGCCAAACGGAAGGTGGCGCGACAGACGATGGTTACCAGTTTGTATGGGAGTTTACGAACACACAGGGGAACGGCACGATTGCGGCGGTGGCGCTGACCAGCGCACTCGGCGGAGTGGGCGGTTATGGCAGCATTGCGGATGACAGCTCCGCTTTTCTGCTGATGAGTACGTTGAATCAGTCTTTGGATGATGATATCACGAAGCTCTTGTTCAACGCTGTGGAGGTCGATTTTGAGAACGACACGGTGGTTTCCATCGCTTTCTCCTCATCCGCAGTCACAATCACAAAGTTCCGGATACCGATTTTGTCCATTGGGCTGAAAGAAAAGATTGATGATTCCACGGCCACTGTCACTGAGACGCATACCATCACCTGCACGACATTCCTGCCGTCATCCACCTACCACACGTTTGTGGATGGGCATGACGGGTACTGGTACGGATTCGGCAACAGCGGAAATTCTTCCGGGAGTGCGACGCTTCTGTGGATTAAGATTTCCAAAACAGATTACACCTATACGGAGGCAAGCTTTACGCTGAGCAATGCCACGATGACCTATGCCGGGTACCGGAGCTATTCCAGCTATCCAAGTTACCGGAACAAGTGCGTGGTCAGGGATGGCTATGTGTATATCCCGTCCTATGACGCGGCGGGAGTATATAAAATCAACCTGTCCAACTCCGCTGACGTGACGCTCATCAGTCTCGGATATACTTCCGCAGGATACAGCCTGAGCGGCGGCAGCTACGGCCTGTTCCTCGACCGGATTGAGGATGTGATTATCGGGTATGATTTCCAGATCCTCGCGGATGACACAGTGGTCCAGACGGTCGGCAGCAAACGGTTTGAGTATTCCAGCACTCCGATGTTCCGGTACAAAAACTTCCTGCTGTTCTGGGGCGGTGAATATTCCATCACGAAGCGGTACCTGGCGTTACTGACTCCGTATATGGCAACCATCAATAACCTGGACACGGCTGTGGTGAAGACATCGGATATGACGATGAAGATCACGTACACGCTGACGGAGTCAGTCTGATGGTACGGCGACGGCGCTAATGATCAGCGGCACCTTGACGGACAGATGTAAAGCGGCAAAGGTCTTTAGGCCTCTGCCGCTTTCTCAGGGAATGGATGCCAGGATATCCGGCGTGATTATCTCTTTCTGGATCTGCGTTCATGACCATAGGTGACATGCGGCTCAGCTACCATCGGCACCACAGCTGTCATGGAGGAGGTTAGCTGGGGTGTTGTGGTTTCGGCATCGGTATTGGCGGCGCTTCTGTCCGTCCTGACCAGCCTTGCGGGTCTGCCGGAGGTGGAGACTGATGGCGGCACGGAAACAGATGGCGAGGAATAAGATAAGCGTAAGACAACCGGGGATGCGGCCAGTCTGCATCCCTGGCATTCGAGGAGGTACGAGATGAATTTAGTAGAAAGCATTTTAACAAAGAATCCCTGCTACACTGCAGGAAAAAAATCACGGTCAAAGGACTGATGCTGCATTCCGTAGGCTGTTCCCAGCCGAGCGCAGCTGTATTTATAAAAAATTGGAACAGTGAAAGCTATTCGAGGGCGTGCGTCCATGCCTTTATCGACGGCAATGACGGCACTGTCTATCAGACCCTGCCCTGGAACCGGCGCGGCTGGCACTGCGGGTCTGGCTCAAATGGCTCAGGCAATAATACCCATATCGGTGTGGAGATGTGTGAGCCGGGAAGCATCACTTACACGTCAGGGGCAAATTTTACCGTTTCGGATGCCACAGACGCGAAAGCGGTGGCGAAGCGCACCTACGAGGCGGCGGTGGAATTGTTCGCGTATTTATGTAATAAGTACAAACTCGATCCGGCTGCAGACGGCGTGATACTCAGCCACAAGGAAGGACATTCAAGGGGAGTCGCATCCAACCACGGAGACCCGGAGCATCTGTGGACGGGGCTTGGCCTGTCGTACACGATGGACACATTCCGTGCGGCGGTTAAGAAAGCGATGGGAACAGATTCAGTTGAAGCTTCCACGTCCGGGAGCAGCGCTTCCGGCAGTTCAGCATCCGCCAGCTCCGGCACGACCATCTCCGAGTCAAGCCTTCCTGCTGTGCCGTTCACGGTGCAGGTGCTGGTCGCCGACCTGAATTATCGTGACCAGCCGTCCATGAGCGGGACGGTCAAGGGGCAGACCGGAAAGGGGACGTTCACTATCACCGAGGTCAGCGGTGGCTGGGGCAAATTGAAATCGGGAGCAGGATGGATTTATCTGTTGAACACCAGTTACTGCACGGTAGGCTCCACCACGAGCGGCTCATCCGCTTCCTCTGGTGGCTCGTCTGTGCCATACCAGGTGAAGGTGACGATTTCTGACCTGAACATCAGGTCGGGACCAGGAACCGACCATGCCAAAACCGGGAAACAGACCGGCAAAGGTACCTTTACCATCGTGGAGGAATCTGCCGGAACCGGTTCGGTTAAGGGCTGGGGACTTCTGAAAGCTTATCAGAGCGGACGCGATGGTTGGGTGAGTTTGGACTATGCAGTGAAAGTATAAGAATGTCGGCTGTGAAATGAAAGGCAGCTCTGATGTGAAGGTGTCCCGCCACGGAGGTTACGATGGCAAGTATATTGGTTGATATGAATCTGGTTGGATGCTGTCTGATGTGTACACGCACATTTATGGACGGCAACCAGTCGGCTTTTTTTGTGCGAAAATTTGCCATTTGGCTCTATTCCGCAGCGATTTTGCAAAAAACGTGTCCAGTAAAGGATGAGAGGAAATGATTCTATCTCAGACTGGAGGATACAAGCTATGACCAGACAGGAACAGGAAGAAATTATTTGCCTGAGAGACAGAGGCCGAACATATGCAGAAATCGCCGGGGCAACAGGAATCCCTGTAAGCACACTAAAGAGTTTCTTCCGCAGGAACATCAGAAAAAAAAGAGGCATTGCCAGTTGCGCCGGATGCAGACCACTGCCGTGAATGCGGTAAGGAGCTGGTGCAGAATCCGAAGGCAAAAAGACGGATATTCTGCAGCAGGAACTGCCGTGAGAAATGGTGGAAGGAACACGCCGACACTATAAATAGGAAGGCAGTGTACAGCTTCACCTGTCCGTGCTGCGGCGCACCGTTCACAGCCTATGGCAATGCCCATAGGAAGTATTGCTCCCATGCCTGTTACATCAGTCATCGTTTCGGAGGTGGCAGCCATGAATGAAGAACAATTTCAGGCAGAGAAACTCTATTATATTTCGCTGTCAGCCGCAAAATCGATGCTGCAGAAGGGCGTAATTGATGAGGGTGTTTATGCCGTGATTCAGGCAAATCTGTTCGAAAAATACCATCCGATTTCGGCTGTTTTATTGAGCGGTAATCGCTTGACTTAGCTGCCTTTCAGAGTGATTAATAGGTATGGAAGGCGGTGATTTGATGGCGAAAATCAGGAAAATTGAACCAAAGACACCAAAGATTAAGAAGCGAAAAAAGGTCGCTGCCTATGCGCGCGTGTCCGCAGAATCGGACCGGATGATGCATTCGCTCTCCGCGCAGATTAGCTACTACAGCAAGCTGATTCAGGGAAATCCGGAATGGGAATACGCAGGGGTGTATGCTGACAGCTTCATCTCCGGCACCGGCATCAAGCAGAGAAAAGAGTTCCGGCGGCTCGTGGAGGATTGCGAACAGGGCAAGATTGACATCGTCCTCTGCAAGTCCATTTCACGGTTTGCGA
>JAJBUL010000299.1 GCA_020860365.1 Clostridiales bacterium | reverse complement strand
CCGGCCTATTTGGGATGGAGTAATTTAAACCACTTTGGACTGTGAATAGTAACTGTATGCCTTCGGGGGCTGACCCCAGCGTGGTTCATTATTTACAAAAACATCTGAATTTGTTATAGTAGGCTACAGGAAGTAAGCGCCTGCGGTACGGCAGGCCGCGAAATATGGCGACGAATATCGCTAAAGGTAAATCGGGAGGACTTATGGATATAATAAAAACCCTTGCACAGGAACTTGAGATTCGCCCGGCGCAGGCAGAGGCGGCGGTGAAGCTGATTGATGATGGCAATACGATTCCGTTTATTGCCCGCTACCGGAAAGAGGTCACCGGCTCGCTGGATGATGAGGTGCTGCGGAAGCTGTTGGAGCGTCTGAATTATCTGCGGAATCTGGAAGAGAAAAAGGAGCAGGTGCTCGCCACGATTGAGGAGCAGGGCAAGCTGACGCCGGAGCTTCGCAGGCAGATTGAGGAAGCGCAGACGCTGGTGGTGGTGGAGGATCTGTACCGCCCGTACCGCCCGAAGCGCCGCACGCGCGCGACGATCGCGAAGGAAAAGGGTCTGGAGCCGCTGGCGAACCTGATCTGGCTGCAGTTGACAAAGCGGCCGTTGGAAATGGACGCCGAGGGCTACCTTTCGGAAGAAAAAGAAGTGCGTACCGCGCAGGAGGCGATCGCCGGTGCCTGCGATATTCTGGCAGAGACGATTTCAGACGAGGCAAATTACCGTTTCCGTATCCGCGAAATGACGATGCGCGAGGGGATGCTTGTAAGCGAGGCTAAGGACGAGAAAGCAGAGTCCGTCTACGAAATGTATTACCATTATTCGGAGCTGCTTTCGAAAACACAGGGACATCGGATCCTGGCGCTGAACCGCGGGGAAAAAGAAAAATTTCTGACTGTGAAAATCGAAGCGCCGGAGGAAAAGATTCTTTCTTATCTGGAACGCCAGGTGATTACCCGTGAGAATCCATATACGACGCCGGTGCTGAAAGCAACAGTGGAGGATTCCTACCGCCGTCTGATCGGGCCGGCGATTGAGCGCGAGATACGCAGCAACCTGACTGAAAAGGCGGAGGACGGGGCGATTGCTGTTTTTGGCAAGAATCTGGAGCAGCTGCTGATGCAGCCGCCAATTGCCGGGCAGGTGGTGCTTGGCTGGGATCCAGCGTTCCGTACCGGCTGCAAGCTGGCTGTCGTGGACGCGACGGGCAAGGTGCTGGATACGACCGTGGTTTATCCGACTGCGCCGACTAATGAGACGAAAATCCGCGCTGCGAAGGACACGGTTAAAAAGCTGATCGCCAAATATGGCGTAACCCTGATTTCTGTCGGGAACGGCACCGCTTCGCGCGAATCAGAACAGATCATTGTCGAGATTTTAAAAGAGATTCCGCAGAAGGTTTCTTATGTGATCACGAACGAGGCGGGGGCGTCCGTTTACTCCGCCAGCAAGCTGGCGACGGAGGAGTTTCCGAATTTTGACGTTGGACAGCGCAGCGCGGCGTCTATCGCCCACCGGGTGCAGGATCCGCTTGCGGAGCTGGTCAAGATTGACCCGAAGTCCATCGGCGTCGGCCAGTACCAGCACGATATGAACCAGAAAAAGCTGGGCGAATCACTGGACGGCGTAGTTGAGGATTGTGTGAACCGGGTCGGCGTCGACCTGAATACGGCTTCTGTCCCGCTGATGGAGCACGTCTCTGGCATTACGAAAACAATTGCGAAAAATATTGTCGCTTACCGTGAGGCGAACGGCCGCTTTCAGAGCCGCCGCGAGCTTCTGAAGGTGCCAAAGCTTGGCCCGAAGGCATTCGAGCAATGCGCGGGCTTTCTGCGCATCACGGGCGGCAGCGAGCCACTGGATACGACCAGCATCCACCCGGAGAGTTACGAGGCGGCCGGGAAGCTGCTCGCGGAGCTCGGCTATACAAAAGAAAGCTTTACGGCACAGGGTGTGAAGCTGATTAAAATTCGTGATTATAAAAAAATGGCGGAAAAGCTTGGCATCGGCGAGCCGACGTTGCGCGATATCGCAAAGGAACTCGGCCGTCCGGGCCGCGATCCGCGCGATGAGATGCCGAAGCCAATCCTGCGCACCGATGTGCTGGAGATGAAAGACCTCAAAGAAGGCATGATTCTAAAAGGAACCGTCCGCAATGTCATTGATTTTGGCGCTTTCGTCGACATCGGCGTCCACCAGGATGGGCTCGTCCATATTTCGCAGCTTACGGATAAGAAATTTGTCAAACATCCGCTCGAAGTGGTGAGCGTCGGCGATATCGTGGAAGTGAAGGTGCTCAGTGTAGACCTGCAGAAAAAGAGGATCAGCCTGACGATGCGGATTTGAGGAGAGGCACAATTGGCGTCTATGAAAGAAAGATCGGTAATAAAATCCTGATAGAAGCGGTGGTGTAGGATGGATGCAGAAATTTTGCGCGATAAGGATATCCGCGAGCCTCTTTTTGCGTATCTGGAGGAATCGTTTGGTAAAATCCGAATTTTTGAGGAAAAGCGAATGGGCGGTTCACGCGCGGATGTGGTGATGGTAACGCCGGAGACGGTGGTAGGGATTGAAATTAAGAGCGACGTGGATTCGTACACACGCCTGCGCAGTCAGGTGGAGGATTATGATCGTTATTTTGATCAGAATTATGTCGTGGTCGGCACGAGCCATGCACCTCATATCGAGGAGCATGTGCCAGAGTATTGGGGAATTATCACCGTGGAGTCAGAAGAGGGCGGCCCGGATTTTTATGTGCTGCGCACAGCCAATGATAATCCGTACCGGGATCGCAAGAAGAAGCTAAGCCTTCTATGGCGTCCGGAACTGGTACATATCCAGCAACTGAATGATATGCCAAAATATGCGGAGAAAAGCAAGGAGTTTGTGATCGACAAAATTCTGCAGCGTGTACCGGAGGAGACGCTGGCGCCGCAGGTTTCTGAGGAACTTTTTGAGCGGGATTACAGCACGATTCTGGAGACGATTAATGCCTATCGGCAGGCACATGGACAGAAAAAGAGACGGAAACGGAAGCGAAGGAAGTATAAGCCGATTTAAAATTTGTAATTATTCAGAACAGCAGGCCGCAGGTCTACGCTCCGCTTCGCTTCGGTCGGCGCTAAACGAACGTCCACTGGACGTTCAGCGCCTGTCTTTTCATTTTGATGCTGTTCTGAACTGTTACAAAAATTTTACGGAATATTCAAGATGGACTTGCGCAAATGGAAGTGGCAATTTATAATCCTCTTTGGAACAGGCGGGCAGATTGCTGCTGTAGATGCTACACGAACCGGAGGAAAAGCGAATTACGCGAGGAGGAGCTTATATTATGGAAAAAATCAAAATGACGACACCGATAGTGGAGATGGACGGAGACGAGATGACCCGTATTCTCTGGAAGATTATCAAGGATGAACTGATCTATCCTTTTATTGACCTGAAGAGTGAGTATTATGACCTGGGACTCCAGAACCGCAACGCGACGAACGATCAGGTGACGGTGGCCAGTGCCAACGCGAATAAGAAATACGGAGTGGCAGTGAAGTGCGCGACGATTACACCGAACGCAGCGCGTATGACGGAGTATGATCTGAAAGAGATGTGGAAGAGCCCGAACGGTACGATCCGTGCGATTCTCGACGGGACAGTGTTCCGCGCGCCGATCACGGTGAAAGGAATTGAGCCCTATGTGCGTACCTGGAAAAAGCCGATCACGATTGCAAGACATGCTTATGGTGATGTCTATAAAAATGTAGAGATTGATGTGCCGGGACCGGGCAGGGCAGAGCTGGTTTTCACCGGCGAGGATGGCCAGGAGTTGCGGGAGACGGTCTTTGATTTTAAGGGACCGGGCGTGCTGCAGGGCATGCACAACATTGACCGGTCGATTGCGAGCTTCGCGCGCAGCTGTTTCAACTACGCGCTTGACACGAAGCAGGATCTGTGGTTTGCGACCAAGGACACGATTTCCAAAAAGTACGACCATACGTTTAAAGATATTTTCCAGGATATTTTTAACGCCGAGTATAAGGCGCGGTTTGAAGAAGCGGGGATTACCTATTTTTATACGCTGATCGACGATGCGGTCGCACGTGTGATGAAGTCCGAAGGCGGTTTCATCTGGGCCTGCAAAAACTACGACGGTGATGTCATGAGCGACATGATTTCCTCCGCATTCGGCTCGCTGGCAATGATGACCTCTGTGCTGGTTTCTCCGGATGGAAAGTATGAGTACGAGGCAGCGCATGGGACCGTGCAGCGCCATTATTATAAATATCTGAAAGGGGAGGAGACATCGACCAACTCTGTGGCGACGATTTTTGCCTGGACGGGCGCCCTCAGAAAGCGTGGGGAACTCGACGGCATTCCAGAGCTTGGACAGTTCTCAGACCGCATGGAAAAGGCTGTGATCGACACCATTGAGAGCGGGAAGATGACCAAAGACCTTGCACTGATCACATCGCTGGAAAATGTGACTGTGCTGAACAGCGAGGCATTTATTCAGGCCGTTCGCGCAACCTATGAGAGTCTCTGTGAGAATGCGTGAAGAGCCTGTATAGAATTCGTTTCGGAAAAGATACGGAAAAGATAAAAATTTCCGGTTGCGAAATCTCTTCGGTTGGGGTATACTATGGTCAGTGAAATTCCTGGGGTGTTCGACACTCCTGTCGTGTTGAACCTGCAATTACTTTAAATGGGATTCCTATATCGCGTCGTTTGATGTCAGGCCTCCGTTTGCAGTGGAAGGCAGAGATCGGCGCTGCGGTTACCCACCTGGCCTTGCCAGGAGTCAGATGGCGGGAAACGGCACTCTGGGGTTTTACTATGAAAGTGTCATCAATAGCCAGACAGATAAGGGCGTTTGCGCATTTAGATGACGGAATATTAGAAGACTTTCATCTCGTAGTGTTACGATGAAAATGTCAGATATCAGGACGGGGATATAGCTCAGCTGGGAGAGCGCTTGAATGGCATTCAAGAGGCCGGCGGTTCGAGCCCGCTTATCTCCATTGTTTGTCGGGCCTGCTCCGTTGGGAGCGGGTCTTTTTGTCCAATAGGAAAGCTCTTTGAACTTCCCTGGTTTACAGTATCTGGTTCATGAGGAGAATAAAGATGGAAATTTTTCACGGAAGACCCGCGGATGAAAGCGGGCGGGCACACAGGGAAATCGCGACATATGACCTTCTGGATGCGCTGGGAATTCCCTATGATCGCGCGGATCATGAGGCAGCCATGACGATTGACGACTGCAAGGGCGTAGATAATCTGTTTGGGATTGAGATCTGTAAAAACCTGTTTTTGTGCAATCGGCAGAAAACAGAATTTTACCTGCTTCTGATGCCTGGGAAAAAGAAGTTTGTGACGAAAGAGCTTTGCCATCAGATCGGCTCGCCGCGCCTGTCCTTCGCGGATGAATCTCATATGGTCGAATATCTGGATATCCATCCGGGTGCTGTGAGTATCATGGGTCTGATGAATGACAAGGAGAATCACGTGCAGCTTCTGATTGACCGCGATGTGACAAAACCAGCGTATTTCGGCTGCCACCCCTGTGTCAACACCTCCAGCCTGCGGCTGCGGACTGCGGATGTATTGGAAAAATTTCTGCCGGGGGTGCACCATACTTGTCGGATTGTGGATTTGTAACAGGGGATGACAAACTCGTTTCCTGCGATGGAAACATCAATGAGGCGGAGATGGAGATATCCGGAAAGGAGGGGTTGCCGGTGGCAAAATATGGTTTGCTGTTGCCGTATGAAGAGATTGCGGAAATGGCAGAGACAGTGATTCAGGAGACAAAGGCGGATATTGCTTATAAAAAAGTAATTGCTACCGTCGAATCTGTGAATGAAGCAAGACGCGCCATCGAAGCGGGGGCGGATATTCTGATCGCCAGGGGGCATCAGGCGATGCTGATTAAGAAGCATACGAATATTCCGCTGGTGGAGCTGCGCCTGCATGCGCAGGAGATCGGGCTGCTTTTGAAGCAGTCAAAAAATATCCTGAAAAAAGAATGCCCAACCATTGGACTTGTGACATTTGAGAACATGCTGGGGGATATGTCCTGCATGGAGGAACTCTTTGGCGTACGGCTGCTGATCTCGACGTTCAACCGCATGGAGGATGTGCTTGGACAGGTAAGCAGCCTGGCGGCGCAGGGGGCGGAGCTGTTTATCGGTGGAGACGCGGTATCTGGCGCCGCCAATACACTGGGATATCCGGCGCTGACCTATCGTTCTTCGCTGGAGTCGCTGCGTGAGGCGTTCCGGGAAGCGGAGCGGATTGCATACGCGATGGAGATAGAAAAGAAGAGTGAGGCGCAGTTCGAAACAGTCCTGGATACGACCTTCAACGGTATTATCAAGCTGAATGCAGAAGGGCGTATCACAGCAATCAATAAGCTCATAGAGGATCTGACCGGCAGGAGCATGGAGAGTGTACTGGGGCTTCCAGTGATACAGGTGTTTCCGGATTTTGACGAGAAGATGATTGAGGACATCCTGGAGGGCAACGCGGAAAACTATAATGTTTCCATCAATATCCGGGATCAGGCGTGGATGCTTTTAATGGCACCGATCCAGTACCAGGATTCGATCACAGGCGCGATTCTGTCCTTGCAGAAGCTGAGCGGAAGCAGAGCCGGATCTCGCCAGCGGGATATGTTTCTGAATGGTTTTACAGCAAAGCATGAGATGAGTGATATTCATACCTATAATGCCGGTATGCGGGAGCAGGTGAATCTTGCACGCAGATATGCTCTGTCTGACGCTCCGGTTCTGATTTATGCGGAAGAGGGAACCGAGTATTTTACGTTTGGTGAGGCGATCCACAATAGCAGTTCTCGAAAAAATGAACCGTTTGTCAGCCTGGATATCGCTTCTTTATCGGAAGAAGAACAGATGGACGCCATTTTTGGCAGGAACAGCATGGAAGAAAGCCGTGAAAAACATATGTGGGCTGCTGCTGTCCGTGCAAACAATGGGACAATGTTTCTGAGAAACATCGAAGGAATGTCTATGCAGGTACAGTGTCAGCTGGCCCGTACTCTGCTGAGAACCAGCGCGCGTACCGATATCCTGCCAATGGACAATTTAAACGTACGGCTGATTGCTTCATCGAAAGTAAATCTTGCGGATATGGTGAATAAAGGCACATTTCATGTGGAGCTGTTTTACCTGCTGCAGGGACTTGTGCTGGAGATCCCGCCGCTGCGCAGAAGACCGGAAGACCTGGGATTCTATTTCGAAACCTTTTTTGCGGAATACAGCAAACAATACGCAAAATATCTGATTCTTACACAGGGCGCAAAAAAGACAATTCTGGGGTTCTCGTGGAAAGGCAATATGGTGCAGCTGAAAAGCTTCTGTGAACGCCTGGTGCTTATGGCGGATCACAGAAGCGTGGATGAAGTGCAGATTCAAAGGCTGTATGACCAGCTTTATCCCAGGCTTCTGGAGGATGACAATGGACGGACGCGTATGGTCGTTTACAATGCCCCGGAGGCAGATGAGCTGCGCGGGTTGATGGAGAAGTTTCACGGGAACCGCACCCTGATCGCCAATGAGCTTGGCATCAGCACGACGACTCTCTGGCGGCGCATGAAAAAATATGGGATTGAGGCAAAATACCAGTAGGGCTTCTGGATGAAAAAGCAATATCATTCTTCTGGCGACGTATGGAACCAGGAGGCTGTGTCTGTATGAATATTTGACTTGTAAATGGCATCGGTTTGATACGAGAATTCTGCCAGCTGATGCCATTGTATTCTTTGATAAAAAATCAACAGAAAAAATGTGCAATTCTTCCATAAGTTCATATCATGAAACGAATATTTCAAACGAAGTCCCAAAACATTTCAAATCAATGAAATGAAAGATAATAAAAAGATAATAATGAAATAAATAGC
>JAJBUL010000259.1 GCA_020860365.1 Clostridiales bacterium | reverse complement strand
ATCAACCACCTTTCTCGGAATTCCCTATATTTGTATTATACAGGAAGCTTTCTTTTTGCAAGAGTGTCTATATGCCCCAGCATTGATTCGTAATCCCTGAATTCAAAGGTTTCCTGCAGGCTGTCCCTGTCCGAAAGGAAGGCTCTTGACAGGCCTGCCAGATTTTCTTTCTTCGCGCCTTCGACGCTCATATAATAATATCCCTGCTTGTCTTTCATGAATTCCTGAATTAAAGTCGTCTTTCCCACACGGCGTCTTCCATACACAACAGCAAATTCAAAGCAGTCGCCCTGATACATCTTATTTAGCTTACTTAATTCTCTCTCTCTTCCAACAAACATATCTCTGTCTCCTTACTAATGGAGCAATTACTAATTGTTCAATTACTAATTATATGATTAGCAATCTTTATATATCCTATCACACCGGTCAAAGGGCGTCAACAGGAAAAAGCCTTCCTGCTTTATCACAGAAAGGCTTTTTTCACTTTTTCCATCAGAAAACATTATCCTTCTATTTCCAATTCTCCCTTAAGACCATCCTCGGTGCTCACTTTTACCTGAACAACCTCCCCGGTACCTGTCTTTCGAAGAATCAGAAGTGCCGTCGCCCCCCCAGGTGTCGGCGACTCCGTCGAGATAGTTGTAATCTGGCTTCGGATTGCCGCTTCCGAATCCGGCCAGCACGGCTCCTCCAGAGACCTCTGCCTTCAGCCTGCCCTCAGCGCCAGTTGCCAGAATGCCAGCGGCATCGAGCAGCTGCACGTCAATAAACAGCAGTTCTTCTTTCGCTTCGCCCATCGCACAACGATTCAGGCCAGACGCTTCCACTGCTGTTTTCTCGCAGGTAAGTGCCACCTGTGCCGCGGCTCCTGCAGTGTGAAGCTCGGTCTGGGCTGCGACGACTGCCTTTTTCATATCTGCTTCGCCGTCACCAATGCCAGATCTTTCTGCGTCAGTCCCGGCTTCCATACCGGAGCATTCGTTTTTATACACCACAGCAGTCACTGTCCCCGGCTCGTAAGTGGTTTCAAATAGAGTCCGGTAGCCTGCGGCCTCTCCACTCGGCGCTCTGCCGACAGATTTGCCGTTTACAAATAATTCCACTTCATCGCCCGGTGCGTAAACCTCGACGATCACCGGCTTGCCCTCACAGCCCTCCCAGGTCCAGGAGGCAGTTGCGTCACTGATGACCCACGGAGTTTTGATCAGCGGCTCGCCATAATGATTCGGATTCTGTACCGCAATGTATGGCTCTTCGCGCAGGCCGAAGACACATTCTCTATAGTACGAAGCCGGTCTTCTTCTGCCTGTGATATCTATATCGCCGCAGTAGGCCAGCTGCGCCGGAAATTCTGCGCCGAATCCGCCCTCGCCCCAATGATATGCCGGGATGCCTACACCAGCCTCACCGATGTAATCCCAGCCAGTCCAGGTGAAATCGCCGATCACATGAGGCGCGTTTTTGATGATTCCCCAGTTTCTCGCAATCTCAGGCGGATAGGTCTCGCTGCCTACGATGACTCGGTTCGGATAATCCTTTGCGTCCCGCCCATAGCGCGCGGTCATGTAATTGTACCCGGCGACGTCCAGGTAAGCACAAGCTTTCTCCAGCTTGTCGGAGATTGCGCGGTGAACAACAATATCATCCATGCGGGTATCCATCATCGTCATAAAATCGTTGACATTGCCGCCCGCTGCCGGAGCGTCCGTGTCATCTGAGTTCTTCGCCAGGTCTGCCATAATCTCGCCGATCCGGTCTCCGGCTGCAAACACACCATTGATTCCGGCTGTTGTATAGCGTGTGTCGTCCAGTTCTTTGATTTTTCTGTTGATCTCGTAACAGAGCTTCGCACCGGCATCACTGCCGATCTCCGGAATCTCATTTCCAATTGAATACAGTACGACGCAGGGGTGATTGTAATCACGGCGCACCATCGCTGTCACATCCTTCTCCCACCACTCCTGGAAGTACAGGCCATAGTCCAGCTCGGATTTCATGCGGTTCCACAGATCGGAAAACTCATCCATCACATAAATGCCCACCTCATCGCAGGCTTTCAGCATGGCCGGATCCATCGGCTGATGAGAAGAACGAACCGCATTAAATCCGGCTTCCTTCAGGATTTTCGCCTGGCGCAGATGGAATTCTTCAAAGGTCGCGGCGCCGAGAAGTCCGGAATCATGGTGTACACAGGCGCCGCGCAGCTTCACGCTCCTTCCGTTTACGCGAAGTCCGCGCTTCGCATCCAGCAACAGAGTGCGGATGCCGAACGTGCCGGATTCGGAGTCCAGCACCATCTGGGCGGATGGATGTTCTGTCAAAGCAATCTCATACGTATACAGCGCCGGGGTTTCATCCGACCAGAGCTGTGGATTGTCTATCACAATTCGCTGCGACAGCGTCCGCTCTTCCTGCCCGGACAACGTAACGGCGGCATGCTCTCTGGCGACTTCCGTCCCTGCTCCGTCACGGATCACCGTCTCCAGCATCAGATCGGTCGGCGCGTGCCGCAGATTTTTCAGCTCAGAAGTAACTTTGATCACCGCATAGCTGCTATCGGCGCCGTCGTTCACGGATTCCGTTGTCACGCGGATCCCCTCCGGCACCAGATAGGTCAGTTCTGACTCCAGCAGGTACACATCCCGGTAAATTCCGCTGCCGGAATACCAGCGGCTGTTTGTCATACCGCTGTTGCGCACCTGTACCCGGATTTCATTTTCTTCCCCATATTTGATAAAATCATTCAAAGGCACATAAAAAGTCGTGTAGCCGAACATATTCTTTCCCGCGAGCTGGCTGTTCACGTAAACCATCGCATTCATGTAGACGCCCTCAAATTTCAGCATCAGAAGCTTTTCTCTGGCGTCCTCCGGCACATACAGATTTTTCACGTAGCAGTAGATACCGCCATCCCGGAATCCCGTGTTCCCCATATTCGGGCTCCCGGCATAGGCGCGGCGCTCCAGCATCGCGTCATGCGGAAGTGTGACCTTGCGCGCGGTTTCCGGTACATTCCAGACCAGCGCAAAGGAATCCTTATCCTCCCAGAACATCCAGTTTTCATTCCATTTTTGCATTCTCATAATTATTTACTCCTTTGAGTTCTTTCCTATATATATAGCAAGATAAGCCATGCCACGCATTAGAGTACGTGACATGGCCAAAACCATTCACAAGAAACATTCACAAGTTATATAATATTTACAATCTGCTACATTAAGAGATCGTACTGCGCCCCGTCTCACCCGGTTTCAGGAGCTGCCCGACATGGTGGATAACCACCGGAAGCACTTCCTGGTTCTTCACATCTGCGCTTACGAGGATTTCTTCGTTTGACAGCGTGACCTGGTAGCCCTGTCCGTGCCAGATGCAGTGGAAGCTCACTTCCTCCCACCACGGGATAAAATGCGGATCAAATTCCACATGAGTCTCTGTCATCTTCATACCGGCCACACCGCGGACGACCGCCATCCACGTGCCGGTCGCGCATCCGGAATGAACGCCGTTCTCCGTACCGCCGTGCATATTTTTCAGATCCATCTCCGCCGTTTCCATCAAATAGCCGTAAGTGCTCTCCGGCATATCCATATCCGCGAAGCAGACCGAATGTACACAGTAGGACAGTGAGGAGGCTGCCTCGCACCGCCCCTGGTAGTAGTCAAGGTTGCGGCTGTAGGCCTTTGCCGGCATGGGAATTCTCCACTCACCTCTTGCCTGTACTTCCGAACCCTGAACGCTGCCGCCGCAATCGCATGCTGCCGATGTCACGTTCACACCACAGCCAGATTCTGCCGATGCACTGCAAATGCCGCGGTCAGCCAGATTCTGGTACGCAAAAAGCATCAGCACATCCGGCTGTTTGATGACCTGGCTCTTATTGTAAAGACCAGCCTGCTTCATCTGTGTGTAGCCGCTCTTGCTTCCGCCCTGTACCTCCAGCTCTCTGGAAAGATCAAAATAGCCGTCAAACTGCGGAATCATCCCGGTCGTTTTATCCAGCGGCAGATACAGCTTCTGCGCCACGTCCGCGATCGCAGCCGCATCCTCCGGCGTAAAACCGATTCTGGTCTTCAGCTCGGACAGTTCTCCCTCAAACTGCTCGAACAGCCGCAGCGTGTCGGAAAGGACATGGTGGACACTGTAATTTGTATAGGCATTGTTGTCTACATACGGGTGATGCTCATCCGTTCCCGTCACCTGAAGAATCTCATAGCGATTCTTTTCGGCATTCCACTCGACCCTGGTAACCCAGTAGCGGCATACCTCCAGCAGGATCTCCATCCCATATTCCTTCAGAAATTTCTCGTCCCCAGTGCAGACATAATAATTCAGCACAGACAACGCCACATCGGATACGCAGTGAATCTGCATGAACGGATGCCGTACATCAATCCACACGGTCTCCTCACCGGTCACGCCCGTTGTAAACGGGAATCGCGCCCCGCGGCAGCCTTCCTGCTCTGCCAGCTTCCTCGCCTGGGGAAGATGCGAATAGCGGAATAAAATATTATTTTTGCTGTATTCCGGCATCGTCTGCTGGAAGACAGGCGCCTGGAAGATCTCCGCGTCCCACCAGACAAAGTTATTGTAAGTCTCTCCGGTCAGACCCTTCGCAGAAAAGCTGTGTACATAATCATTCCGCGCAATCGACAACAGCGTATGGTAATTGCTGAATCGAATCGCCCGATCCGCAGTCTCATCTCCTTTTATGGAAACCTCAAGCTTCGCCGCCAGCTCCTGGTAGATGGAACTGTGCTTCTTATATTCTTCCTCATAGCTGCTCTTTTGCAGCCGTTCCAGATACTTTTTCACACAGTCCAGAGGCGATTCACTTTCTTTCAGGAGCGCATGACTGGATAGAACCTTGCCATCCTCAAAATCGCGGCTCGTCACCGTCGCGGTCAGCTTATCCAGAGTATAGCACTGATTTTGCGCAGCTGCAAAGGTAATCTTCTGCATGACCAGACCTTCCGCGCGCTCATCCGCCCCCGGCGCCGTTCCATCTATATTTTCCCATCTGGCGTCGCCCTGGCTGAATTGATTGACAACACCTGTGACTGCGTGGAATCCATACTTCGGCCCGACAATTTCTTCCTGCCAGAGCGTCTGCCCTCCAAACCCTGTTCCTGTGGATTTCTGCGGCATCTGGCCATTGGATTTTGTGCGCAGATCCAGGCCGCTGTAAATAGAAACCTCTCCGGAATAATTGAGCGGTTCAATGGACGCTCTCATGCAGTAGGTATGGTCATCCGCAAAGCTTGCGAACCGAACAAAAGAGAGACGGCTTTTCTGACCCTTGCTGTTTTCCCAGACTACTTCACGGTGCAGGGTTTCATCAGACAGATCCAGCCACCGTTTCCAGGAATGAACCGTGCCTTCCCATGGGTAAAAAATTTCTCCGCCAATCTCAAAGCGGATCAGCAGAAAATCCAGCAGATTAATCGCCCGCTCCTCTTTTTCAAACTTTTTCAGACGTTCTTCCTCGACATAATACTTTTTCATGTACGTATTATCGCACATGGTCAGCCGCACTTCCACCACTTCGTCCATCACGCCGCGCACCAGGAAGCCCTGGATTCCCAGACTGGAAAACTCTTCCAGGCTCGCGCGGACGCCCATATAACCGTTGCCGGTAGTCAGAAGCGTAGCTACGTTTGCCTCATGAAGCAGGCTGTATTCCTGCTCCATGAGAATATGATCATTGGTAAATGTCAGGCCCGCATAACTCATTTTGCCCTCCTTCGTATATACATGGATACTTGTCTATCCCCTTCTTGCTCCGCACATAACACAGTGCACAGAAACTACTCATAACTGTCCTGAGCAGTTACAATTGCTCTTCAAAAACGTTCATAAATCGAACAAAGCATAGCTTACCGTGCGCATGTTCGTCCGCCCACGCCCCTTTGCCTCATCGCAGTGCGACATTCAATATCCCTTCAAGGACACGCGCCTGACCCGCCACTTCCAGTTCGACCGGCGTCTCACCTGTGAGATTTTCTATCACGATTTCGTCCTTTGTCACTTCGACCGCCAGCTTCTGCCCTTTCCAGATAATCGTGTAGGTTAAGCGTTTCCACGCATCCGGAAGCAGCGGATTGATGCGCAGCTTTCCGCCGAGCATTCGCACTCCGCCAAAGCCGTACACCACGCACTGCCACACCCC
The DNA here is from genome assembly GCA_020860365.1 of Clostridiales bacterium. Lineage (GTDB taxonomy): Bacteria > Bacillota > Clostridia > Lachnospirales > Lachnospiraceae > Choladousia. The sequence continues at coordinate 1,756 of JAJBUL010000259.1, read as the reverse complement.
GCCAAAGGAGGCCGCGTGAATTCCCATATTGGACGACCCCATGAACGGGCCGAGATCAATCATGGATGCCTTCTGGTAGAGGTCATAAGCCATCTCTGGCTCTCCCATATCGCAGGCAAGCACCGCATGGGTAGAGAGGGACAGCGAGGAATCATGGATCGTCCGCTGCTCATAGTACTTCCAGGTCGCAGCCTTGACCTCCGGTGTGAACTGATCCTCCAAAAGGAAAAACAGAACCAGGACATCGGCCTGCTTGGATACCTGAATCTGGTTGATCTGCTCCAGATTATAGTCACGCATGATGCCGCCGATATGCTCCTGCTGTTTGTATTTCGTCAGATCAATGTCGCGGCAGCTCAAATAACGGTCGTCCTGCGGAAGCACGTTCTGCTCATTCGGAAGCGGCAGGATAATGTGTTCGCAGCCGTCCTTCCATTTCTCATACGCATCCTCCAGCACATGACCGGAAGCGCAGCCGTCTGCGGCACGGTTCTCCCATTTTGTCTCCAGTTTTCCAAATAAATTCGGCTTTTCTGCTTTTAAAATCTGATAATATTCCATGGCCTTGCTCATATTCCAGCGCGCCATGTAGTTGGTAAATGCGTTGTCATTGACGTGCTCACGGAATTCATCCGGCCCCACAACGTCATTGATATGGTAAAAGCCATCCTCACCCGGCTCCAGGCGGGACGCCCAGAAGCAGGCTGTATCCATGATCAGCTCATAACCATACTGATCCATAAAATCTTCGTCACCGGTAATCACCGCGTACTGTCAAGCGCCAAAGGCCACATCCGCGGTAATGTGCTGTTCAATGATGCCAGGCCATACCTTAATCGGCAGCCCGGTCAGGATATCGACATCACAATACTCCGGCGTTACCTCGCCGTCATCCAGCCACGCGGATTCCCACGGGAACATCGCCCCCTGATAGCCATTATGTTCGGCCTTCGCGTGCGCGCCCGGCAGGGAAAGATAACGGTATTCCTCCAGCTTGCGGGCAATCTCCGGACTGGTAAATATGTAATACGGCAACAGGAATATTTCTGTATCCCAGAAGCAGTGTCCCTTATATCCCTCTCCGGAAAGCCCCTTTGCACCGATATTCATACGGTTGTCGTGCGCGGGTACCATCACACGCATATGATACTGCGCGAAGCGCACCGCGAACTGATCCAACTGTGCCGGATCTGTTTTCACGGAGAAAATTCCGGCATCATCCGGGCTACCAACAGCCGTCTCCGGCCTCTCCTCTTTTTCCTGATATCCCTCAATACAGATCGGCGCCTGCGACCACACTTCTTTCTCCCACTCGGTCGCAGACTCATCGGCAATCTTCCGATAGCCCATCTGTTCCATTTCTTTACAGTCGAAAAGTCCGGTTTTTTGCAGTTCAGCCGTGACCGCCTCCTGCGCATCCGTGGTAAACAACAGGGGAGCATCAAAATCGCGAGTCGTGTAGACATTTGAATACTTTTCAATTTCCAGAAGCTCTCCGGCCTTTACCTCTGTCTCATATCCGGCGAAAATTTCCCGCCGCTCGATAAAGACCTGCGCCTCCTGATCCAATACCTTCCCGCCAAGAATAAGCTTATGTGAAGTCGTGTTGACAAAATCAATCCCGGACTGTGTCGTTCTCTGTACGAACTGGATAAAGCGCTTGTCATAGAAACGCTTATCGCCTTCGGAAAAATGCTGGCTTCCGGTGTTTGTCATCGTTCCGTTGATACCGGAGCGGATTTTCACCGTCACATCC
>JAJBUL010000043.1 GCA_020860365.1 Clostridiales bacterium | reverse complement strand
GCGTGATTGAACCGCTCTGCAGTGAACTGGGGATTACGGTTGCGGAACTGATGGATGGGGAGAACGCGGCGGATAACAGTGTGCGCACGTATGATGAAGCGCTGATTTTAGATCTCATTAAGAGAACGCAGATACTTGAAAAGGATAAGAATATCCAGAATGGCGTTCTGCTGATCGTGATGGGGATTGCCCTTCTTTTCCTGCATTATTGTGTTGGCGGTGATGGGGGAAGCATTGTAATGGATTTTATTTCCGGCCTGCTTCTGGGAATCTCGATTCCGGTAATGCTGGTGGGAACATATGTGGCTGCAAGAGAGAGGTGCGGCGGAAAAGGCAAATCTGCATATTTAAGCGGCAGAAGGCTTCATGCTACGGAGCGTAGCATTCAGGAAAACGGGCGTTTCTTGTGGTTTGTTGTGGTGAGCCGTATAGTGAGAGCAACAGCGGAAGCTGATTTTATTTCCGCGAAGCAACGAGCCAAGTAGCCGTGCTTGCACGGATATTTGGCGACTGCCGCGAGAGTCAAATATCGCGGTGCTTGCTTCGGGATATTTGACTTACGGAGGTGTCCTGACTATGGAAACACTTAAGCAGAGCGAATCATTAACACTTGGAGAAAAAATTGCACAGGCAAGAAAAAGTGCGGGATTAACACAGCAGCAGCAGGCAGAAAAAATTCTGGTATCCAGACAGGCCATTACAAAATGGGAATCTGACAAGGGTATGCCAGATATTGAAAACCTGCGGAAACTTGCTGGCCTGTTGGATGTCAGTATTGATTATCTTCTGGATGATGGAAAGAAACTGGATTTTTCTGTTATGAGAGAGGAAATTGATCTGAGCCGCTATCATTATGATAAGAAAAAGGCAAACTGCCCCAGACTGCCGCAGAAAACGGGTAAGAAGGATATGGTGGTAGTGGAAAAGTATCCGGATGCTGAAATCTGGCCACTGCTTGCAAAGCAGATTCTGACGAAATCAGAAAAAGCGATTGACTGGGGACTGGGACTTACAGGTCCGTTTTTCGGGGTGCCCGATTTTATCAACAGTGTGAAGAATGTTGATAAGGAATTTTATCTGGTAAATACGGATGACAGGCAATTCCTGGTGATGGTCACAGATGAGTTTATCGAGAGCAGACAGCTGGCTGAGAAGGTATCGGTGAATTCCTTTGTGATTGGAGATTTCAAATTTACAGTTTGCGGTAAAAAGACAATTTCATTTAAGACAGACTAACGAAGCAGACATTTCAGTCTGCCAGCAGATATTTGTAATGGTATAAGAATACGGGAAGCATCAGTCACAGCGGCTGGTGCTTTTTTTTTGATGCATGGAAGGAGGCGGTGGCGGATGTATGCGGTCAGTGATGACTTCCTTGAGGCGGTGGCGGCGAATACCCGGAATTATTACTGGGCCGATACGATCACGACAGCTGCCGGGAAGGTGTATGAGTTTGGATACGGCGACATTTTGAAGGGATCCGGGTATATTTCTTCCCAGCGCTGCGGGAGTACGGAGATTGAACTGGGGACGCATAATACGACAGCATCCGCCGGGAGATCGATTAAATATATCGTGATCCATTATACGGCGGGTGTTTCCTCTGTAAAGGGGAAGGCGGCGAACACGGCGGAGTATTTTGCAAGTACAGCGAACCAGACGTCTGCGGATTTTATTGTGGATGATGAAACCATCGTGCAGTATAATCCGGATCTGGAAAACCGGTACTGTTGGCACTGCGGCGGGAGTGAACTTTCCACGAAGGGCGGATCCCTGCATGGCGTGGCGAAGAATTTGGATTTATACGCCGGATGGTGATTTCCTTTACCGCATATTCTCTGTCCATAGCGTGGATGCGGTTGGCGATGCCTACACGATTTCCTTTGAGGACTATGGGAGTTATGCGGAATGGTTTGATAAAATGACGGGCGAATCGGAAATTGATACCGAAATTACCAGTTCTGACATTGACCGTGTTGTGACATTGTCTACCTGTAATGGGAACAGCGCCACCCGGTTAGTAGTGCAAGGTGTTCTCATGTGGCAAGGATGATAGCTCAACTGGTTCATTCATGCAAGATGTATCTGCTGATAGCTTCTGCGACACCGTCCTCCTGGTTTGACGGCAGTATATAGTCAGCTTGCTGCTTTAATGCAGGGACAGCATTTTCCATGGCGAAGCGAAGTCCTGATGCCTGGAATATACCTAAGTCATTTTCCCCGTCTCTGATACAGGCGATACATTCCTTCTGGATATGCAGATAAGAGGCCAACCTGGATAGTGCCTCTCCCTTGGACGCGTTCTTTGGGAAAATCTCTACGTAAGAACTGTCATACGCAGCAGAGAGATCTGAAAACTCTGCGAGAATTTTCTTTGTATTTCCTGCTGCATCTTTGGAAAGAAAATAAAACTGCAGTTCCTCCAGGTCGCCATCGGTATTCCGGATCGCTTTCGCCATGTTTTTAACATGTTTTGTATTTCCAGCATCTCTTCCGTAGATAAAATATCCGAGAAGTATCAGCAGATATCCCTGAACCAGATATTCATGGTTGATATGTGCAGAAATCCCCAGCCTTTCGCTGCTGCATCTGCTCAAAAGAGAGACGGCTGTGCTTTTTGAAATGGATGCAGTATAAACGGACTTCATGTTTGTACAGTCAGTAACCTGAGCACCATTTGAAGAAATAACATAACGGTATAAATCTTTCTGGTTGGACAACTGGTAGGGCAGGCAGCTCAGCGCGCGCCCTGTTGCAGGCACGATCTGAATCCCTGCCCTGGCAGCAAGTATAAGGGCATCCATGGTTTTTGCAGATATTTTGCTGTGCTGATTCAGGCAAGTTCCGTCCATATCAATGGCTAATAATTGAATCATTAAAGGAAATCCACTCCTACTTCATTTATGCTTTTGTCTTTTCACGCTGTAAACTGGAATTCAGAGATAGATATTAATGTCGCATCTCCGCTTATTGCAATGCGGTTGTTCCCAAGCAGTCTGCACTTTAAATATCCACCTCTGGTCGAAGCCTGATATGCATAGATTTCATCTTTGCCAAGGGCAGAAGCCCAGTAATCAGCAATCTGGCAATGCGCCGACCCACACACCGGATCTTCGGAAATAGAAAGTTTTGGGCAAAAACTTCTTGATACGCAACCCGTAATGATTCCCCTTGCAGTAGCATTCTGAATCCTTCCTTCAAGCTTCGCCAAAAGCTTCTGGTCGGGCACCATGCTGCGCACCTGACTTTCCTCTTCAAAAACACAGATCAGGTCAAGCCCCAATACCGCTTTTACTGGGCGTATGCCAAAGGCCTGTTCCATTTCATCCGTAACCGGAATTTCTTTCAATTCATAGGTGGGGAAATCCATTTCCAGCATTTCACCGTTTTTTCTCACGATAAGCTCACCGCTGAGCGTTTTGAACTTTACCTCTTCCGCATTCGTATCATAATAATTCAAAATCACAAAGGCAGAAGCCAATGTGGCATGGCCGCAGAGTTCTACTTCGGTTCCCGGCGTGACCTGGCGGCTGCTGCCAGATCAATTTCGCAGATCAACAGACGATCTCGATCATCCGCTTTTAAGAGAACATTGCCGTCCGGGTCCACGACTAACGACTCACCAGAGAATTCCATGGCGTCCTCCTGGCCGACCCGATTGCACATCGCTATAAATACCTGATTCTGCATCGCCTGAACCCGGATTTCCCACTCAAACAGTTCCATTGGTTCGTTCTTACAGTTTGCAGTCGGAATCAAAATCAGATCAGCTCCTTTGAGTGCGCAGGTCCGGATACTTTCCGGAAGATGTCTGTCAAAGCAGATCACGATCCCGATGTTCCCGAAGTCTGTGTGAAATACCTTAAAGCCGTCCTCTGATGGCGTATAATAATCCTGCTCATAAAAGGATTGCGCCTGGACGACGTGAATCATCTTTGCCACGTCCACGATCCGTCCGTCTGTATTTATCCAGAGAGAAGCATCGTAGCATTTCCCATTTTCCCAAAGATAGATATTGGGAGAGATGTAAAGATGATGTTGTCGGCTTATATCGCGTAATCGTTTTATATACTCATGTTCCCGCGTCATTCTGTACTGTTTTACATCCTTCTTTTCGTATTGCGGAAAGAAAGGTGAAAACTGTATCTCCGGGAAAAAAATTAGATCACAGTCGGAAGCCGCATTACAGCTGGCCAGTATTTTTAAATAGTTTTCCTCTATGTTTTCCGTCATGGACATCTGTGCCATCGCAAGTTTCATTACTACTGTCTTCCTGTCAATCTTTTATTTTTTTTATAATCAAAAAGCTGCTGTCTGTTCATTTTTTCCTCGTCAGATTATTAAACTGAAATTTGTTTAATCTCTTTTCATATACAGTAATGGATACGGATTTCCTTGTTCATCTAATTCTGTCCTTTTATAAACCTCAAATCCCATATGTTCATAAAAACCTTTCGCAAGAGGATTTTGTTCATTGACCGTAAGTTCATTTAATAAATAATTATCTATTCCATATTGTAGTAATTGTTTTCCAATTCCTTGCCCTCTATTTTTATTTGAAATAAATAACATTTCAAGCGTTTTGCCTGAAATTCCCATAAAGCCCAATGGATTACTATCTTCACTCTCTGCAATTACCAAGATGGGAATACAATTTATAGCTTGTGGTACATATTGCTTAATATGGCTTATCTCGTCATTTGACAAAAACAAATGAGTAGCCTTAACGGAACTTTCCCATACTTTTAGTAATTGTTCAATTAAAGTGGTGGTTTTGTCTTTTACTTCTATAATTTTCACTTTTCTTACCTCGACAACTCTCGATTTCTGATTAACTTCATTTTGCTCTCATAATGAACGTTAGGCATTTTCCACGTTACCTTTTCCGGGCTTTCATGCGAATACGGGCATAATCAATGATCCATCCGTCATTTGTAAAAAGCGCTGGCCTGATTTTTTCAACTGCCTCAGTTATAATCGATTCCTTTTGCGCAACCGGCATTCCAATAAATGGCGTCTTTATAAACATTCTGATCCAGTCCGCTGCCCCATCCGCTGTGCTCTGCAGCGTAGGACGGTCAAACAGCAGAGCATATTCAACACGAAATCCCGCTGCTTCCAGAATAGGAGCATACTGTCCGATTGTCGGGAAATAAAATGTTCTGGGATAATCCAGCCCATGTTCAGCGAAGCATTCTTCCAATGCACTGTGTACGGTTTCTGCGCATCCACAGCCGCCGAACTCGCAGACCAACATCCCGTCTGTTTTCAGATTGTCAAAAATATTTTCGGCGAGTTGTTGTTGATTGTTTTCATCTATCCAATCGAACACTGCATTTGAAAAAAACACATCCGCTTTTTCTGTCAGGGGGAACGTAAGAGCGTCTGCCCGTGTGAATTTTATGTCGGGGTGCAGTTCATCTGCTCGCAAGATCATATCTGCAGAATCGTCAATTCCTTCGGCACGATATCCCAGTTCCAGCAGTTTTTGTGTCAATGCTCCATTTCCGCATCCAAGATCAATTACGTAACTACCTTGCGGCGCGTCAATCAATTTTAATACATCTTCACCGTATTTATGAACGAAATCAAAATTTTTCGTGTAATCTGCTGTGTTCCATTGGATATTCATACAAATGCCACCTTCCCAATTCCGATTTATTTTATATAGTTCCAGCATGTATGAGCAAGTCTTTAGTCGCAAAGGAACACCGCTGTCCCCATCTCGTAAATTTTCACCGACATACCAAATTTCTCGCCTGTCTGGAAAGATGCTTCTCCGGTCAGAATCCGATCCGTACACCCCATAAGGTCGGGAATGATATCCGGCTTCAGCGGAAGGGATGCATGGGACGGATAAATTTTATCATATTCTGACCGGCACGCCCATACTTTATCCAGGCTTTGCCGATAACCGATCAGGTTTCGCATAGGGCCGAAGAGAAAGATTTCGCCGTCCTGTATAGAATCTGCACTGAAAAGGACCCGCTGATTTATGTCCAGGAGCGCAATGCTTCCGGGAGTATGGCCAGGCTGCGTGATGACGCGAAGCAGTCTGCCGCCAAGGTCAATGATATCGCCATCCCACACAGGCGTCGGCGCTGGATGGGATGCTTTCTGTCCAAAATAGTTGACATATTCAGCCGGATGCATCAGCACGGTATCGAAAGCGTCATTTCCTGCGATATGATCTATGTCCGCATGCGTATTAATCAACTGTAGCGGAAGATCGGTAAGGGATTTTGCTATTTCCTTTGCACTTTTAGTAGTCATGCCGCTGTCAATTAACAGTCCTTTTTGTGAGCCTGTGAGCAGGAAAAATCTTACACCCTGGTTTTCAATAGCCCATGACTGGCTGTCTAATTGTTTAATCTCATAATTCATCATGTCTCGTCCTCCGTTACTGTTCCAGCATTCTCCTCACTTCATCCAGAAATTCCTGCCGTTCCTGAGGCGTACTTGCGTCGATGCCTCCCAGATTTTTCCATACCGTGTTCTGAAAGCCCACGATCTGAAATGTAGCGCTGATCATGGCATTATGGATGGGGTCTCCGAAAGTATCCACCAGCACATCTGTCGGTGTGGAAGATGTGGTAAAAATATAGGTCTGTGAAATATTACGAACCGGAGTAAGACCGGAAGCGCCAGTTGTATAAGCGGAACCTTCCAGCATCACCTTATCCAGAAATCCCCGCATGATTGCGGGCATGTCATACCACCAGATGGGGAAAATAAAAACAATCCTGTCTGTATCATCCAGAATCTGATTATATTTTGCCACCAGCGGATCTAAAAACTCTCCTCTGGCGTATACTGCCAGTTCTGCCTTTGACATCACTGGATTAAATTCATCCGCATAAAGATCAATCAGCTCATAATCGCCCGCTGCTTTTTCTGCTTCCTTAAGCACTGCATTGTTAAAACTCCCATCCCAGGGATGAGCATATACAATCGTTGTTTTCATCGCATAACCTCCATTTTTCCTCAACGTTCGATTTTTCATTTCCGCGAAGCAACGAGCCAGGCAACCAGAGTCATAAAGCATCCGTCGGCAAAGCCGACACCTTATGCCATAGCTTGCACGGATATTTCTTAATATTCCCCGTATTCGCACCCTATGTTGTATGCAGAGATATCGTCAATCAATGATTTTCCATTTTTTTTCTTGCGATACAGCTTTATGCGTCCGACTCCATTTCCGCCGTTCCAGAGGCGATTGTGGCGTTTGCTGCCGTCTGGGGCTTCGTAGTTGACCAAAAGCATATCCTTTTTTCTACAGCGGACGCAGGTTTCCATGATCACCTGCCGGTTTTCCTGTTGGACACGCCACTGAATTTCGTTTTCTGTCTCCTTACAGGAGAATTTCGTTTTACAGCCGGTCCAGAATTTGGAAAAATTAAACTCATAGGATGTCCCTTCGTAATAAAAAGCACCGAGCAGAATCCGATTCAGCGGTACAAAGTAGATTTTTGGCCTGCCGCCGCCAATATCGAAAACGCTGTTTGTCAGCTGCTGCCCGGAAATATTGCTGATCAGGTGATTGGAGGACAGCCATACCCATGGAGAGGTAAAGTTTCGTCCCCAGTTTTTGTCAGCATAGCCATAGCTTTTTTCCGGGAGAACCCGATAGACAACGCCGTTTAGTGTGACAGTCCCCCGATAGGTGCTTTTCATGCCTTCCGCATGCCAGTACATTTCAAACGCTTTGAGAAAACGGAACAGCTTGCTGGTGCCGTATCCGACATTAAAGGCAATCTGCTTATCTATTTCGAGATCCCAGGACATTTCCCCGCTGTCACACATCCATTCTGGATGCACAGCAGCGTCCTCCCTGCTTACTGATATGCTGCCGGAAAGTCTCGTATCTGATGCATAGCAATCCGCGGCTTTTACAGAGTAGGGTGTTTTCCCATGAATGCTCACATCCTTCCATGGGAAGAATCGATGAAGCTGACAGGGCTTTTGAAGCTCAGTGCTATTTGACACAAAGTCTGGTGTTCCCCAGCTTCCTGCTTTGACCATCAGGTAGGAAGGCCGCACGTTCTCAGCTTTGTTTTCCGGGAGCT
>JAJBUL010000181.1:5584-8105 GCA_020860365.1 Clostridiales bacterium | reverse complement strand
GATTTTAGGGAATTTTGTTTCCGATTTCAGGTAATTTCATTATACGCTATACACCATTCGCCAACCGTACCTCCATACTGTATCGATGTCAATGTAGCACAAGAGGCAAAAGCATCCTGTCCAATTCGAATTATGCTGGAAGCCATGCTTACCGCCTTCAGTTTCTCGCAGCCATCAAATGCATGGGTTCCAATGCAGGTCACGCCATCATCCAGAATGATAGCCTGAATTTCTGTTCGGTTGACACACCACGGAGAATCCTTAATGGAATTATAGTCATTCATCTCTCCACTTCCAAAAATCCGTAGTGTTCCCTGTACAGAAAGCGTCCAGCTCAGTGCCTGCCCACAGCTTCCTCTCGCTACAATGTCGCTGATATCGCCAGAAAGCAGCGTGAAGTCCGCATCTTCCTCCTGAGCAGTATTATCTGCATTCTCTGTGGTTGATTCCACTATCTCTGTGGAATTCTCATTTGAAGATTCAAACGTGGCGGAATCGGTCACATTCTCTATCTCCAAAATAAACTCACTGCTTCCATCTGAAGTGCTATCCGAATCTTCACTTATATCTTTTGTCAATGCATCGGTATGATCTGCCCCACCCTCATTCAGCAAGAGCGAATCATCCGGAATCAGCTGTTCCGAAGCAGCATCTTCATCCGCATCCACGTCTACAAAATCTTCTTCTGTGTCTTCCCTTTCCGTAGATGCAGCTTCCGCAATTTCGGATTCCTCTGTCTCTACGATCAACAGTTCTTCTGAAGTAGCAGGAGCAAACGATATTTCATCAGATGTTTCTGCCTCCACAACCCCATCTGTCTCTGTGTTTTCCTCTGCTTCCGTTTCTGATATTGCCGCCGCAGTATCCGTTTCAGTCAGCAGAGCAGGATCCGGGGTATCCAGAGAAGCCGCTGCCGCGCTGTCAGTTGCTGCACTCAGGACATTCAGAACCGCTTCCACGGATGTTACAGTGTAGCCAGTACCGTCTGTCACGACACAACGGTAACGATTGCCATTCACTGAGGATGTTGCAGTTACCCTTACTCTTGCAGTATTGTATCCGCTAAAGGATGAAGTACAGAAATACCAGGTTTTTCCATTGCGGCTCCACTGCCACCGATAAGTAAGGCTGCCGCTACCGCCTGAAGCCGTGACACTGAATATCGCTGTTGAGCCTTTGGCCACGCTCTGGGTCTTCGGCTGCACAGTAATTGCAAGCTTCTTGACCACAGTCAAGGTAGCTACCGAAGAAGTCACGCTGTTTCCATCTCCGTCCGTCACGATACAGCGATACAGGTATCCATTCCGTGCAGATGTAGCATTTACTTTCAGCGTAGCAGTATTAAAGCCAGTCGAAGAGCCGGTCTGGTTATACCACGTCTTTCCATTGCTGCTCCACTGCCATTTCCAGGTCAGGCTATTGCCAACCGCCGCGACAGTAAAAGTGGCTACGCTGCCCTGCGTCACACTTTGACTTTTCGGCTGTGTCTTAATCGCCAGCTTCACCTTCACAGTCAGTGTGGCAGCATTGGACGTGACGCTCTCTCCAAAACCATCCGTCACCACGCAGCGGTACTGCCAGCCATTTCTCGCTGAGGTACCTTTAACCGTCAGGGTATCTGTATCCTCACCCGTAATGTTCTTCCAGGAATTTCCATTGTCGCTGCTTTTCTGCCACTGCCAGGTCAGGTCGTCTCCCTTTGCCGCAACGGTGAAGGTTGCCGTTGCACCCTGCGCGACCGTCTGATCCTGCGGGTGCGTCTTAATCAGCAGCTTTGATTTCACAGTCAGAACCGCGGCCTCAGAAACAACGGTTTCGCAACTGCCATCCGTCACGATGCAGCGAAACTGGTTTCCATTGCGGCTGGAAGTTGCTTTAATCTGCAGAGTATCCGCCGTTTCGCCTGATATTTTCTGCCAGGTAACTCCACTGTCCGTACTCTTCTGCCATTGCCACGTCAGATCATCCCCAACCGCATAGACGCTAAAGGTCGCTGTCGTGTTCCTTACGGCAATCAGGCTTTCCGGCTGGGTTACAATCCCCGGTCCTGGCAACACCGCAAGTTCTTCCTCCATAGTTTCTCCGCAGATGGTACAGGTATAGGTCATAACACCGGTGCTGATATACGTAGGCTCCGTTGTTACTATTCCTTCACCCCAGCTGTGTCCCAGGGCGTCTGTATAGATATCCTCATAACTTTCTCCACAAATAGTGCAGATATGAGCAGTATATCCCTGCTCCGTGCAGGTCGCATCAACCACCTCCGACTCGTGAGTGTGGATATGATCGAAAAGTGCAAATGCAATCCCGTTACTGTCCGCATAACTCTGTGCGGTTGAACCCTCATAACTGTAGATCGTCAATATATCCGTTTTTGTAAAGCTGTCTGGGCCAAAACTGCAGTCTGTGCTGAGAATATAGGCAAAGCGCAGAGCAGGGCAGTTTCTGAATGCGTAATCTCCTATGCTGGCAACACTGCTCCCAATCGTTACGGTTTTAATGTTCGCATTTCCATACGGTG
>JAJBUL010000181.1:0-5484 GCA_020860365.1 Clostridiales bacterium | reverse complement strand
CATTGCTTCTAATCGAAAAATCCTCCACAGACACTGCATTATAATTGAGTTCTGTTAATGCCGTGCAGCCATAAAACGCTTCCGATCCTATACTCACCACACCTTCACCAAGCGTAAGGCTTGTCAGTGCCGTACACCATTCAAACGAAGAACGCCCTATGCTTGTCACAGAATCTGGGATTTCAATTGTTCCCAGACTGCTACAGTAACAAAAAGCATAATCACCAATTCCCACTATACTCTCTGGCAGTGAAACGCTGGCCAGGCTGGTACAATCATAAAATGCATAAGCACCAATTTCCACAATGCTCCCTGGCAGTGAAACGCTAGTCAAGCCGCTACAACCATAAAATGCATAAGCATCAATCTGCGTTACTCCTTCTTTCACTTCTACTGTTTCCAGATCCGTGCAGTTTCTGAATGCATAATCTCCTATACTGGCAACACTGCTCCCAATCGTTACGGTTTTAATGTTCGCATTTCCATACGGTGAATAAAACAGGTATCCGGGAATGGTTTCCACGCTGTCCCCAAATATTACCGTTATCCCTTCTCCTTCTCCTCCCGCTACGCAGAATACATTGCTTCTAATCGAAAAATCCTCCACAGACACTGCATTATAATTGAGTTCTGTCAATGCCGTACAGCCATAAAACGCTGCCGGTCCTATACTCACCACACCTTCACCAATTGTAAGGCTCGTCAACGCCGTACAGCCATCACATGCATACTCCGAAATCACAGTGACAGAATTCCCGATATCAATGGATGTCACTCCTGTATTATAACTAAAACAGCGAATTCCAATCGTTGTCACTTCTTCCCCTATCGACACAGAAGCGGTATTACTGCTGCCGTACCATCCCTCATATCCATAATACAGCGTATTAATCCACAGCGCGTATGTCTCTGGGGTATGCGCATGCCATACAGAACTGAGAATGGCGCGATCCGTAGCAAAATACAGATTATATACGGTTTCATAAGCGGTTATATATCCGGATACTCTATCCAGGCAGGAAGCCAGATAATCCCTTGCTGTTACAAGGTCTTCTCTACATGTGACAGTAAAATTGGATGTTGTCTCTTCAATCTGCGAAACGACACTGGATGAAGAAATCCAGGCTTCCATTTCCTCATCAGTATATACAGCCGTCTCCTGTAATGCATAATCAATATCAGCAAGTAACTGATAATAATCAGAGAGTGCAGTTTTGCTAATATAAGAATGGATAGGTCCACTAAGATCAAAAAGAATAACTTTCGTCAGCAATTGAATGACGGAATCATCCTCAATATGGTTTGCCAATACTTTTGCCAGATTTTCCGCTGTGTTCTCCCCCAGCCCCCAGGCGGCCAGTTCGAAAAGCAGCTGGTTGGTATCCGAATTATATTCTGTCTCGCTGCTCGCAAGCATCTTAATCACAGAGGTGAAGCTTTCCGTCTGCAAGATTCCCGCATACGTTTCTCCACACACTGCTTCAAACCTCTGCTCTAGATTACTGTAAGACTGATAATCTTGATATAACGAGACTGTCATGCCATACCGTTCGTATCCCCATTCCTCCAGAGGCAGCGCTGTAATAACGTCGCCGGGATTGTTAAAATTCCGGATGTTGGTCAGGCTGGTATTGACATTTTTGCCGACAGCCGGGCATGCGAAGGTATAGCCGAAAATATGGTTGCTGGTGGCAAGCGAAGCACTCTCCGTCAGTTCCCCCGCCACAATATTGGCGACAGCAGCCCCCCTGCTGTGTCCGGTAAGAAGGATGATGTTATTATCTGTAGTGATAACAGAGGGCAGCACATTCAGAACAGTGTCAGCCGCCTTCTTAAAACCGTCGTGGTACCCGTCACTGCGCTCTCCAAGATTGAAATTGCTGAACCACTCGCAGTTCCCAGTTGTGCCGCGAACCGGAATGACCCAGGCATTGTAAGTCACCCCATCATATGTGATCTGCTTATAGCCGACAGAAAAGGCAACCACATCATTGTCTTCATAGGTAGGGGCAAGCTCGTTATAGTTATTGTATACGACTTCAAAGCCCATTAACTCCAGGGTACGGCTGATAATCTCCCCTGTTCCGTCATCCCCCTCGCCATAAGCAGCGATCGACAGGCCAATGGATACCTTTGCCAGTTCGCCCGACAGTTCATTTGCGTTGCCAAGAAGCATACTGTCATTATAGTAAAACTCGGAATTCATATTACCATAGGAATAGCTTATGCTCACATAAGAATTGCTGTCGAACGAATCCTCAGCTGCTTCCGCAAAGGATAAAGTCTCCGGCAGCAGTATTGCCAGAACCAGCAGCAGACTCACAGTCATCTGAATCGTCCATTTTGTCCAGAAATGAATCATTTTTTTCATACTCGCGTTCCTCCCTTATTTTGATCCAATTGTATTTCAATCCCGTATTGCCGTAATAATATTATCCTCCCCTCTCTGAACGATGGAGCCTTCCGGAATAACTCCCTTTACCACGCAGCCAGCGCCGACCACGCAATTGTCTGAAATCTTTGTTCCCTTTAGAATGATCACTCCGGATCCAATCCAGCAATGCCTGCCAATTTCGACAATTCCGCCGGAATATCCCTGTTCTTTAAAAGGGATGTCTTTTTTAAACTTGTGATTGCTGTCATAAATCTTTACAGACTCCCCGAAGATACATCCATCTCCGATTGTGATTTTCGTATCAGCTGCTATGGAGCAATCGTTAT
This sequence comes from Clostridiales bacterium, assembly GCA_020860365.1. Lineage (GTDB taxonomy): Bacteria > Bacillota > Clostridia > Lachnospirales > Lachnospiraceae > Choladousia. The sequence continues at coordinate 2,763 of JAJBUL010000181.1, read as the reverse complement.
TAAAAAAACAGTTTTCTCCTATGGATAACTGCCCCTTCTTGCTTAAAATCACGGAAAAATTTCGCCGCCAGGTCGTATGAGAGCCAATGGACAGGTTTTTCCCATAAATCACTTTCAACCAGATGAGTTGAAAAAACGCAAGGATATGATATTTTATCTTCACAAACACCATATTATCACCTCATACACCGGCCAGAAGCTCTTCATAATATTGAGCCAGCTTTTCTGCTTCCATCACAGAATCAAATCCGGCTTGTAACACATTGGAAGATCGGTCTTTTCTTTTTGATATATTGCTCTTTGTAACGGATACGATTTTTTTCGCCCATTCCGCAGCGCTCGTGTCAAGGCCTGTAAAGATTCCCAGGTCGTCACAGGGACTGGATTCTCTTGAAATTTCGGTTGAAAAAAATACAGGCAAACCATGTGTTTCAGCCTCTACACCGACTACTGGAAGTCCCTCGTACAGACTGGGCAAAAGGAAACTGTCCATCGCGTTATAAAACTGATGAATGTCCTCCCGGCGGCCGAGATATAAAACGCTTTCGCTTAAGCCTGATTCGGATACTTTTTTTATCATTTCCTCCCGTAAGTTACCTTCGCCTATAATCAGCAAAATCGCTTCCGGCTCGATCTTGAGCACTTCAGCGAAAATATCTATAATAAACAGTGTATTTTTCTGTTCTGTCAGCCTGCCTATGTGCCCCAGAACCAGTTTATCTCCAAATCCGTACTCTGCCCTCGTTTTTTCTCTCATAGCAGGATCATATCTGTTTTTTGAAGTATTAATGATCGTTTTAAAAATCTTTACCCGACCGCCCCGAAAAAGCTTCTCACCAAACTGCCATTTTCCACACGCTTCGCCGTTCGCCATGAAGTGCGTTGCAAAGAGCCTGGAAAAAGGCTTGAGGATCTTTTTGATAATTGTCTTTTTATCTGCGTCATGCGCCATGGATATACTTTCATTGATCCTTACAGGAATGTGCGTTTCCCACCCTATAAACATAGGAAAAAGGTTCAGGGTGCCATTGTATGCATGCATAATTTTATAATGATTTTGCCTGCATATTTTATGGATGGCCAGTAAATTCTGAACGATATTCTGATACGGTGGAACAATGTATACCCGCCCCCCTAGTGACACGATTTCATCCTCCGGGATCGCATTTGAATCAATGTCGCAAATGAAATCAAACTGTATCTTATTCCGATCTATGTGTCTGTAATATTCCATTACGAGGTTTTTTTACCTCCGGAATGCATTTTCCCCATGATAACAGCAATCCGTTCCATCGATCATCTATCCAATCCTTTCCACATTCGCACTACCAATGAAGTCTGCGCCATAGTTTTTTCGCATAAATTCGGCCGTCCTCTTTATCCCTTCTTCCAGGCTTATGGGATTCAGTTTGCCAAATTCCTGTTCATAACGGCTGATATCCAGATAATTTACCGGTACATCGACCTGTCTGCTTCCCTTATACGTAATTTTCAGCTCAATATTTAATGTATCTTCAATAATGTCCAGCAATTGCTTTATGCTCGTCCCATAGCCACAGCCAAGATTAAAAATATGATGTCTGCTCTTTCCATTCACAATCTTCATTATGCCTTTTACTGCGTCGTCAATATAAATAAAATCCCGAACGACCGAGCCATCCCCGTAAACCGATATTTCCTCTCCCCTCAATGCCTTATACGTAAAAGTAGTCACCGCACCCAGGACACCGTTTGGCCGCTGGTAGGGACCGTAGGGATTGGACAGGCGAATAATCCTGTAATCCATTCCATACATATAACTATACAGATATAACAGCTTTTCAATTGTTATTTTCTGAATTCCATAGGAAGATATGGGATTTGTAGCCGTAGTTTCCTTTAATGGACAATCGGCTTGCCCATACACAGTGCCTCCTGAAGAGATAAAAACGATCTGTTTCACATTGTTTTTTGCACAGGCTTCAAATAAATTGGACGAAAAAACGACATTCGCTTCCAATTCCTTAGAAATCTGCTGGTTCGATGTGGCCGGCGCAGTGGTACTGACCAGATGATACACAACATCCTGCCCAGCCAGTAATTCGTCAAAATCCGTGTTTACCAGAAGCTTTGATTCCACATACTGGATATTGTGAAAACCCAACTGCTTTATGGGCAGGAAATAGTCCATGCATTTATCAACGAGCGTTATTCTGTCTTCTGTTTTCTCCGCCAGCTCTATCGCAAGGTTTGTTCCTATAAAGCCTGCTGCCCCCAAAAGCAAAACATTCATTACAAACAGTCTCCCTATGATGTATTTCCAGTAAGCAGCTCTTGATCCCGTTCAGACAAAACCCCTGCATACACATTTTCAGTACAAGCATTCAGACTCCATTATCGTATTGCTGCCCGATGTGAGTCTGTTTTTCTTCACAAAAATGCCACATTTTGACCCTTTCTACAAGACATTTTTTCTTTTATACTCCATTTGGTGCAGCCGCTGCGCTGTACCCCGATCCAGTATCAGAAAAAATCCCGCCAGGTACTGCAGAACTTGCAGCTTCTGGCGGGATTTCTTCTTCCGTTATTCCTTTTTAAGCAGCATCCTTACAATTGACCGGAATTCTTTCCTGTCATCCCACAGTCATGGTAGCCGTTTTACTCGTCGTGCTGTTTCCATCCGCATCCATCACAATACAGCGTACCATACGACCGGAACGTGCTGCTGTCAGTGTAGTGGTGTAGCTTGCTATTGTAGAGGAACCGGTTTTCCAGGTCTCTCCG
>JAJBUL010000032.1:7871-8155 GCA_020860365.1 Clostridiales bacterium | reverse complement strand
TTTTTTTCGCCGGAGAGGACTTTCTCGATCAGAGTGAGAGGCCTCTGTTCTGTCCGCGCAGATCCCTCAACGTATTCTTCTGATCCGTTCCCGGAACCATCCGTCGGCCAGGAGCGGCCCATATGGATTTCATACCCATAAAGAGGAATCCCGGCCAGCTCCGAGAAAATTCCTCCTGGTAAAAGAAAGCTTCCTTCTACAGGGGTTCGCGCGTGCTCGGTTTCCAACACCGGGAAGATGTCCAGCAGTCACGGCCCGCTGATGGGGCCGCGCGGGTCGAAGGG
>JAJBUL010000032.1:0-7861 GCA_020860365.1 Clostridiales bacterium | reverse complement strand
GTGCAGCCCTCTTCGACGCCCTCCGCGTCGGTACACGTCCGGCCACGCATCGGATAACCGCCGCACACGCCAAAAATCACAGTGCCTGCCTTCTGGGCTTTCAGGATCGCCGCCTCCAGACCATTCTGCCTCATCCAAAGCAGATCACGCATGGTATTTTTCGTTCCCGGCAGGAGAATCATATCCGGCTGCCCAAGCTGGCGCACAGATGAAACATAACGCAAAGAAACATTCTCCACACTCTCGAAAACATTAAAATCCGTAAAATTTGAGATACGCGGAAAACGAATCACCGCCAGATCGATCAACGGTACACGCACCAAATCCCCTTCTGCCGTACACTCCGCGCCGCCCGTCCGGGCAGAGCCATTTCCTTCCAGACGTTCGCTTAAGGAATCCTCATCCTCCAGGCTAACGTGCAGGTAGGGTGTCACACCGACCACAGGAATGCCGGTCAGCTTTTCCAGCATTTCCACGCCCGGATCCAGGATCGTCTTATCCCCGCGGAATTTATTAATAATCAGTCCCTTAATCAGCTCCTTCTCTTCCTTTTCCAGGAGCTCTGTCGTCCCGTAAAGCTGTGCAAACACACCGCCGCGGTCAATGTCTCCGACAAGCAAAACCGGAGCCTTCGCCAGCTTCGCCATCCCCATATTGACAATATCATCCTGCTTCAGATTGATTTCGGCCGGGCTCCCGGCGCCCTCTATCACAATGATATCATATGCCTGATCCAGCGTATCGTATGCTCTCCTGATATCTGGAATAAGGCTTTTTTTCATCTTAAAATAATCACGCGCGTTCATAGTGCCAAGAACCTCGCCGTTCACGATCACCTGCGAGCCAATGTCATTGGTCGGCTTCAGAAGAATCGGATTCATCGCGACCACCGGCTCCACGCCGGCCGCCTCCGCCTGCATCACCTGTGCCCGCCCCATCTCAAGGCCTTCCTTCGTGATGAAAGAATTCAAAGCCATATTCTGTGATTTAAAAGGAGCGACGCGATATCCATCCTGACGGAAAATCCGGCAGAGACCGGCTGCTACTACACTTTTGCCGACATTCGACATCGTACCCTGAATCATAATCGCTTTTGCCATCCGTTGTCCGCTCCTTTCTCCTTTCTCCGTCCTGTCCTTCACAAAACCTTTCTCTATGCGCAGAAAATTCAACCGTCCGGCACTGCAAAACGTACTTCCTGTTCTCTGAAATCCTTCACATTCTTGCACATAATACTTCCAGCAGCGCTTCGTTCTCCGCCTGGCTTCTCACACAGACACGAAAATACGCCTGTCCGTCCCCTGTGCGCTCCAACCCCGGAAAATTGCTGCAATCCCGGATCAGAAACCCTCTCTGCATGCAAAAATCCGCCAGATCTTCCGGCCCCCGGAACAGCAAAAAATTCGCGCTCGCGGGAAATACCCCATAGCCCGCTTGTCGTAATGCCCCAGCACGCGGGCCGCGATTCACAGCCACCGGGCGCGCACTCTCTTTTACAAAGCCACGTTCAGAAACCGCCGCGCGGGCTGCCTCCTGCGCGATCAGTGATACATTCCACGGCTGCAAAAGCCTGCGCATCTCATCCAGCAGCTTTCGGTCGCTGCACAAACCATAACCAAAACGGATTCCCGGAAGCGCGTATATTTTTGTGAAAGAGCGAATCACAAATACGTTCGACACCTCTGGCACCACAGAAACACCAGAAAAAGTCCTTGTCCGGTCCTCCTCACTCAGAAAATCAAGAAAGCTCTCATCCAGCACCAGGAGAACCTGCTTTTCCCTGCACAACTCAATCAGCAGGCGCAGAACCTTCCTCTCAATCAGACAGCCTGTCGGGTTATTGGGGTTGCCGAGAATTACGATTGCAGGATTTGTTTCTTCCACAAATCGCGCCACTGTATCCAGAAAATCCTTATCCAGAGCAAACTTCTGCTCCGCCTTCAGCACATAGCGGCAGATTGTGCAGCCAAACGCCTCCAGTGCCTGCTCATATTCATAAAAGGAAGGGACTGCCAGCAGCGCCCTCTGCGGGCGATAAGCGCCCGCAAGCGCGAACATCAGCTCCGCTGCCCCGTTTCCGCAGATCATATGCTCCGGTCGAATTTCTGAGCCGACAGTGAAAATGGCATCACGCTCCATCCCGCGTCTGCCGTCATTCTCATAATCTGCCAGCGCCTGCCGCAGTGCGCGGCAATCCGGATCCGGATAGTGCACCGATAAGTCCACCGCGCAAATTGCCGCCTCGCGTACTTTCCCAGGCATTCCACGAAAATTTATATTTGCGGAAAAGTCTCTGACACCACTATATGTATAGACATCTCCTCCATGCTTATGCACCATACGTCAACATCTTTCCTTTGGAATTGATTGTCGCGAGCCTGGTATTTGCCGCCAGACTGCGCCAGATACTTTCAGGTATGCAATTTACTCACCGGGATCGATTATAACGTATTTCTCACAAAAAAGCTACCTGTTTTCATATCTGCTTCTGAAATCAGCATTTTCAAACAGCTTCTCCACCCGCCGACGGGTCTCTTTCACCAGTCGGTGATCCCTTCCGGAAGCATTCAGCCCAATCACGATCGATTCATCCTCTATAACAGATGGGAACTGAAAATCACAGCTCTTCGCGTCTGTGCATACATTCACCGGGATTCCCCTTGCCCGGCAGAGCGCACCGATCTGATTGTTCAATTCTGCGTCATTCGTGGCCGCAAGTACAAAATCCTTCCGGTTTAAATCGGATTCCTCAAATGCCCGCTCGAATACTGTAATTCTGGTTCCGTCGCTTTCGATCATGTCTGCCGCCGTCGCACGTTTCCTTACCTCGCACAAATGTATGCCGGTTTTTTTTTCAAATTCCTCCGGAACACGCAAAGCCACCACAGTTATATGCCCCGCAAATCCACACAATGAATGAATTCTGCGGGATGCTATCTTACCCGCGCCAACAACAAGAATCTCTTTTTGCAACAAATCCAGAAACAAAGGAAAGTACATATTGCCTCCTCCATAAGCATCTTCACCACGCCCCGTACATCCTTCCAGTTAAACACTTCCAGGATTTCCCGCTTCCTGACCCTGCATGTCAGGTCAGAAATCCTGCTGCGACCAGCAAAAACACTGCCTTCATTATTCCCAAAGCAACCAGTGACAGTACAGAAGCCGTCACCATCAGCCGGTTCACCCGCGCAATATCTTCCCGCTCAATGGGGCGGTCGTCATCGCCGATGAAAGGCTTTTTATACAATTTTCCAAAATAATACGCATCTCCGGCAAGCTGCACATGCAGCGCCCCGGCCGCCGCGGATTCGGTCTGCGCAGAATTCGGGCTTGCGTGGTTTCTGCGGTCGCGCCGCCAGATTTTCCATGCATTTTTCCCATCCAGTCCCGCAAGCGGTGCTGCCAAAACCAGCATCATGGCTGCCAGCCTGGCCGGTATATAGTTCACTACATCGTCCAGCTTTGCCGCGAAGCGGCCAAAATACAGGTATTTCTCATTTTTATAGCCGACCATGGAATCCATCGTATTGATGCTTTTATAAAAAAATCCCAGAACGCCGCCGCCAATCATCATATAGACCATCGGAGCAAACACACCATCGGAAAAATTCTCCGCCACCGTCTCGACCGCTGCTTTCACTACCCCGGTTTCCGTAAGTGCCTGTGTGTCACGGCCGACAATTCGCGACACTGCTTTCCGCCCCGCTTCCAGACCATCTGCCTCCAGCGCACGTTTGACATTCATGCTCTCTTTTTTCAACGATTTTACCGCAAACAGAAAAAAACACATCACCGCTTCCACGGCCACACCCAGCCAATAATAGATATGGTAGCACACAAACAGCAGCAGCGCCGGAATTCCACTTGAAACCGTGATAACCAGAACCGCCAGCAGCACGCCGCCTGCAAATTCGCCGCGGAAACCGCGATGCGGAACAGCCGCCGAAGTCTCTTCGACATCCGCATCAGAACGCGAAGCGCTCCCCAAAGCGTTTCCAGCATCCCCATTCAAATTCGTCCTGCACAACGGGCGGATCCCCTTCTCCAGCCTTGCAATCAGATTCCCAATCAGGCAGATCGGATGCAGCGGGGTAGATGGATCCCCGAATAACAGATCCAGCAGAAAGCCAGCCAGAACCGCAAGCAGTGATCCTCTCAGGTAAGCAAACATGTAATTCCTCCCGGTTCGGACGGGTTTGCCCGTACGACAAATCCCCTCCATTTCCTTTCAGCAAAAATTTCGTTTTTATCTCATCGTCAAAAGCTCAGACTGCCGTATTTATTTCAGCCTTATCCCAATTCCGCAGACAACCCGCACGACCTCCTCCGCTTCTGCGGCAAGACAGGTGCAGATTCGCCCAACAGCCTCCCGCCAGAGGCGGTCACTCTTTTCCATCGGTACAATTCCATAGCCCAGCTCATTGGAAACAATGGTTATCTCCGGGTTCATCTGAAACAGCCAGGCTGAAAACGCCTGCGCCTCCTCCTCCAGGAGGGTAAGGTCATCGGTACGGATTCGAAAAAAGCTTCCCAAATCTGCCTGCGTCATCCGCTTCACGTATTCGTGGAAATGATGAATTCCCCGACAGGTAGCGACCCCCATCCAGCCGCAGACCCGGCCATCGCTACATCCATCCTCTATTCCAGATGTTTTTTTCGCGTAATCGCGCTTTCCCTGGTCCGCGCCGCCTATAATCAGCCTCATGTAGATTCCAGCTTCCAGTCATAATTTCTGCAGCCCATTTAAAATCGCTGCGCGATGTTAAGCCGTTCTCCCGGCTACACTGACATTTTTCAGCAGAATTGCTTTTGGCCCACAGAATATCGAAATGTCCTGCGTTTCTTTTGAAAAAGTAAAGCATTTCTGCGCGTCAAAAATACTGCCGTTGATCGAACCGCCAGTCACCGGCGTAATCTTCTCTCCATCGTTGAGATAAGCGAGACGGATCTCTCCGCCAAAATGGTCGCTCCACTCATCCATCTGAAAATCTGAAAAATTGACCACATAGAGCCCCGGCTGCTTCTTCATCTCCTCAAAGGCAGTCCTCCCCGGCGCACAGGAAAGCTTCCGGTACCAGCCGGTCGCCGGTACATTCAGATAATGCGCGTACCGTACATTGGCCTGGATGTTCTGGAAAACGCCTTTCGAAATACAGGGCAGCTCCTTCATCGGAACTCCGTCATCGCTGAACGGAACAGTGGGCACATAATCCAGACAAAGCAGCTCACCAGTCACCTCTTCTGACTTCCCCTGCACAAAATCCCCCACTTTATAATCAGAGTAATGCTGATAAATGCTGTCGCCGCCGCCGCGCGCCCGATAGAAATCAAAAATCGTCGCCGCGTATTCATCAGAAAGAATGATGTCATAGGTCCCGGTCAGCGGAGCCATCTGCGCCACTGCGCGGTCTTCTGTCATTTTCAGAGCCTGGCGCGCCAGCTCCGTCAGCGCATCCGTATTCAGATCGTCATAAGAAAAGTGCTCAAACGTTTCCACGTCCTGCGGCTCCCTGCACTGCGCAACCAGCTCGCCGCTCACGTGATATTTGACGTAGCCGACATCTACGCCTTTGGAATTGCAGATGTGAACCTTCTTTTTCTCTACGAACAGCTCTGCGGAATTCAGAAAACTCGTTTCCTGATCATCCGCGGCAAACAGAGCCTTTGTCATCGCTCCTGCAGCCTCTTCGGCAGACATCCGCGCCAGAGAGCTCTCCACCGTCACAATCTCCTCTTTGGTGCCGTCATAAAGCTCATAATGCGGATTCGTCACGAACCCTGCCGCCAGAAAGGCTCTCCGGCATTTTTCGGAAATCTCATCTTCTGTAGCGGATGGCTCCACCACAAAAGCGGACTCCCCCTTGCAGGACTGCCCGTCTTTTTCAAAGTCCCGGTAAACCGTGACCTGGCAGGTACGCACATGTTCCGCCCGTCTCATGTTCAGATCCTTTTTCACAAAAAAACAACTCCACCGTCTCCTTCTGAACCTCCAGAAGCAGATATTCCCCGATTTGCTGTTTCTCTAACACGCTTAAAATTTTCTCTGTCATAAATATCTCCTTATCGCCCCTTAATTCTTCCCGACCAAATGGTTCCCTGGCTTTCCGATTATGAGATGGTATCCCACAACGCACAAAGATTCCCCGCAGAAGGCGGTCCGCTTCCACGTAATTTATCATTACCCCAGCCGGATCTTCGCCTTGATATACGGGCCGCCGTCAGAGACCTTGACCCACTCCTTATAGCCCTTTCCGCAATAACCAGAGCCGCACAGCTTCACTTCATCCGACATCATGGTAATCGACTTGAGCAGATCCGGAACATAGCCGGTCAGCACCACCGGAGAATAGATCTTCCCGGTCAGCTTTCCGTCCTTGATCTCCCTCGCAATGTTAACCATCATCTGAATGCCCCAGTTCTTCGGATCCTCCATGCCGCTTGCCGCATCGTCCAGCAAAAATCCATAATCAATGGAGGCAATCATATCCTCCACCTTATCCTTCCCTGGCTCAAACCAGGTGTTCGTCATGCGCGTATAGGCTTTGCGCATATAGCTTTCACGCCGGCCGTTGCCGGTCGGCCGGGTGCCAAGGTGCAGCGCAGACTGCGCGTCCGAAATACCGCTCTGCAAAATGCCGTCCCGGATGACCACCGTATCGGTTGAGAGAACCCCTTCATCGTCAAAGAAATAGCTGGCTGTCTCCGGTCTTCCGCTTAAGGAAGCACCATCGTGCATCGTCAACATCGGCGCTGCCACATACTCACCCACGTATGATTTTGCGAGTGCCCGGTCCTTGACAAACATATCCATCTCCACGCCGTGGCCAAACGCTTCATGGGCAATCATCCCCGTCACCGTAGGCGTACAGATACAGTCATATTCTCCCGGAATCATGGGCTCCGCATCCAGAAGGTCAATCGCATTTTTGCCGACTCTGGCTATGCCGGCTTCCATCTTCTCCATCAATTCTACGCCGCCAAGATTCGAAAAGCCCTCGAAGCTGTACTTCACCTGACTGTCTTTCTGCACCACAATCTGCACAGCGCCATTTGTCCACAGGACATTCTGCTCCATATCACGGTGCGGCGACAGAAACAGCTTCGAATATTTCTGATAATTCAGAGCCGCCGCGCAGTTAATCACGCGCGCGTCATAAGCCATGCACTGATCCTTCAGCACGGTCAGCCGCCGTAAAATCTCCTCATCGCCCAGCTCCTGTGCTCCCGTCTCATATTCCGTACTTTCTGCCAGCACACAGGGTTCATCAGCCATCATCTGATACTTGCTTAATACTTCTACGCCCTCACAATCCTGCAGCGCCACCACGCTCTGAAGATGAGCCACAATGTCATCCAGCTTCTCTTCCGAAATCTCATTAAACGAATATTCCCCATAAGCCTCCCCATCATAGGCCTTGATCACAAAACCGCGGTTTGTCAGGGTGCTATCCTCCCCCATCGTGGTCACCATCGAGGATACCTGATAGCGGACTGCCTGAGCGTCCTCCGCCAGAATCGACGCGTACGGATACACCTCCAGCACCCGGTCGAGCAATTCCTCAAGCAGCGGCTTCACACTCTGTAAATATTGGCTTGACTCTACTTTTTTCATACATCCATTCCTTTCCGGGTCTTCCGGCAAACAGATCCTTCTTCATCTGTAAAAAAAGTCGGCTGTTCAAAAGACCATAGCATTGAAAAAATACACTCTGCACCTCATTATACACGAAAGCAAATTCTTTGCAATAGAGAAAAAGACTGTGGAGCATACCAAACGGCAAAGGGATTCCAGTAACATTTACAGTTACTATTCACAGTAAATTAAAAATATAACCTAATCGTTTAGAAAGCTTCAAAC
>JAJBUL010000139.1 GCA_020860365.1 Clostridiales bacterium | reverse complement strand
AATTGATAGAAGTACCAAGGAGCGGGCGATAGGTCTGGAATACGCCGCCGGTGATGCTAACCTGAACATCGTCGGTTTTTGTTGCGCTGCTGCCTGCGTTGACAATCGCACCAGATGTGACGCTGCCTTCTGTCACATCGCTGACGCGGCCTACGACTGTAAACAAGCCGCCGTTAATCGTCAGTGTGCCGCTTGTGTAATAGACGATGCAGTTTGCATTCGACCCCGCAATCACCGCGCCGCCATTCACCGTCAATGCGCCGCTGGACAGGGTGACCGCATAAGAAGATGTCGACTCCAGCGTGCCGCTTTCAAGGACGACACTGCCGCCGGTTAATTTCACTGCGACGCCGCCGGTATTCTTGACCATGCCGGTTCCGATTGCGGAATCGGTCTCGGAGCTGTCCGTAATGGTCAGCGTACCTTTAGAGCTGTCAATCACGCTTCCGGTGGATCTGCTGATGGTGTGTCCGTTCAGGTCGAGCGTCACCGCTTTACTGGACGACGCGCCCAGCTGTTCGTTCGTTACATCGTCCACGAGAATCATCGTGCCGCCGTCAGATACTGCGGCATAGGCAGTTTTCAGAGTAGTGTAAGAACCCGTGTAGTTGCCATCCGCGTCATACACCACCGCAACGGCGCTCGCCTCCACCACGATGAAGCCGTCGCCGTTCTCATCGCTGATTGCGGAAGCCTTGTAACTTTCATTGACGAAGGTCGAAGCAGTTTCCGTCTGATAATCGTCGCCCTCAGCCGGGCTGCGGCCATAGAAGGTACCGCCTGTGACATTGATGGTGGCGCTAGAGGAATTGCCAATGTTCAGCGTCAGTCCCGCGGTATACTCGCTGTTGTACGCATAGGCGGTCGCACTGTTGGTGAAGGTGCCGCCGGAGATGTTCACACTGGCGCTGCCGCTGGCATACACCACAGCCTCATAGATGGAGTTGGTGGTATAGCTGCCGCTGGTGATGTTCAGCGTCGAGGATCCGGCCGCGCCCACCACGTCAACGCAGGTGTTTACATCCGCCGTCTGGATGCCGCCTGTGCCGTTGTCGCTGGTATCCTGAATAGTCAGGGTGCCGGAGGCCACCTTCAGACCCCATGCGCCATCGGTCAGGGTCTCGCCGTTGAACTGACCGTCGCTGTCATAGGCAAAGGTGATGGTACAGCCGTTCAGCTCGAGCGTGACAGATGTCTCGTCGCCGCAATCGCAGACAAGAGAACTGTTCAGGATCACATCTTCCAACAAGGTGATTGTGTCGCCGTCCTGAGCAGCTGCAAAGGCTTTCGCCAGGGTGGAGTAATAGGTGGTGCTCCCTTCGGAATCTGTGATAGAGGCAACCTGCGCGGTGATGACAGTGTAGGTGCCGTCGTCGTTGACCTCTGTGGTGTAAACAGTGGTGCAGTACTCGTCCACGTCGTTGCCGAAGGTGCCGCCGGTGATAGTGATGCTGGCGGTGTCAAGGCTCTCCGCGCTGCTAGAAAGCTCTACTCCACCAAAGGTGCCGCTGCCGTTGATTTCCAACGTGGCCTTGCTGGCATCTGTGGTGTCATAGAGGATGACGCCAGTGATGGTGCCGGTATAGTCCTCATCAAAAATGACCGTTGTGCCATCAGCATAGGCGCTGTTGTTCCAGTAGTACACGTCAAAGGCAATCACGTTACTGCTTGATGAAATGATACTGGTGCTGCCCTTGATTGTCACTGTGCCATAGTTGAAGCTCAGGCAATAATCCTCGCCGCCCAACTGGTTCGCGGAATAGAAAGTCATGTCCTCCAGCGTCAGGTTGGCGTAGCTCTGGATAATTCGGTAGATTCTACTCGGATTTTCAGCAATCTGGACGGTGCCGTTCTTCATCGTGATGTTGGAATCCTTCAAGAGCTGGAAGGCATTCGTCTGTGTGTTGCTTGACCCTGCGCCGGGGCCTGTGATGGTGTATGTATAACCGCCAAAGTCGATGGTCAGGTTAACATAGCTTGGGATGCTCACGCCCTCAGCGTCGTCAATGTTCCTGAGTATTGTAATGGTCGTATCTGTACCAAGATCATCAGCAGAAGTACCCACAGGCACATCGGCGACAGCTGCCGCCAGGGTAGAGTAGTAGGTGGTCACGCCGTCTACGGTGATGGAGGCAGCCGCCGTGTCTGTCACATCATCGCTTGCCACCACGGTAACGCTTCCGTCCGCATTGGTCACGGTGGTGTATGTCTCTGTGTCATAGTAAGCGCTGACATCACTTGAGTATGTACCGCCCGTGATGGTGATAGTGCTGTCTGTATAATCCCCATCTGTATCCACAACCGTAACTGCATCATCCGTAGAATCCACGGTCACATCCTCGGAAAGGGTGATAGATACATTGGATACATCATAATAGTTGCTGTCCAGGTCATAAATAATACCCGACGCATCTACAACGATGCGCGAATCACCGACTTTTCCTGCGCCATCAGTCAATCCACTGTTTGTTGTCGCAGTCGTAATAATCGTACCGCCTGTCATGGTAAGCGTGCCGCCGCGCATCAGAATGCCGCAGCCGCCGTCGGCATAAATCGTGCCGCCGGTTATGGTAAGGGTACCTTCCTGCGGATGATAAATACCGCAGGCAACATAACCGCTCGTTTGGATATGTCCAATCAGCGTACCGCCGGAGATCGTGATTGAGGTGCCGGCGTACTGTGACTGACCGTTTCCACCGACCACCGCATTGTCATTAGCTACTAAAACGCCGCCCGAGATATTCGCAGTGGCTTTACTGCCCATAACCAAAACGGTAAATTCCTGAGAGACAGCGTAGCCGCCGGTTGCGTTTACGGTTGTCGCCGAATCGACGCCACTGGAGTTATACGCTCTGAGGGCAATGCCTCTGGTAGCTTCTACAGTACCGCCTGCAAGCGTAACCGTGCCGCCGTTAAACGCAGTCACCGTTGTGCCGGTAGTAGTTGAAGTTATCTTACCGGATGTATAGGTTACCGTTTCGTAATCATCACTGATGGACGGTTCGGTCGTCGCCGTGCTGTCCTGAATGGTCAGACTGCCATAAACACTGACAGTGTAGCTGCCCATGGTAACCGTATGACCTGCCAAATCAAGCACGATGTTCTTACCGCTTGCAACGGTGATGCTGCCACTCTCTGTCGTATCAGCCGTCAGAGTAATTGTGGTCTCCGTGCCTTCGGTTGTCACAGCCGCCACAGCCGCCGAAAGCGACTCATACGAAGTATCGCCGACCGTTGCAACAGAAGTCGAAGCCGTTGTTGCTTCCGTTCCCGTGTCCGTTTCATCCGCATAAACGGGAACCGAAACAAGCGTGAAAATCATCGCCAGCGATAAAAGAAAGCTCAACAGGCGTTTTGACTTTAGCTTTGTCATTTTTATTCCTCCAATCAAAAATATATTGAGCATGACTGCTCCTGCGGGCTAATTGCTCTCGTAAGCATAAACGCTCTTGTGGGTTAATTACACTTGCAAGCATAACTGCCCTTATGAGCTTTCGCCCCGATGAGTACAGATCATCTGTAAGAGAAAGCACTTTCATGCACCTCATGTATAGTCCTGTTACCTATCCGGAACCTGCAGCCCCGCCGCAAATAGAAACACGCATTTTTTCCAATCAGCATCACCTCTCAATCTTCTCTTTCCTCTCTCAATAAGTCCTATATAACACAAGAAAAAGGAAAAACCGAAACAACAGCACTTATTGTATGAAAATCCAGAAAATCCTTCTGATTTGATCCGTCGGGAAGGTGTAGGATACTGACAGAACATATTGCATAACTTTTAAGGTGGTAAACGCTGATTTTTTTAGTGAAAATTTTACAGAAAACTTCTTGTGATTTCGAGTTTATTGTGATACACTGCTAGATGTATAGTTGCGTTCAGTACAATTTTAAAAAATACAGGAAGCTACACTTTCCCGATGAACCGAATGCCAATCTTAAGTATATCTCTTATGCCTTAATCTCCGTACCGTCCTTAAACGTGACCCGGATGTCCTTAGTGCTATAAACCGTCACAAAATCCACCAGCCCAGACCACAGCCCCTCATCAAACATCGTAATCGGTTCCTGAGTTTCGATGGTGCCGATAAACTGTTCCATCGTTTTCTTTCTCGCCTTTTTGCAGAAGGGCATCGCCTTTGTACTTTTCATTCGAGAGCATCCTGCGTACCGTCTGCTGGTTCCAGACATCCTTGCCGCTCGGCGTTTTGATGCCCCTGTTCATAAGCTCAACGGCAATGGAGTGCGGCGTCATGCCCTCAAGGAAAAGATTAAAAATCAGCCGCACCGTTTCCGCCTGTTCAGGGTTCACCACAATCTTGCCTCGGCTGCGGAAATTTGGTGGTATCGCCGCCGATCTCCACGGCGATTCTGTTTGCCATGCAGCCCCACCTCCTTCACATTTAAATTTTTTTTGAACACCTCTGCGCCTATTGACTTCTGTGCTGATTGTGGCATAATAAGAACATAATTAGCACAGAATTTTCGGAGGTGTATAACTATGATGCAGCCGTTACCAAAAGTAATACCGATTAACGAGCTCAAAAACACAGCGCAGATTACCCAGACCTGCAAAGAGAGCGATGTTCCTATCATCGTTACAAAAAACGGATACGCAGAAATGGTTCTCATGAGCATTCCGCTTTATGAAAAAACGATGGCGGAAGCGCAGGCAGCAACGCTCGTTAACGAAGCTCTGGATGAAATCGATGCAGGCGCACAGCCGGTGGAAGGGCATTCTTTCCTTGCTTCCATGAAGGAGCGGTATGGAAAATAATAACTATGCTCTGAACATCTATCCACGGGCACAGGCAGACTTGGAGGATATCTTCCGATACATCTCAGAAGAACTCTGTAATCCAAGTGCCGCCGCTGCGCTGATTGATGACATAGATGAGTCTCTCGACCGTGTATGCCTGAATCCGCTTATGTGTCCGCTTGTCAGGAGCAGCCTGATTAAAGACAAAACGCTCCGCAAGCTCATCGTGAAAAATTACATTGTTTTCTATCGTCCAGTCGAACAGAAAAGAGAAATTCAGGTTGTCCGCGTCCTTTACGGGATGATGGATTACGAAAAAATCCTCTGATTTAAATGCCCTCGGTTTAAAGCCGAGGGTCTATGCTCCTTGTTGTGGGGATGACGGTCGTCCCGCTTGTTTCGAAAACAAAAAAGTTTTCAAAGACTGTGATATTTTCAACGCTCGCCCTGCTGTTAGTAATCTTCTAGCAGTTCCGCTGAATTCTGTTATATATTATTCGTTCTGAAATCACAGATGCTCCTCCGTCACAAGCGTTTTCGCGAGAGCCATCACCTTATTACAGCATTCCTGATACTCCTTCTCCGGAACGGAATCCGCGACAATGCCGGCGCCCGCCTGCAGATACACCTTATTTCCCTTCTTAACCATTGTCCGGATCGTGATGCAGAAATCCATGTCCCCGGAGAAATCCACATAGCCGGTTGCGCCGCCGTACAGCCCGCGGCGGGTCGTCTCCAGCTCATCAATGATCTCCATCGCGCGGATCTTCGGCGCACCGCTTAATGTTCCGGCAGGCAGGAACGATGCTACCAGGTCGAGCGGGTGGTACACGCCTTTTTTCCGTCCCTCCACCAGAGAGACGATGTGCATTACATGGGAATAATACTGCACTTTCATAAACTCCGTGAGTTTCACGGTGCCAAACTCCGAAATGCGCCCCATATCGTTTCGCGCCAGGTCGACCAGCATCACATGCTCCGCCAGCTCCTTCTCATCCGCCAGCAACTCCTCTGTCAGAGCGATATCCTCCTCCTTCGACTTGCCGCGCGGGCGGCTCCCCGCGATCGGGCAGGTAAACACGCGGTCACCCTGCTGTTTAACAATCATCTCCGGCGAGCTGCCGATCACCTCGAAATCCCCGTAATTATAATAATAGAGATACGGCGACGGATTGATCTCCCGCAGATGTTTATACAGGGTCAATCCGTCCTGCCCGGTCTCAATCGTCCAACGCTGTGAGAGTACCGTCTGGAAAATATGTCCCTCGCGGATATAATGCCGGATCCGCTCGACCTTCTCACTGTACTCCTCAAGCGTATCGGTTTTGTGGATAATCCTTCCGTTACGATAAAACGCATCGTTCCCGAGACCCGCCAGCTTGCCCGTTTCGCGTATCATTTTTCCGTCATGGCAAGTTGAATCGTCTCCGTGACCCGCCGGCGCATCCGTCAGCGCCATGTCCAGCATCCGCGCGGCTTCAGCCAGCGCCTGTTCCCTTCCGGCCTCAGAATCTTCACCAAGCACAACCGCCGTCATCGTCTCCGACAGATGATCCACCACAATAAAACACGTCATCAGCATCATCTGAATCGTCTCGATGCCGATGTCGTCCGGATTGTTATCCGGAAGCACCTCCGTATAGCGGATGTAATCATAACCGATGTTTCCGACCAGACCGCCGGTGAATGAAAGCTCATGGTTGTCCTGCCGGATCTCAAACTCATCGTAATATTCCTTCAGGCGCTCATGGGGATTTCCTTCCCGGATCTCGACAGAGCCGTCCGATTTTGTAATGACAAGCGCATTGCCCCGCGAAGTGATAATCTCCTCCGGCTCCGCTCCGAAAATTGTGAAAGTGTCATAATTTTTGTCATAACTTTCCAGAAGAAAGCCTTTCCGGCCGCCGACCAGATTCTCATACATCCGGATGGGAGTCTCATCTATAATACTGACCGTCTTTTTGTAAATTTTTCGAATTCGTTTCATAGCTGTCCTTTCTTATTTATCATGGCAGAAGATGAAACCTCCGCAAAAAGATATCTCCGGCAACACCTTCGGCTCCACAATTTGAACTCGTGACCCGCACCCGGAAACTCCTGATTTTCTCTGTTTTCAGATCAGCCACGCGGGAACGAACCAGTTTTTTGAATCCACGGGCAGCAGATCTGACGGCATACAGATCACGGCGCCTGTGCCGATCTTTGTTTTCAGGTGAGCTGTACCTGCAAATACGGCACTTTCATCCGGATCTTTTTCAATCGGATTAAGAACGGAAAAATTCTTCACCGCATTTTTCGGCGCACCGCTCTTTTTTATTTCAATGGGAGTCACTTCCGCGTCCCGGCTGATAATCAGGTCTATTTCTTTTTTATTACTGTCTCTGTAAAAAAACAGCGGCGGGGTTTTCCCGGCATTGAGGTAGCTCCTGTAGATTTCAGAAACGACCCATGTTTCAAAAAAAGCGCCGTCCATCGCTCCCCGTTCCAACGTCTCAGCGCTGCTCCATCTTGTCAGATGCGCACATAACCCGGTATCAAGAAAATACATGCGCGGAGCTTTAATCACCCGTTTCAGCGCGTTATTAAAGTATGGCTGAATCAAAGCGATGATTCCGGATGAAACAAGAACAGACAGCCACTGTTTTGCCGTTGGTGCGGAAATGCCGACCTCTCCGGCCAGCGTCTCATAATTTACGTTTGTTGCAGTTCTTGCGGCGACCGCTCCCATAAAATTCAGAAAAGTCAGCTCATCCGCAACCTGCGACAGATCCCGGATGTCACGGCTGATGTACGTCTCAAGGTAGGATTCATAATACTGAGACTGATCCACCTCTTCATTCTCATATAACCTCGGCATGGAGCCTTTGAAAATCTGTTGAAATACTTCAGAAATGTTCATGGAAACAGCATCTTTCATCCGGCTCATTAAAGCAGGTATATCCATGTCAAACGGCGGAAAATGATTTCCGTGAATTTCCGCATTGCTGAGACCGGACATTCTGATGATACCCGCGCGTCCCGCCAGAGACTCTGTCACCCGTTTCATCATATGAAATGTCTGCGATCCTGTAAGCCAGAAATCGCCGCATCGTTTATCACGGTCGGCTATAATTTTAATATAATCAAACAATTCCGGTGCATACTGTACCTCATCGATCATAATCGGCGGCTCATATCGCTGAAAAAACAATTCCGGATTGTTTTTGGCGAAAGCGCGAATGGTAGGATTGTCCAATGACACGATTTTACGGTCGGCTCCGGCCATTCGGGTGAGCAGTGTTGTCTTTCCGCCCTGCCGGGGCCCGGGTACTATCAAAACCGGAAATGTAGGATGGATTTTTAATATGACAGGTTCCAATGTCCGGTCACAATACACGTCGAACCTCCGTCGGAAAGATGCAAATCCAAAATGCAATGT
>JAJBUL010000167.1 GCA_020860365.1 Clostridiales bacterium | reverse complement strand
CCCAAAGGCTGCCAGTAAGCTTGCTGAACCTGCTGCCACGCCACCCGCCATTATTCCTTTTACAAACTTCCTGCGTGATATTTTTTTCATCCTGCGTTTCCCCCTCCTTGCTTTTCCTTTTAATAAGTAACGACTCCAGAAGCTGAAAATCCTTTAGTAGCATTCCCTGAATATCTCTAAAATTTCTTCATGTGTCATTTTCTTAAATGCGCCAGGAACGCAGTTGCAGGAATCAGCAATGGCTTTCAGGTCTGTCTTCTCATTCACTCCCAGTTCCCGCAGTGTAGTCGGCAGACCGATTTCCCGGATAAATTCTGTCAGAGCCACTATACCCGCTTTTGCCAGCTGTTCCGGATTTTTCCTTTCCGGGGCGATTCCCCAGACTTCCATTGCAAAGCGTCCAAATTTTTCTAACCCGCTCTGATAAATGTGGCGATAGTAGACCGGATGCAGTACCGCCAGACCGGCGCCATGGTTGCAGTTGGTGTAAGCGCCGAGCTGGTGCTCCATCTGGTGGCACTCGAAATCTGTGACTTTTCCAATTTTCAAGATGCCGTTTTCCGCCATCGACGATGCCCACGCAAGCTCACTCCGCGCCTCCATATTTTGCGCGTCCTTTAAAAGAACCCTGATGTTGCGGATGACCAGACGCATGATGGATTCATTGATCTCATCGGACAGATTACCGGAACCCGGCTTTCCAAAATAGGTTTCCATGCAGTGACTTAAGGTGTCAAACGCACCGGAGAGCACCTGCTTCATCGGCAGAGACAGGGCATAGGACGGATCAATCATGGCCACTTCTGCCTGCGCACCAAGCATCCCGGCCTTGATCTTCTTTTCTTCGTTCGTAATCACCGCACCGTTGTTCATCTCTGCCCCGGTACCGGAAGCTGTGACAATGGCAATCATCGGAATAAATTCTGCAGGATAAGTATGGCAGCTAAACTCCATATCCCAGAGATCCCGGTCAGTTTTTGCCTGTGCCGATACAATCTTACAGCAGTCAATGACGGAGCCGCCACCCACTGCCAGAATCAGATTTATATGATTCTCTCTGGCCAGTGCCGCGCCTTCCTGTACCTTTGCATAGGTAGGGTTCGACATAATACCTGAAAACTCTGTGACCATTTTCCCTGCTTCGCTCAGGTATCCCATCATCTCATCATAAACGCCATTTTTCTTCACGGAACCGCCACCATAGGCCAGCAGGACATTATCCCCGTAACCCTTCAGCAGGCTGCTCAGATATTCCTTTGCACAACCTTTTCCAAAATAGACTTTGGTTTTGTTTTCATAGATAAAATTATTCATTCCTCATTCCTCCTCTTGTCTGCTTTATGTCCTTACCCTGTACATCGTAACAAAAACGAGACTTTCAGGGAAGTCTCGTTTCGTTCATCTGTATATACCCCAGGGTATCAGCTCATCCCATTCCTGTAGCTGCCACTGCTTCCTTTGCCGCTGCTAAAAACTGTTTTATCGTCTTTGAAGGTGCAGGGGAATGAAGAATCCCGTAGGGAATGCTGTGGTTCCATTCTACCGGAATCATCTTAAGCAGTGGATGAACGTTCTCCCAGCCTTTGATAGAAAGCATCACATAATTTCCATTTTCGCAACGGTTAAAGGCATCCACACTGTAAAACTCAAAATCCACGA
Organism: Clostridiales bacterium; assembly: GCA_020860365.1. GTDB lineage: Bacteria > Bacillota > Clostridia > Lachnospirales > Lachnospiraceae > Choladousia. The sequence continues at coordinate 6,602 of JAJBUL010000167.1, read as the reverse complement.
TCTGTATCTGGCTGTGGTTTTTCCATATCTCATCCCGGACCTGGTCCACATAATGGCTCCATCCCCGCTGCATCAGCATCAGCTTTTCCCCGTACAGGTCTTCTATGCGCAGCCTGTCTTTTGCCGCAAGAGGGTGGTGGATAGAAACTGCGCAGCAAAATGGCTCCCGGAGCAATTCCGTTCCTGCACACTCCCTTAGGCTAAGCATCGTATCATCAAAAATCCCCGCCACGACATCAATATTATTCCCGAGGTTGCCCAGAATTTCCCTGGCGTTTTCCGGTGTGTTTTCAAATGGGATCACCTGAAATTTGATGTCCGGACATCGCTTCTGAATCTCCGGCCAGAGTTGCATCAGGATCTGTACCGGAGTTGTAGGGGATGCCCCTAGCCGGATGACACTCACATCTTCCTGCATGGCATTCTTTGCACGGGTAACAGAATCCTTGCAATACTGGATAATGTATTTACTGTCCCGGTACAAAGATTTTCCGGCTTTGGTCAGGGTAAGCCCCCGGTGTGTCCGCTCAAAAAGCCGGACATCCAGAGAACTTTCGAGGAGATTGATCTGTTTGATAATAGCGGTTGGTGTTATATAAGCTTCCTCTGCCGCTTTGTTAAAGCTTCCTGCATCCGCTACCTTTATAAATGTTTCAAGCTGTGGGTTATACATCTGTCTGCGCCTCCTTCCAGGCACCCCTGACTATCGTATTATTTCTGGTCATCAACCGGCGGTACCATGCGGACATAACCCTCCAGCATCGCCGGAGTACTGGTATAATATCTCACATTTTTATTGAGTGCTGCAATTTCCGCCATCTCCGCATCGGTCAACGCGAAATCAAACAGGTCAAAGTTTACCCTGATATGATCCGGATTCTTAGATCCCGGAATCACCACGTTGCCTGCCTGTATATGCCAGCGCAGGATAATCTGGGCATTGCTCTTTTTGTACTTTTCTGCCAGAGCCGTGGAAACAGACTCCTCAAGCAACGCCTTATCCCCATGGCCCAGCGGATACCATGCCTGAATCACGATATCCTCCTTTTTCAGGAACTCCTTCAGCTCCTGCTCCTGGAAGTAAGGGTGCACTTCTGTCTGTAAAATCGTCGGCCTGACCTCGCAGATATCCAGAATCTCCCGGATCTGTTCCGCATTAAAGTTGGAAAGGCCAATTGCCCGGACCTTGCCTTCTTTGTACGCTTTCTCCATCTGGCGATACCCGGCCACATAATTTCCGGCTGGCTGGTGGATCAGCAACAGATCAATGTAATCCGTGCCCAGCCTTTTCAGCGTCTTATCCACCACCTTCTCCTGCTCATAGAAAGATGGCCACAGCTTGGTCTCCAGAAAAATTTCTTCCCGGATAACACCAGATTTTTTCATGCCGCGGCCAACGGCTTTCTCATTCATGTAAGCGTTTGCTGTGTCGATCAGGCGGTAACCATTCTGCAGGGCGGCGAGGACAGAGGCCTCTGCGTCATCCGGCTCCAGCAGAAAAGTCCCGATACCCGCCATTGGCATTTTTACACCATTATTCAGTCTTACATATTCCATCATAAATTCCTCCTGTTCACTATTTATTATTTGTTTAAATCCCTTTCGTTCTGGAATGATTATATCCTTTTTTCGCTTGCATGTACAATATCAAAGGTGTATACTGCTATCAATAAAATGAATACTGGATGCAGGAAACCAATAATAGCCAGCCGGAGGACAATTATGATTGAGATTTATCAGCTGAAGCAACTGCAGGCATTTGCCGACTGCGGTACCTTAAGCGAAGCTGCGGAGCAAATGCACATATCACAGCCAACGCTTACCCGTACAATGAAAAAGCTGGAGGAGGAATTTGGCGTCCCCTTATTTTCGCGCACAAAGAATAAAATGGTACTAAACGACAATGGGGAACTGGCTCTGAACCATGCCAGAAAAATACTGGAACAAACGGATGATATGGTTCGTCTCGTCCGGGCACTGGATCGGGCCAGCCGTACCATCTCCATCGGGAGCTGTGCCCCCATGCCATTAAGCATACTTGTCCAAAGCTGCTCCCGGCTTTATCCGGACATGACGGTTTCCTCCGAAATGAAAGAAATCCGTTTTTTAAAGAAAGGGCTGGATGAAGATAACTATCAGTTTATCATCCTTCCAGAGGAACCGGATGACGACACCTGCTACTCTATAGAATATGGCCATGAGAACCTTTCCTTTGTACTGCCCACATCGCATCCTCTGGCTGGCAGCAAAGATTTAAGCTTTGTGGAAATGAATGGTGAAAACATGATTGTCTTTTCCGCCATTGGCTTCTGGCATGAAATGATCAAAAGAGAAATGCCTGCTTCCAGATTTCTGATGCAGAACGAAAGGTATGATTTTAATGAGCTGATACGCTCCTCGGTTCTTCCGTACTTTTCCACAGATGTTACGCAATCCGGCTCCCCGCTTCCTGCTGACCGCATTCGTATCCCGGTCCGTGATGCCTGTGCCCATGTGATCTACTATCTTGTCGGCAAAAAGAAAGACAGAAGCAGATTCAAGAACCTGCTTCTGTCCAGAATGAGTTGAGAGGATAATACCAAAGTCACAGGGGCACACCCCGGGACGCAATGACTTCATTTTGGGTCTTTTGCCCCTGATGGCATCAGATTACATTCTCCTGAATCCATGTTTCCACATGCTCAGCAATCACATCATTGTTGAGCTCCTGGAACATAAAATGAGAATTTCCGGTAATACCTTCATCCGGCAGCCGGACAACCGTGCTGTTGCCCCCGGCTGCATTGTATGCCTCTGTAAAAGTGTCAGCCGTGGATGCCATATACGCCCACATCGCCGCAGCAGGTACATCCGTATACTCTTCGCCGATATAATCTCCATAATAGAAAGTAACTGGTATCCCTTTCTCTAACAGCGCATTGTATTCGTCCGTGTCTACCGTAGCTGCTGCCCCTGGTTCAATGGCGATAATCGCCGCAATATGATCCGTATACAGCGCAGTTTCCCATCCCGGCGCTCCCCCTTGGGAATGAGTAACCAAAATAGAATCCTGCCCGGTGCGCTCATAGATTTCATCAATCGATGCCGCAACTGCCGAAGCGACCACCGTATTGTCGATATTCTGGTCTCCGTTGGCGGAATCCATCCCCGTATCCGGAGTCATCTGCCGGAAAAACTGATCCAGCACCTCCTCACCTTCCGGAAATTGCGAGCCTTCATTGTAGGTAAACGCACCCTCAAGATAAGTTCCAATGCGGAACTGGGTATACCAGGTCTGATCGGAAGGCTCTGTTGTAATCGTTCCGGCTACCGAGGTCTGACCAGCCTCGCCGCGACGCGGCTGATCAATCAGCCATACGCTGTGCCCCATCCGCAAAAACATATCTGACCATCCCTGACGGCCATCCGGCGTAGTCATCCAGCCCATGCGGGACTGACCATAACCATGCAAAAACACCATAGGCAAACCAGACTGCTCTGCCGGAATCTGATAGTACACATTGGCATGATCGACATGAGATGTGGAGCCTTCCCTGGACGTATAGTAATTATCCACATCAAAGGTTCCATCGGATGTAATCACTGTCCCTCCCGCTGAAAAAATACCCTGCTCAGCAATTACGAGATTTCCCGTCCCCAAAGTCTCTTCCGTCGCCTCAGCTCCCAGAGAAACATTTGTGCCCGCTCCACTTCCAAGCAGGCTAAGTCCAAGGACTCCTGCTGCTGAACCCTTTAAAAAGGTTCTTCTTGATAATTTGTTTTGCATATTTTTCCTCCTGTTTCATTTATGATCCTGGTTGTCGGTTACGCTTCTTCAATTTCCGCTACTGCGGTCTGCGCCGCAATCCTGCCTGCGGTAGAATAGAATCCAAGAGAAAATCCACCCAGATAATAATCTCCAAATAAAGTAGATGTAGCGCATTCTCCAATCGCATATAAATTACCAATGGGTTCATTGTTTTCATCCAGGACATGGAAAGAGTAGTCTGTGAGCGCTCCACCAATTGTTCCCCATGAAGCCGCCTGCAAATATGCAGCATAGTATCCGCCTTCATCCGAGTAAGCAATCAAATGCGAGGCATCTTTCCCATAGTCCGTATCCTCTCCCGCGGCACACAATTCCTGATAACGATCAAAGGTTGCCTGCAGCGTCTGCGCATCCATACTCAGTTTTTCAGCCAATTCTTCCATGGTCTCTCCATATACCACAACATACGGACTGTCATTTTCCGCATATTCCTCCAGCAATGCCAGCAAATCCGCATCCGTACTGACAGTATCAAATATTGCATAATAAGCCGGGCTTTCATGTCGAAGCATATTCTTATTTAACATCATCGCATTATAGGGCGACTCATTAGCAAAGCGAAGTCCATCCGCATCTATCACCAACTGGTCTGCCACGGAAGGATTATTTCTCCAGGTAAACCGAAAAACCACTGAGAAATCCGGATATGCGGACTTGATAAACGGGCCTTCTCCCATCTGCGCGCCAACCGCCTCAAGCATGGTAAATCCATCCCCTGTGTTTCCTTTGTTTGCCTGCTCGTTAAGCGCGACTGTTTCCAGTTCCGGATTTGCCTCAAGCAAACGGTCCTGATCCCAGGATGCACCGCCTGTGGCAATCATTACCTTATCTGCCCAGATCGTGTACTCTCCACTGCTATTCGCAACTGTAAGGCCAACTGCCTGATTGTCTTCCATTACAATCTCAGTAGCTTCTGTATCCAGTAAAACGGTAACACCTTCCTGCTCCAGAATAGCACTCAGGCTTCTGACCTCATCCGATCCTTCGCCAAAGTAGGAACGAATATAATCGCCCCTGTCCGTATAGGTAATCTCCAGACCAAATTCATTTGCCAGATAATCAATGGTTGCCCCTGTCTCAGAAAGAAGTTCCTCTACAAATTCATAATCTGGCTGTCGCTCCGAGGTTTCATTAATCATTTCTATGTAATCCATTACTCGCTGCAGGTCATCATCAGCCCCCATCGCACTGATTACCTCGCTGTTTACCGTTACCATTCCGCCTCCGGCCAGCATCAGGCTGCCGCCGAGATAGGATTGCTTTTCAACCAAAATAACATCCGCGCCCTCATGAGCTGCTACGGCTGCCGCTGTCAGGCCTGCCATGCCGCCTCCGGCAATGACGATTTGGGTACTAAGGTCATCTGTATCCATCTCTTCGGCTTCAACAGGAACGTTTTCCAGTGCGGACACATCTGCACCTGCATTATTCAAAGCATCAGCCACCGCATTGATAATTCCATTCGATGTCAGAGTCGCCCCGGAAATTGTATCAACATCCAAAGACTGATACTGAATAATTTCCTCCGGAATACGGCTTAACGGTAAATCCGAAATACCAGGTGTCTCCTGATGTTCCACAATTTCAATCGCCTCAATTGCGGAGTCGCTCAGCGTAACTTCCACTGTTATGTCGCCGCCGCGTCCCCCCGCACTTCCCTGATAGGTGCCTGCCGTATATGCTGTTGTAGAATCGTCTTGCACTTCTGCACTTTCTGTTGCCTGTACAGAGATCCCCAGCGCCAGGCTAAATGCCAACATAACACTAAGCACCTTTAAAAACCTTTTCTTCATGCTGCATCCTCCTCTTCTTTTTGGTATAACAATCTTAACGAAATCCACTAAAAAAAAGAAGTTCCTTTTAGTTCGTATGTAAGCACCCAAAGGTTTAAACTCATATCAGGAAGATACTTATTACTCACTATCATTGTACAGCGGAGCGTCTTCCAATTCCCGGCTGAACATTTCACTGTAAGCTGAAAATGCTCCCCAAGATAGCGTCACAAATTCTTCGCATTTCACCAATACTTACCCCTTCTCTCAGCATTGCAAGCAGCACCTTATCATCCACCCCTCGCTGCATCGCTCGATTGATGATTCTGCTCTGCTCTTCATCCAAGCTCACTTCCTTAAGCCGTTCTATCAGCTGCTGCCGAGAGTTTGTATTCTTACCCCCAGCAACCACCAACTTCTCTACACCCGGGCATTCTTCTTCCAAAATATCGGAAGCATTGTCATTTTCAAGAGTAGCCTTCATCCACTGATTTTCACGCAGAATCGCCTCATTCTCCTCATAGCGCCTCCGCAGTTCTTCACCATGCTCCTGCACCCATTCCCTGAGCAAATCAAAATCCAATCGTTCTCCGGCCTCTCCATCATTCTTCCCTCTGGGAAGTTCCGAAAGGTCAAGTGCCAGTAATTGTTCCGGCTCCAGTCGCAGAATAACCGCCTCTCCCCGCTCTTCCAATTTATAAAAGTATTCCATATCCTTTTCCGTCAAATATTGCAATTCATGCATAATCATTCTCCTCACATCAATCAATGACCCCACCCGATTCTGTACGCAGCACATCCTCATTCTGACATTCAGCGCCCCGACCTCCTGTTTTTTTGCGAAATATCCGGCTCCTGATGCCCCTTTGCAGCCTGCTGATATTGCTTCATATGACGTTCTACGCCGATCGGATCAAATTTTTTCAACCGATCCATATCAAACGCCGCCTTCGCATACTGTCCATAGCCCGAATAACCTACTTCCGGAAGGACTGTCCCCAGTTTATTCTTCTGGATAAATG
>JAJBUL010000163.1 GCA_020860365.1 Clostridiales bacterium | reverse complement strand
CAATCACATCAAAGGAGCTTATGCTTACATCAAATAATTTCGTGAAACAACCCTGAAAGGAGCACCTTTTCTCTTGCTTTTCTGGCAATGTTGTGGTACAATTTTATCAACTGCTCAGAACAGCATCGAAATGAAAAGACAGGTGCTGAGCGTCAGTGGCCTGCTGTTCTGAATCGTTACAAATATGTAAAGCACTACGGAGAAAGCTTATGAAATTACTGATCGTGGACGATGAAATACTGACCCGCACCGGCGTGGTCGCCTCTGTTGACTGGAGCAGTCTGGGCATTGATAAAGTCCTGCAGGCAGACGACGGGATCAACGGCCTGCAGATGGCGCGTGCGCACCGACCGGAGATTATCCTGTGCGATGTGCGTATGCCCCGCATGAATGGAATCGATATGCTGAGAAAGGTAGAAGAATTTCTGCCGGATACGGTCTCCATTTTTATGAGCGGTTATTCCGACAAGGAATATTTAAAAGCCGCTATTTGGCTGAAAAGTGTCACTTATATTGAAAAACCTCTCGACCCCGCTGAAATCTGTGAAGCCGTCTCTGAAGCGGTAAGTCTCTATCATCAAAAGCAGCGTTCAAAGGCCGGCGAAGCAGCCCACTCGCTCCAGACAGCATCCAGCCTGGCGCTTGCGCTCTCTTCTCCCTATCCGGCGAATCGCGAACGGATTCGGGACCTCTCAGCGGATTTAAATCTTGATCTGTCCGCAGACACGTTCTTCGCAACGATCATCGTCCGCCTGAAGCATCTTCCGGAAGACAGTTCAGATACGCATACAACGGTTTATCAGAAAATAAACGGTTTTCTGCGTGAGAGGGGAATTGATTGCCTTCTGGCAGAAAAGCAGCTGTTACACATGGTATGGTTTCTTTTTGGAACGGACGAGCCCTCCTCCGTCCTTTGGAAAAGCATACTGCTTTTTATGCGCGACTGTTATAGCGTATACGGCGAATTTTATATCACGATGGGGGACGTCTGTTACGGCGTGTCCGAAGCCTACACATCCTACGTGTCTGCCGTCGTTCGCATGCAAAGCAGCTTCTTCTTTCCGACCGGAACGATACGTGTACCAGAGGAAGCTGTGCCAGCTTCTCCTGCCGACACAGAACCCCCTTCCTGGGAAAACACGTTTTCGAAAGCTCTTTTATCCGAAAACCGTACCAGCTGCGCACAATTTCTGGATGAACTCTTTCATTATTATAACGGGTGCCGTACTCTGATGCCCAATCAGGTTCGGGAACAATACTACCGGCTCTTTATCACGCTTGATAATGCCCGAAGACAGAAGAATCTCCCCTCTCCATCAGAGAAATCGGATACCATTGTCGATGCGATTGAGAACTCTTTTTCTTATCAGGATCTGCACCAGGCTCTGGCGGAACGGGTACAGCACTACCTCGGCGATGTGGACAACGCAGCTCCGGAGAATACCTCCATCACCCGCATCAAAGACTATATCAGCAGGCATTATATGTCGGAAACCCTTTCCGTGCGGGACGTCAGTGAGCACGTCTTCCTGTCCGTCTCCTACGTCTGTACCCTCTTTAAAAATGAAACCGGCCAGACCCTGAACCAATATCTGACCGAGTATCGTATGGAAAAAGCAAAAGAACTGCTGGAAGATCCCCGTTACAAGATTTCCGACGTTTCCGCAAAGGTCGGCTACAGCGATGGCAACTATTTCGGCAAAAGCTTCCGCAAGTATACCGGGCTTTCGCCCTCTGAATACAGGGAGAAAATGATACGATGAAGCGTCTGAAACAACTTTATCTGGATATGCACATTCAGACCAAATTCGGCCTGATTTTGCTTCTGGTCACTCTTTTGCCCGCGACCATCGTGTTTTTCTTTTTCTGCAGCTAGCTGTATGACATGGTGGTGTCCTATACGATTCAGCAGGAACAGGACGCATCCGCCACGACCGCTCCTTTGATTGAAGAACTGGTGCAGACGGTCGTAGACGTCTCAGAAGGCCTGGAAGAGGATGCGTTTTATGAAATGCTGTTCCACCAGCCTGTGAATGAGCCGACCAGCACACTCTCACAGTCCGATGAGGCAGATACGTTCCGAAACAAAATCGAGCAGCTCACGCAGGAATCACCCATCACCGCCATACGCTTCTATCTCGACCTGCCAGATGATGAAACAGCTCTCTTTACGGATGCAAATACAAATGGCATCTTTGCGCCCATGAGTGAGGCAAAGGGCACCTACTGGTACGGAATCCTGCAGGGCAACCATGCCTCGGAGCTGTACTGTCCTTCTTTCTACCTCGGCGTACAGGAAAAGGCCGCCTACGGCGACCTCTCTTATGTTCGCGTGACGACAATCTATTACGAGGGCAACGCCTATACTGCTTATATCGTCGTCTATTACGCAAGTGATCAGATTCTGGAAATTCTCTCTGACAATCTGACACTGGACGGCAGTGTCTCTTATATTGTCAATGAGAGAAACAGCACCGTCGCCACCACCGATACCGCGCTTTCCGGTACCTACTGGGTCAGCTACGAGACAATCCGGGAATCTCTGCTTTCCTCTAACAATTTCATTGAACATACCCTCGTGGACGAGACGGTCTATGTCGCTTTTTACAGCATCAGCAGCCCCGGCTGGTTCATGGTGACCGTTCTGCCTTCTGACCCTCTGATCGATCTGAGCAACCGGATGATGGCCCGATTTGTACTCACCTATATTGCGGCGCTGTTCGCTGCCCTTTTGCTCGCGAACTGGCTCTCCCGCTCTATCACAAGACGTCTGGCCACCGTTGGGAATCAGATGTCCGCCGTGCAGGAAGCGCCTCCCCAGCCCATGGAAAGCCCTTCCGCACACGATGAAATCAGCGAACTGATCGACAGCTATAACTACATGGCGCACCAGATCAACGATCTTCTGGACGAGCGCGCCAAATCTGCCGAAGATCTGCGCATCGCGGAATTTAATTCCCTGCAGGCGCAGATCAATCCTCATTTTCTTTACAACACAATGGACATGATCAACTGGCTGGCCCAGCAGGGCCGTACCTCCGAAGTCAGCCGCGCGGTGCAGGATCTCTCGCGCTTCTATAAGCTCACCCTGAGCCGGAAGCAAAGCATCTCCACAGTGGCAAGTGAAATCGAACACATCACCATCTATGTCCGCCTCCAGAATATGCGCTACCACGACAGCATCGCTCTGATCGCAGACATTCCGGATGATCTGCTGGACTGCCAGATTCCGAAGCTCACTCTGCAGCCCGTGATCGAAAATGCCATCCAGCATGGTATTCTGGAGAAAACTTCCAAAACCGGCACCATCGTAGTCACCGGATGGATGGAAAACAGTGATATCGTCCTTCTGATTTCTGACGACGGAGTCGGCATGACCCAGGAGAAACTCAAACATATCCTTTACGGAACCGGACAGAGCGCGTCCGGCGGTTCAAACATTGCCATCTACAACACACACCGCCGGCTCCAGATTCTCTACGGAGAAACCTATGGCCTCAGCTACACAAGCCAGCCCGGCGAAGGCACAGAAGTGCAGATACGGATACCTGCACAAAAATAAGTTCTCTCTTCCGTTTTTATAGTACTACGCCAATGTCGTTGCCGGGGTCTTCCAAAAAGCCTTAAACCCCAGCCAGCTGAAATACAATCCCGATCACCGCCGACGCGGCAATGAATACCACCGGATGCAGGCCTTTGGTCTTTTTGCAGATAGCAGTAAAAAAATAGAGAACCGCCATCAAAACGATACAGGAAATACGGATATTTCCCAGAGAGATCCCCTGTAACGTTGTACTTCCAAATAACACAAGTAAAAGGACGGAAAAACCCGCAGCAGCAATCAAACCAGTGGAAGCCGGACGCAGCCCGTAAAAAGCAGAATTGACATAACGGTTATCCTTAAATGCTTTCAAAAACTGGGCGACAATCAGAATAATGATGATGGAAGGCGTAATCAGCCCCAGGGTTGCAACCACGGAACCAGGCACACCGCCGGTGGTAAATCCCACATACGTCGCCATGTTGATTCCGATCGGACCCGGCGTAGATTCCGAAACAGCCACCATGTCTGCCATCTGTGAATAGGTGTACCAGCCTGTCTTATCCGAGATATCATACAAAAAAGGCAGTGTTGCCATTCCACCGCCGATGGCAAATAAACCGGCTTTAAAAAATTCGTAATAAAGCTGAAGATACAACATCATGATTTGGAAACCTCCTTATTTTTCAGAATGATACCGGCCCCGGCTGCAAAAATAACAAATACAATCGGAGAAAGCGATGTCAAAACCGATCCGACAAAAACCACAATGAAAATAGCCAGAGTCCCCTTGTCGATGACCGCCTTTTTCCATAGTTTGATTACCGCATTTATAATCAGCACACAGACACAGATACGGATCCCCGCAAAAGCATTTTGCACCACCGCCAGGTCAGAAAAATTCTGAATAAATGCAGCGATCACACTGATAATCACCAGCGATGGAAACACAACGCCCAGCGTTGCAACGATTCCGCCCATAATTCCAGCTGTCTTCTGCCCCACAAAGGTAGCTGTATTCACCGCAATAATGCCCGGAGTACACTGACCAATCGCATAATAATCCATCAATTCATCCTCTGTCGCCCAGCCCCGGTTTTCAACCACTTCCTTCTGCAGCATCGGAAGCATTGCATAACCGCCTCCAAAGGTCAGTCCGCCGATTCTGGCAAAGGTGAAAAATAAGTCTAATAGTACTTTCATTCTCGTTCCCTTTCTTCTTATACTCTCAAACTTTCATCCCGGATTACAGAATGTTTTTCAATTCCGGCAACGGTAATCTTACCGCCATTGCCACCGCCGCGTCAATAGTATTTCCACTTTTTTTCATGATGTAGAAAAAAGCGAGGTTACAGGTCACACCCCGACTAAATTTACCTTTTTTTACCTCTACAGGTGTGACCTATAACGGCACCCGGCGAGGGGCCGGATGCTGTTCCCACTACGTTTTCAACCCGACCACGCAGCAAGTGCGTGGTCGGGTTGTGACCAGTAACAAAGCGAGAGCCTTGAATCATACATCATCCAGGGCTCTCGATCAAATATACATTTTTTCAGTTACATTTTATTTTCATAATTGCCTCTCACCTGGGATACTGCTCCAGCTAAATGGTTCAATTTCCAAGCGACCGGAAATCGACATACCCCGTTGCCAGATCCTCTGCATAGATCAGATAGCTTCCGCCTTCCATGTTCAGATAGAGATACGGCATTTCATCCACACGGACAATCCAGGCAACTGTGACCGTGACGGTCTCTCCTGCCAAAAGGTCAGTAATGTAATTGCTTCCAATTGTTTCCTCTCCGCCGGCGGTATAATAGTCCATGGCATAGCCGCGGGATATCGTCGCGTAATCCCAGTCACCCTCCTCAAGCGTGCTTCGGTCATAAATGGCTATCATGCCGTCGTCGTCCTCTGTCAGAGTGATCAGGTCGGCGTTATACAGAACATTGTGCAAATCAGCTTCTCCGTTATTGATATATTCAATTGTCGCGCAGATCAGCTTCTGTTCCACTTCCTCCGTCTTTACCACGGTATTCAGAGAATTGACGCCGTCGCCTGCTTTCACGTAATCAATCTGCATCGGCAGCAGATTGCCGTCTTCGTCTGAATACGTCTGCAGGTCATTGGTATAGACCCCGGAATCCAGTATGCTCTGCCAGTTGTCGCCCAAGGCGCTCATATTGTCTGACACCCAGGCCTCGCTGACCCGGACACTGACCGTATGGAAACTTTCCTCATCCGCTTCACTGTCCGAATAGGCAGATATCTCAAAGGAATCCCCGATCTGGTGCAGGTTTTCCTCCACAGTGGATGCTTCCACCGCCGTACAGGCGCCATCCTCCTCAGGATCATCGTCTATCTCTGGCAAATCATCTTCCTCGGGCAAGGCGTCCGCAAGGAGCGTTGTTTCTTCACTGCCGGTCACAATGAGTCCTTCCGCGACCGCAAGCAGCTCGTCCTTTGCCACCTTACCGTTCATAGAATAAATCCTGAGAATACGCCAGACCTCCGGGTACAGGATATACAGCATCTGCGTCGTATTTTCAGAACCATCATCCAGATACTCCTTTTCCAGCCAGACAGCGTAGTGACCGTTCAGCTCCAGTTCCTCGCTGTCCACCACATTGGTTTCCGAAATCTGCGTTTCCGCGGGATTCTCACCCATGATCTCCTCTGCGATGCTGAAGCTTCCGCCCCACATATCATCCTCATAATCAATCTTCCAGCCGTCGTCGTACTGCACCATCCCCTCCGGAAGATAGGACGCTTCCACCGTCACACTTGCCGGAATCTCCTCCGGTACTTCCAGTCCGGCAAGCAGTGTGGCCATCGAGTCTTCGGAATCCGTCTCCGTCTCAGCCGAACCGATGGTAATGTTTATCCCATAGTCTCCTTCTGTCTCCGTAAAAAATCTCGCCCGGATGGCAGTACCAGCCGCCACGGTCGTACACATGATGGCGGCAGCAGCGGCAACCAGCAGAAACGTCTTTCCGGCCTTTTTCCGCCCTGTGCTCCTGCTTCGATTCTTTTGCGGATGCTCCGCCTTAGCACCGTCCAAACGCGCAGCGTTTTCTGCATGGACGGTGCGACCTGCCCTCGCCGGGTGGCATCCTCGCCCTTTGGGCGGGATATCCGCCGAGCTTACGCGAGGGGGCGTTTCCACACTTATCTGCAATGCCACTTCACGCTCTATCATCGTTCGCATACTTTCCGGCATTTCCGGAAATTCTTCTTTCATATTCTCTAAGTTCATATAGATACCTCTCAGTCTGTTTCTCTTTTTCACATGGTTTCCCTTGCTTCTAATCGCCAATTGGCCCTTCCCTGGCGTCCAATTCCTGTGATTCTATTTTACAGCCTGTGCTTTCAACCGTTCTACATGGATACCATGTCCGGAAAATCCCCGGATTCCAGTTCTCTGCGCAGCTTTGCCTTTGCCCTCGAAAGGCGGCTCTTTACCGTATTTTCCTTCACTTCCAGAATGGATGCGATTTCCCGGATGCTGTAGCCTTCCATATAAAAAAGCGTTACACAAATCCGCATTTCTTCAGGCAGCGTTTCCAATGCCTCATACAAATCCGAGTAATCCCTTCCCGTCTCTTCCTGCTCCGGCACGACCTGTTCCTCGATGGAAACCAGACGCTTCTGATTTCGCAAAATGTCATAGCATTCGTTAATCAGGATTCTGGTCAGCCATGTTTTCGCATACTCGTCCCTGCGGAGTGTGTGCAGCTTTGTAAAGGCGCTGACAATCGCTTCCTGTATCGCGTCCGCGCAGTCCGCATCCTCCCGCAGCAGGGTCTTTGCCACATGATACAGGGAATCCTCAGAAGCAAGGATCAGACGCCCCAATTGCTCTTTTGTCATAAGTTTCGTTCCTCTCTGAACTTTTTTCTGTTTCGGTCATTCATGAATACCTTTATACCAGCTTACATTATTTAGACGCACGAGAGGGCAAAAAAGTTCCCTTCACACAAAATTTTTCCATGTGCGGTCTCAGCCGCATAATGATGCCTGAAACCCGGCATCGGTCAGACTTTTCTCCGCAGCTTCAGCATTACTCTTTCCTTTTATCTGCAGCCAGACCCGATGCACAGAGGCAGAACTTCCATGACCAGCGAGCCATGTGCGCATCTGATCCGCGTCCATATAGAGCCCGTCACCGGATACCAGGCCGAGAAATTCCGCTGTATCCGCCGACGTATATCCGGAACCGTCCGAATTGCCCGCTGAACCTGAGCTGTCGGCAAGATTGGAAGCTTCCAATACGATCTGTGCCGTCAGGCTTTCCATCGATTCTGTTAAAATCTTCGACTGCCGTGTGGTAATCGCCGTTCCGTTTTGCATCCGTCATAGTGTTAAAAATTTCTTCCCCAGCCAGAAGAAGCGGCGCAGAACCAAGCTTCTTTTCTCCGGCAGAGCGAACCAGTGTAATTGGAGAGCCTCGCCATTCTGAATCGAGCTCTGCTCGATTTATAATGGCGAGGCTCTCCGCATCACGCCGCCATCCATCTCAAACACCCGGTCGCAAAGGATACGAATATCCTCGCTGTTATGACTCGCAAGCAGGATTGTTTTTCCCTTTTGCTTCTGGGCAATCATAGTATGTTTCCTCCCAGCTGACATCCTCTGTTATCTCTTCCTTATCAGCATAACGGGAAATCCGAATCGACATCGGCGTCGAGGATGAATTTTTGTTACTATTCACAGTAAATTAAAAATATAACCTAATCGTTTAGAAAGCTT
>JAJBUL010000170.1:43718-56263 GCA_020860365.1 Clostridiales bacterium | reverse complement strand
GAGCAACAAAAAACCTTGAATTTAAGCGAAAAAACGCTTGACTATATGAGGAGGATTAAATTTTATGAAAAACAAATGGATCATCGGGCTTTTGGCACTGGGGAGTGTCTCTATGCTCTGTGGATTTGACAGTGCCGAGACAGCAGAAAGCATTCTGACAAAGGTAAAGGAAAATACTGCATCGATTGAAAGTATGACATCCTCTTTTGACCTGAACTGTGACATTTCAATTAATGTCAGCGATGAAACGACTACCTCCTCGATCGGAATTTTTGTAGGCGCTGATTATGACATTCTGGCGACGCTTGATCCGCTCGCCACAGCAATGACGGGTACCATTACGCTCTCTACATTTGGCGAGGGTGAGAGCATCGATATGCAGATGTACATGATAAGCAGTGATGACATAATAGACACCTACGTCTATACGGAAGATTCCGCCTCTGATGAAGAAGGCGAAGGCACATGGGAATATTCCTCCATTTCCACAGAAGAATATGACCTCCAGCCGCTGATCGATCTTTCCGAATCCGTAGACTACAACAAAATGGTCACATGGGGAATTGACTTCACACTTGCCTCTGAGGCTGCGGATTACGAAGGCACAGAATGTTATCTTTTGACTGCGGTCATGGATACCTCCACAATATCTACACTCCTTGAAAGAACAGAAAACTGGGTAGCGGAGAATAGCGCAGAATCCTCTGAGCTTCTCGAAGATGAAGACATCAATGAACTGCTGGATCTGCTAGATGGGCTGCAGGTCAAGGTAGAATACTACGTAGACACAGCGACTTACCTTCCGGTAGCCATGCACATCGACCTGAACGACAGCGACCTGAACGCCCTGAATGATTATATGGCAGAGTACGCGATCTCAGAAGAAGACACATCTACCATTGAGATAATTATCAATGATCTTTCCATGGACTATACCATGTCCTACGACGATGTCGAAGAGATCACAGTTCCGCAGGAAGCACTCGACGCGATCGCTGCCGGAGAAGTGGAAGACCTGGAAGAGGCACTGGAAAATGCGGTTGCGGACGCAGTCTGAAGCCTGTTTTGAGGAGAATTATTATGACAAAAATTTGCTGCCTGAACCCTATCTCAGAGGTGGGGACAAACAATCTTACCAGTGACTATGAGCTGACACAAAATCTGCTGGAAGCGGACGCGGTACTGGTGCGCAGCGCGGATATGCACACGCTGGAGCTGCCGGAAAATCTGGTTGCAATCGCGCGCGCCGGGGCGGGAGTGAATAACATTCCGCTGGATCGCTGCACCGAACAGGGTATTGTAGTCTTCAATACGCCTGGCGCGAACGCGAATGGCGTGAAAGAACTGGTGCTTGCCGGCATGCTGCTCGCAGCGCGGGACATCGATGGCGGAATCCGCTGGGTCGAGGAAAACCGTGAAGATGAAACTATTTCAAAGGATATGGAAAAAAGTAAGAAAAAATTTGCCGGGACAGAGCTGAAAGGCAAAACGCTCGGTGTGATCGGTCTTGGCGCGATCGGCATTGAAGTGGCGAACGCAGCAGACGCGCTCGGTATGCATGTCATCGGCTATGACCCCTATCTTTCCGTGAGCGGCGCGCTTCGTCTTTCCCGTCAGGTAAAGATTGTGGAGACGCCGGGGGCCATCTACGCGAACTGCAATTACATCACCCTGCATGTGCCGCTTCTTGACGACACCCGCGGAATGATCAATAAGGACGCCATTGCGATGATGCAGGAGGGCACAGTCATCCTGAATTATGCCCGCGACCTGCTGGTCAATGACGACGATATGGCGGAGGGACTTACCTCCGGGCGCATCCGCCGCTATATGACCGATTTCCCGAACCAGAAGACCTGCCATATGCCAAACGTCATCGCCACACCGCATCTGGGTGCTTCGACCGCTGAGTCAGAGGACAACTGCGCTGCCATGGCAGTCGACGAGCTGCGCGACATTATCGAAACCGGCCGCATCCGCAATTCAGTCAACTACCCGAGCTGCACTTTGCCGCCGGAAAAATGTGCGTGCCGCATCTGTATTATGAATGTAAACCGACCAAATATGATCGTGAGCTTCTCCTCTCTGCTCTCGCAGGAAGGCATCAATATTCCGAACATGACAAACAAAAGCCGGGGAGAAGCGGCCTACACCGTGATCGACTGTGACAGTCTGCCGGATGAAGCGATTATTGAGAAAATCCGCGACATTGACGGTGTAAAAAAGGTGCGTGTGATTTACTATTAACAGGAGACGACATTCGTCGTTTCCCTCATACCAACAAACAGGGGACATAGTCCCCTGTTGTCCGGTTCCACCCATGTTTCATCATCTGCGTTTAAATCAACAGCAAATGGTTCCGGATAATTTTGCACATTCCTTTTCGATCACGAACATAACTTTGAATCGTGACGGATAGTTCCAGAACCAGCTCCTGATTATTTTAATACCACCTCAATCACCGTATCCACCGGATCCGGCAGTACCGGGTTCTCGTCCAGCGACGCAAACACAATATCCGGATAATCCGCGTAGACCCAGTCGTTTTTGATCAGAATCTCCGCACCGGTCGCCAGATAGTGGATGGCCTCGACGTCCTCGCGCTTTACGCCGATCAGAGGAACTGCGCCCACTGTGTTCTCAAACACGTGGAAGTACAGTCGATGGTTGCCCGCGGTGATGCGTCCGTAATCCGGCTTTTCCAGCTCGGATTTGCCGCAGCCGTAGATGCTCCGGCTATTTTTATCCATCCATTCGCCGATCGCTTCCAGCCGCTCGGTCGCTTCCGGCGGGAAATTCCCACGCGCGTCCGGTCCTACATTCAGCAGCATATTGCCTCCCTTTGAGACGCACTCCACCAGCTTCCGGATCAGCATAGACGCCGGTTTATAAAAATGGTCCGTTGCGTGGTAGCCCCAGTTGTTGTTCATCGTAAAACAGGCTTCCCAGGCCAGGTCATTTCCATTTACATCCTGTAGGCCCTTCGGCGGAATGATCTGCTCCGGGCTGACAAAATCGCCGTGATAAGGCGTCGGATGCCCCTCTGCCAGGGATCCAAAGCCCTCGCCGCTCACCTCAAGCCGGTTGTCAATGATCACGTCCGGCTGCAGGGAACGCACCATCTGCACCAGCTCGGTCGCCCTCCAGGCCTCACCGCGCAATTCATCATAAGAAAAGTCAAACCAGAGAATATCCAGCTTTCCATAATTGGTGCAAAGCTCGCGCACCTGGTTGTGCATATAGTCGAGATAGCGGTTAAAATCCCTGTTCTCATTGCTATAAGCCGGATTGTTCCGCATTGGATGGTTCGCGTCCCCATAGTGTGGAAAGTCCTCGTGATACCAGTCCAGAAGAGAAAAATACAGACCGACCTTCAGCCCTTCCGCGCGGACCGCCTCAACGTATTCTCCCACCAGATCCCGGCCGCTTTTCGTGTTTGTAGACTTGAAATCCGTATACTGGCTGTCAAACAGGCAAAAGCCATCGTGATGCTTCGCCGTCATCACCATGTATTTCATACCCGCTCGCTTCGCCGTGCGCGCCCATTTGCGCGGGTCATAGTCCACCGGATCAAACTCCCGGAAATACTTCATGTAATCTTCTTTCGGCATCTGCTCAATGCTGCGCACCCATTCACCGCGCGCCGGAATCGCGTATAATCCCCAGTGAATGAACATGCCAAAACGCGCATCCAGGTACCATTCCATCCGCCTGGCGTAAGCTTCCCGGTCAAAAATAAACTCTGCCATTTTGTTTTCCTCCTTTTACACCAACGCCGCATAGATTTCTCGCTTCGAAATCCCCCGATCCTTTGCGGCCGCCTTCATCGCTTCTTTACGTTCCATCCCCTGTGCCTCGTACAGCGCGACATGCTCGGGAATCGTCAGTGCCTCCCACTGCATCTGCGCTTCCCGCTTCATCTCTTCTCGGCTGCGCCCTTCCAGCACGATCACGCACTCGCCGCGCGGCTCATTTTCCTGATACCAGGCAAGCGCCTTTTCCAGTGTCGTGGCAAAAACAGTCTCATGCCTTTTCGTCAATTCACGGCAGACCGTTGCGCGGCGGTCGCCGAGCGTCTCATACAGTTCCGTAAGCGTCCGCACGAGCCGGTGCGGAGCTTCATAAAGAATGATCGTGCGCGTCTCGCTCTTTAACTCCTCCAGAATCTGCCGCCGCTCTTTTTTATCCGCGGGCAGAAACGCCTCGAAGCAAAAGCGCCGCGTCGGAAGTCCGGAAAGCGTCAGCGCAGTCACGCAGGCACAGGCGCCCGGCAGGGAGGTCACATCAATCCCCGCCTCCATGGACAGCCGCACGAGGTCTTCTCCCGGGTCAGAAATGCCTGGCGTCCCGGCGTCCGTGATCAGGGCGACATTCGTTCCCTCCAGCATTTTCGCAATCAGGGTATGCGCTTTTTCAATGCGATTATACTCATGATAGCTCGTCATCGGCGTGTGGATATCAAAATGATTCAGCAGTTTCATGCTGCCGCGCGTATCCTCTGCCGCGATCAGATCGACTTCTTTCAGCGTACGAAGCACACGCAGCGTAATATCCTCCAGGTTGCCGATCGGAGTGGCGCAGAGGTAGAGACGGCCGACACCGGACGATGACGCTTCCTTTTCTTCCTTGATCATACAATGTCCTTCTTTCTTAATAAAAATGTGCTCATACTCTCAAACCTGTAAAGCTTCTGGAGGAAGCACACTTTCCTATCACGCGGATGTTCATTGCCCGGCAGATGTTCGCTTAACGCAGCCGAATCGGATTCGCCGGATCAATACCCATAAATCTCCGTAATCTCCTGGTTATATATTCCCGGCTGATCGTAGACAATCAGCGGCTTTTCTACAGTCATCCGTGCGCGCCCGCCGCGCACAGCCTCGATGAGTACCATGTTCGGTTCTTTGTCCACATATGGGTAAACGAGGCGCATCCGTTTTGGCTCAAGCCGATACTGGGAAAGTACACAGATGATCTCGGCCAGCCGGAACGGACGGTGTACCATGTAAAAATGTCCGCCCGGCACCAGCAGTCTCGCGGCCGCGCGCACCACATCCTCAAGCGTACACAGAATCTCATGGCGTGCTGCAGCCTTCTCCAGATCAGGGTTCAAAAGACCGTGGCTTCCCTGGAGATACGGCGGATTGGACGTGATGGTATCAAAAGAAGCCGGTGCGAACAGCGCGTCGGCTTCCCTGATATCTCCTTTTACAATGTTAATCCGGTCGGACAGGTCGTTGAGCAGAACGCTGCGTGCCGCCATGTCCACACTCGCCTCCGAAATCTCCAGACCGGTAAAATGCTGGCCTGGTGTTTTCGCCGAGAGCAGGATCGGTATGATCCCGGTGCCTGTCCCCAGATCAAGTGCCTTGCCGCCTTCCTTTACACGGGCAAATCCAGAGAGCAGCACCGCGTCCATCCCGAAGCGGAACAAGCGCTCATTCTGGATAATCCGCAAACCGTTGCGATACAAATCATCCAGGTGCTCATCTTCTTTTAAATGAACTTTCATTGGATATATTTTCCTTCTTTATCTTCCTATCAATCTTTCCTGGCAGATTCTGCAGATACATTCCGTTCTGTTTTCAATCGTTATTCCTCTTCGGTTTTCCTTCTTTTCGCTCCAGCGCTTCCAGTTCGCGCAGTTCTTTCTCTTCCTGCGTCTCGGCACTTCCGAACCGTGAGCGGCGGCTTTCCCTGTCTCTGTCTTTCTCTTTATCTCTGTCTTTGCCCTTGCCGTTTTTTTCTTTTCTGCGTCTGGGCCGGAAAGTCAAATCCGCGACATCGAACTCTTCCAGTTCCTTATCTTCACCTTCCTCAAAAAGAACCTTAACCCTCTGGCGCAGAACATTGACATTCTGCACCACACCGGTTCGTCCGTCCGCTGTCGTCACCGTGTCGCCCTGCCCCGGGAGGCGACTGTTCAGATATTCGTAGGTCTCCTCCTCGTTCTTAAGACAACACATCAGTCGGCCACAAACACCGGAAATCTTCGTCGGATTCAGCGAAAGGTTCTGTTCCTTAGCCATCCGGATGGATACCGGCGCAAAATCAGAAAGGTAGGAATGACAGCAGAGTACACGCCCACAGATGCCAATGCCTCCCAGAAGCTTCGTCTCATCACGCACACCAACCTGCCGCAGTTCAATCCGCGTGCGGAAGATCGCCGCCAGATCCTTAACCAGTTCACGAAAATCTATTCTCCCATCCGCAGTAAAATAAAAAAGAATTTTATTATTATCAAACGTGTATTCTGCGTCAATGAGCTTCATTTCCAGACCATGCTTCTGGATCTTTTCCCTGCAGATCCGCATGGCTTCCCGCTCTTTTTCACGGTTGCGCAGTGCGTGAGCGTCGTCCTCCTCCGTCGCCATACGGATAACCTCCTTGAGCGGCGGTACGACCTTGTCATCTTCCACTTCACGCACACCGCCAATCGCAGTGCCATATTCAATCCCGCGCGCAGTCTCCACGATCACATGATCTCCTGAATGGATCTCATAGGATTTCGGATCAAAGTAGTAAACCTTGCCCGCGTTGCGGAATCTGACTCCAATAATATTAACCATGTATATTCTCCTTAATCACCAGGAACAGAAGCTCCATTGTCAGGTCAAAATTGACATTCGCGTTCAGGCGCGTCTTCGCCGTCTCAATGGCCTTCATCACTTCCTCTGCTCCCTCATAAGAGCATCTGAGGACGGTCTCACGAATCGTACGCAGCTCGTCTTTAAAAATCAGACCGTCAATATCTCTTGTTGCCTTGTAATATACCATATCCCGGTACCAGAGCGCGAGAATATCCAGATAATCCTGAATGGAAATCTTATACTCCTGCACCTCTTTCACGTAATCAATGATGGCGCTGATCTCCATCTCACCTGCGTTGCGGATCAGACGCATCGCGGAAGCCTTGATCGCGTTAAAATCCTCCGAGGCCGCCAGCCGCTCAGCCTTGCCGATATTCCCCTGGGCGAACGCCGCGCAGATATCCGCCTGATAGTCCGGTATCTGAATTTTCTCCATCAGATATCCTTTCACGACTTCATCCGGCACCGGCTTCAGATTCAGCGTCACACACCGCGAGCGAATCGTATCCAACAGCGCCCGGTCATTTGCCGTCAGCAGCAGGATAATCACATAATCCGGCGGCTCCTCAATCGTCTTAAGAATCGCATTCTGTGCCTGCGGCGTCATCTTTTCCGCATCATCAATAATGTATATTTTATATTTTCCGTTATATGGACGAATCTGCGCGTCACCAACCAGCTGCTCCCGCACATCATCAACACCAATACTCGACGGCTTTTCATGTCGCACATAGATAATGTCCGGGTGATTGCCGCTCTCGGCCTGTCTGCAGGAATGACATTTTCCGCAGGCCTCAATATCAAGGCCGGCCTGCTCCTCCGGAAGGAGTTTCTCCTCCGTCTGCCCGGCAATCAGCTCCGGCATCATTACATTCTCACACTGTAATGTCTGGGCAAAAGCATTCGCGAGTACACCCTTCCCGGTTCCCTTTTCGCCATTCAATATATACGCATGACTCACCTTGCCGGAGCGAATCGCTCTCTCCAGGTGCGCGATCTCTTTTTTATGTCCAAGAATGCCCTGAAATCCTGCCATTGTGTCCTCCTGTACGCATCGCGGACGATATTGTTATACTCATCTTTTCTTACCTGTTACAGTATAGCATACTTTGCGGATTCTGTGAAGCAGGTTATAAATACGCTTTCCGGTCAAGTTTTCCATTATACGTGCGCTTAACCCGCTCTACCTGCTCGTAGCCGGCCGGTACCTTATAGGCTTCCAGCCTGGAGGCAAGAAACTGCCGAAGCTCTTTTTTATCGAGCTTCTGTCCGTCCCGCGTCACAACCAGCAGCTTCAGCGCTTTCCCGGTGATGGCGTCGTCCACGCCTATGCAGATGCAGTCCTGCACCATCTCGTTTGCAAGCGCCGTGTCCTCCACCTCTGAAGGCGCCACCTTCATCCCGCCGACATTAATCACATCGCCCTTTCGTCCGAGAATATAAATAAACCCATTCTCATCCTTGTAGCCAATGTCATTTGTGTAAAAAATTTCCTCGCAAAGACATTGCGCGGTCAGCTCCGGCTCATTTACATACCCCATCATATTTGTGGTGCTTTTGCAGGCAATCAGCCCGGTATTCTCCGCGGAAGAAGCAATCTCATGCCGCTCCTCATCCACAATCCGGACTTCTGAGTTTTTCGTCTCCCGGCCGATGCAGTTTTTCATACCAGGATATTCATTGTAATTGTACATACAGATCATGCCAGATTCCGAGGAGCCATAGCTGTTATACAGCCTGGAATGCGGCAGAAGCGCACACAGCTTTTCCTTGTCCGCTTCAGGAATCGGCGCGGTGGAAGACATAATATAATCAATCTTATCTGCATACTCCCCGATCTTATCCCCGGACAGCATGAAAAGAATCCGGATATAAGCCGGCGGCAGACAGCAGCTGATCTTCTCACAGGGATAATCCATCGCTTCGTAAAAATCCCGCAGGTTCATCATGCCATTTAAAAGATAACCGGCGCCGCCCTTTACCAGAGCCGCAGTCAGATTGCGGATCGCGTTCGCGTGGTTCAGAGGGCCGGGAATCAAAAGGACAAACTCGTCCGGGCAGGAAACCCCATAGATCAGATTTTCCGCCAGCGCAAAAAGCGCGCCGTGCGACATCTCCACGCCCTTTGATTTACCCGTCGTTCCTGTCGTAAACAAAATCTCTCCCGGCTCTTCCGCCTTCGGGAAAGAAATTTCCGGCAATTCTTCATCAGCAATATCCGGAATCGCGATTCGGCTGTCCATAAAAATCGACGGGTACAATTCCGCCACTGTGGAATCGTCACTGATGATTGCATCCGCACACACCGCCCTCGCCGCGTTCGCGAGGCCCTCATTCGAAATCGTCCGCTCCAGAGAGGCCATCACACCTCCCGCAAGATGAATACCAAGATAAAGGACAATGTGCTCAATCGTCTGGCTGGTCTTTACCACCACTACGCTGCCCCGGCCAACGCCTTTGTCTCTGAGATAGTTCACGCAGCATTTCACTTCGTGAACCAGCTGCGCGTACGTCACTTCCCTTGTCTTTGTAATAATTGCCTTGCGCTCCGGTGTCCTTTCCGCATGTTCAAAAACATACTCCTCAATGGATTTCCACACTTTTTTCTCCTCTCTCTTATGGCAATCGCCTCATTACAGGTCACATCCTGACCAAATCTACCTTAGTTTTATCTCTACAGGTGTGACCTATAACGGCATCCGTCCATGCGTATGCTGCGTGCGTATAATTACGTCAACCGTCCGCTTCCGGCAGCAATTTTTGGCATTTACTTTGCGGCCTGCAGCTTCTCGACCAGACGTGCCATACCGGCCACAGAATTAAAATTCGCCTCAATGATCTCCACGTAAGGAATCGAAATCCCAAACTCCATATTCAATGCGCCGACAATGCCAATTAACGTAACGGAATCCAGAATCCCGTCGTCCCAGAGCCGCTTCGTCGTCTCAAATTCAATCTCCGGATATTCTTCTTTTAAAAGCTCTAAAACCTGTTGTTCCATTTTCTTCTGCCTTTCTCCCTCTATTTTCCGCTCAAAGAGCCCTTTTATAGTACAATTGCCGCAGCTATTCTGAACTGCTGCTTATATCTCACTGTCTTCCTCCAGCGCATTCAGATACTTTGCCAATACCTTCGAGAATTCTCTGGCCGCGTCGCCGTTCATATGTCCATCGTAGTCTGTAAAATCCTCAATCTCATGCGAGGCCTCAAAATAATAATCCGTGTTAAAATTCAGGCAGGTAACTCCCTTTTCCTCGAAGAGTTCCGCAAATAAATCATACGCATCCATAAAATTATCCCACCAGGTACCCAGCGTCGCCGCCGGAATCGGCGTGATGACCGCCACAAATTCAACCCCATTCTCCTCACAGAGATCAATGGTCTTTTCCAGGTATTCCATATTCTCCTCTACAAGCGCATCCAGTGAAAAAAGATTCTGCACGGTCAGCGGAAGTGTGGAAGTATCCACAGCGTAGCGCTCTATAAAACCGCTTTCGTGGTATTCCTGCGAATCACTTTTCAGGCTGTCCACACTGTAATCGCCCGTGAGCTTGCGCATCAGTGTCTCCGATACCTGCGGAAGCTCATAGGACAGGGAATACTCGTACCACGGGAACAGCACGGTTCGGAAATTTGTCTGCGCAATGCAGTCAAAGAAGTATTCCACCTTGGTCAGTGACAGCGGAAATTCATGGTAAAAGAGCAGATAATTGTTCCCCTCTTCTTTTTCCGTCGCAAAATAACCGGGGCCTACCTCATAGATGATGCGCTCCGGATCCTGCGTTTCAATGGCCAGCTTCGTAAGATAGTAAACATCTATCCCATATTCCCCGCCCACGCAGGCATTGTGGGCGCTCCTGCCGGTGATCTCCTCCATCGTATCCGGGTCAATTCCCATCTTTCCGTGGGAAGTTCCCACGATAATGTCATCATAATGCGTGGTCGTGATTGCATGAATGTCATTGCGCATAAAGGTACACGGGTACAGCGCAAGATCCAATCCATATAGAAGCAATACAAAAACCGCCGCGACGAGCAGGACCTTCCACCAGGTCAGCCGCCGTTTTTCATCAGAATTGTGCATAAATAAAGCCTTTCGTTGCGTCTGTTGAGCCAAATAAACCGATAGATAAAAGCAGTACAAAGTAAATCGCCGCTGTGGCCGGAAGCGGAAGTTTTGCCAATGATTCCCTTATTTTTACTCCCCGCTCCTGTAAAATATCCACCGCCAGCAGTACAATAGCACACGATAATCAAAAGCGCGTACGGCGTAAAGGACAGGCCGTCCCGCCCCGCCGGTATGGTCAGAAGCAGCGACGGCTGGAAGCTGGTGAAGGTGTTTTTGATCATCTGCAGCGCCTGCGCCATCGAATCCGCGCGGCTGAAATACATCCGGCTGATGGTCAGAAGCAGTGTACGCACGATCATAAAACCGTGATACCACGCTTCCGTACCGGAAATATGTAAAGCGGTCTTCCATTTTCGATAGCGGTCGGCCAGCAGCTCACTCGCACCAATAATCAGGCCGTTGTAGAACCCAAAGAAAATATAGGTTCCTCCCGCGCCGTGCCAGATGCCGACGACCAGGAATACCAGTACATCCGCCAGGGCAATCGGCACCATCCGCCCCGTCTTGCGCCCAAACTTCGTTTTGGCCCACTTGGTAATCTTCGTCATCCAGCCGGAAAGCATCATTGGATAAAACAGGTAATCCTTCATCCAGCGGCCAAGTGTAATGTGCCAGCGGCGCCAGAAGTCCGCGACCGAAGTCGAAAACAGCGGCCTGTGGAAGTTCTCTTCCAGCGTAATCCCATACATCTGCGCCAGGCCAATCACAATATCCATCGCACCGGAGAAATCCGCGTACAACTGAATCAGATACAGAAACGCTCCGAAAAACGCCAGCCCCTGATACTGATCCGGAGCGGCAAAAATCGCGTCAACAAAAACAGCCGTCCAGTCCGCGATGACCATTTTCTTAAAGAAGCCCCACAGCATCCGCTCGGCGCCCCGGATGAGATTCTCCCCCTTCAGGGCATGCGGCTCAAAAAGCTGATCGGCCAGCTGATTGTAGCGCCCGATCGGTCCCTGCATGATCTGCGGAAAAAACGAAACGAAAAGCGCATACTGCAGCGGACGTTTTTCCGCGGTGATCCGCCTCAGATAGACATCCAGCAGGTAGCCGGAAGACTGGAACGTATAAAAAGAAATCCCCAGCGGCAGCACCAGATCCAGTCCGCGCAGTTCCATATGGAGCAGTGCGTTCAGCGCGTCAATCAGCATACCCGTGTACTTCGTAAGCCCCAGCATAAAAAAGTTCAGAACCAGGGCCAGGATCAGAATCCACCGAACCTGCTTCGGCTCGCGGCCTTTTTCATACAGATACCCGATCACTCTTCCTGCCACAAAGGTGACGATCGTGGAAAACAAAAGGAAACCGACCAGGCGCACCCCCGCTGTCAGATAATAAATATAGCTGAACACCAGCAGCACGACCCAGCGGAATCGCGCGGGAGCCAGGTAGTAAAGAATGACACTCGCCCCCGCAAATAGTAGAAAGGTATTCGATACGAATGACATAATCTTTTAGTTTAAAACTCCTCCGGTCAGGCATGCGTTATCGGTCTGTGTGGTCTCTGTCTGAGAACTTGAGCTGCTATCTGATGCGGCCGATGACGCAGCCGCCGCCGCTGCTGCCGCTGCCTGTGCCGCCGCTGCCGCTGCTGCCTCCTGCGCTGCTGCTGCCGCAGCCGCCTGTGCGTTCTCCTCCGCCTCAACTGCCGCCTGCGCTTCCTCCGCATCTACCGTCAGATAGCGTGCCGCCACGTAACCGGTCAGGTCGCCCTGGGTGATCAGAAACCAGGTCGAAGTACCGCCAAGAACCTCCAGTTCACTTCCCCGGTCGGCATAGCCCAACGCCTCCGAAGAACCGTCCGCGCTCTCACGAACCGTCAC
>JAJBUL010000170.1:42210-43708 GCA_020860365.1 Clostridiales bacterium | reverse complement strand
GTGTACATCGTCACCGCTTCTTCCAGCGTAATCTCATCCGCCGTCTCATAATAATATTTTGCGTCTCCGTTTCCGTCCGTTCCATAAAGGAAAAAGAATCCGATCTTTTCCGTCAGGATCAAATCCGTCAGCGCCGTCAACTCCTCCGCATCCGCAATCTCAAACGTATGCACTGTGCCGTCCTCCGTCGTAAACACAAGGACAACGGCCGCATCGTCTTCCGCACTCTCAGTATCTGCACCCTCTGCGGTTTCAGAATCCGCAGCTTCCGCGGTTTCAGCATCCGCATTCTCCACGCTCTCGGAATCGGTATCTTCTGCGCCATCCGCGTCTTCCGATGCTTCTCCTGCGGAAACAGGCTCCACTGCAATTCCTGTCGCATTTGAAACAATCAGCGTCTCCTCACCAATTGTAATTTCCAGCTCGGTGATTTCAATCTCTGCATCCGCTGCGTCAGCGTCCAGTTCCGTTTCCAGTTCGCTCTGCTCGTTTACCGCCTCTGTCGCCTCTTCCGCAAAGGCCAGACAGCCTGTCCCCATGACACCCGACGCGCCCAGAAGAACCGCCAGTAAAATACTTCCCGCCTGTTTTGCATGTCCTGTCTTCATATCCTAGATCCCTTCTCTTTCTTCCTGTCTTTTATCCAGGCATATTTTCTTTCCATCTTATTTTTCGATCATTCTGTAAGCCTGATGTCTCGCAAGAGCCGTTATTTCAACAATTTCTTCTTAGATGAATAATATGTATACTGCAATTTCGTGCCGGTCTTGGTATAGGTCATCTTATAGCCGCTGTGCGCTGCCGTATTGTTGTTCAGCGTATGCTGCACATACGCAAAATTCGGATCATAGACATAAGTCGTCCCGCTGATCTTAATCGTAACCCAGGCATGCTTCGCCAAAACCGGATTGCCATCCGAATCATAGCTGGAAATAATATAGCCCGATACAAACTTCGCATCATATCCGAGCACCTTTGCCATCTGGCAAAACGTTGCGGCCATCACATTGCAGTCGCCCACCTTCTTTTTAAATCCATAAATAGAATAATAAGCCAGCTTTGTCTGTCCCGAAGCCGGCGACCCCGTCACCGGCGCATAGGTGATCTGCGTCGAACACCAGGTAAACGCCTTTTTCAGCGTCTTACTCTTCGTGCTTTCCCGGCCGATTTTTTCCAGCTGAATCCCCGCCCGGCCGGCCGCCTCACTTACCTTTTTACAGACGCCTTTCGCGCTGATCTTATAATAATTGCCATCAATCTTAATGCCAAGCTTGTCCTTAACCAGCTTTCCATTTTTGTAATAATACAATTTGCCGTTCTTCTCCACCAGACCATTTTTCGTCGTCGAAGAAGATGTACTCGAAGCCGCGTAAGTCACAGCCGGAGCCGCACAAAACGTCACTAACATAGCTAAAAACAGTAAAAATAAGGTTTTTTTCATCCTTTTCATGCTCTCAGGCCTCCTCCCTTTATCTCAGATGTTCTCCACTGATCCTCG
>JAJBUL010000170.1:24886-42110 GCA_020860365.1 Clostridiales bacterium | reverse complement strand
CCGGACGGGCATCCTCCCACTTCGTGGGGGATATGTCCTCGCCGGACGGGCATCCTCCCACTTCGTGGGGGATATGTCCTCGCCGGACGGGCATCCCTCACTTCGTGAGGGATATATCCTCGCCAATTACGTCAGATGGTATAGATCGCATATACCGTTTCCGTGCCATCCGGTGCCTGCAGGCCGTAGACGGTAAAATGCGCGTAGGTAAGAGTGATATCCGTATAGCCCAGAATCAGGCAGCTGTTCGATTCTGTACGGCTCTTCGGCGTACCCAGAAGCTTCACCAACGCAGCCAGGTCTGAGCCCTGCTTTGCCGCTGCGCGCAATTTCTTTGTTTTCGTAGCATTGTAGACGCCTTTTGTATTGAAATAATAAAGTTTTCCAGTCAATTCATCGGCGTAAATTCCACTAGCCAGACGCGCTTTCGTATCAAAGCCATATTTCTTTCCATTGATGGTCTTGACTTTGATATTATACGTACAGTCCATCGTCGTCGTAGCCATAACAGCAGCGCCGTTAGAGCCGAAATAATACTTATTCGTAGTCGTCTTTCCACTCGAAGAAGTCTTGGTGACCGTCTTCCAGGTGTTTTTCAGCTTCACACCGTTCTTATAATAATAATATTTCCCGTTCTTCTTCACCAAACCATTCTTCGTCGCCGCCTGTGCCGTGATGGATGTCCCCCCGATTACATTTGAGACAGCCGGTGTCTGCGCCATCGCCAGACATAGAATCAACAGCAGAGCCTTTTTTAAAACTTTCTTCATTTTTTTCATTACAAATGTTTCTCCTTCCCATTTTTTATAACAATTCAGAACAGCGAAGCGCAGACCTGTGGCCTGCTGTTCTGAATAATTGCCCCATAATTGCCCCATAATTCCCCAGATCGTCAGAACTCGATCTGGCATCTGACCGTATATGGGTAAATCGCAGGCTGATCCGTGCCAAAGCGCGCCCCCATATTGTCATAATACTTTCCGTCAATGATCACAAACCCATGCTGCGCAGTGATCGCAACCACATACGGCTGGTATCCCAGCTCTTTTGCACAGGAAGCAATCAGGCTTGCCATACCATAGCAATTGCCGGTCAAATTCGTGTTCAGCATTTCCAGCGCCCGGGAATACGGCCAGGTGTCTGTAGCAGCTTCCGAACTCGTCAGCGGATCATAACCGGTAAAACGCGTGTAAGCAATAATGTAATTAAAGCACTTCCGGAACTTCTCCGCATTCGTCTGACCTGAGCTTGTATGCTTGGCGATAAACTCCTGCGTCTTAATCGAACACTGCACCTTCACATTGCTGGTATCCGCCACCGTCGCTACACCATCTGAGCTGATCGTGTAATAAGTGCCATTGATCGCATAAGCTGTCTTGTCCGTAACCAGCGTCCCATCTGACAGGAAATAATACTTTTTCCCGCTAATCGTCTTCAGGCCAGTCACCCGGTACCCTTTCTTACTGATATAATAGGTCCCGGTGGAAAGCGTCATCCATTTACCCGCCGAATGCAGGACGCCGTTCTTTTTGATATAGTAATAATGTCCCTCGTATTCGATCCACTGTCCCTTTACCATACAGCCATTCGCGTCAAAATAATACGTCTTCTTTTTGATCGTCACCCAGTCACTGGTCACAGCCGCTCCGGTCGTCTCATCAAAATAATAGGTATTTCCCTTGACCGTCGTCAGCCCATATACAAGAGATGGCTTCAGATAATAGATTTTCCCTTTGATCGTCAGAAGTCCCGTCTTTCTGCGGCCGCCAGACGCCAGATAATACGTCTTTCCGCCCAGCTTTTTGAACCCTTTCGACGTGACAATAGTTCCATTCGCCCGCTGCCAGTAATAATACCCATCGATTTTAACCCAGCCGGCCTTGGTCTTGGTCGTACTGTCTTCCGATACCGCAGCAGAGTCAGTCTCAGCCTCGGTGCTCGCCAACGCAGTCAGAGACCCGGAACTCCAGTTCCAGACTAAGAATGTCAGAAACAGCAGAGGTAATAAAACGCGAAATTTATTTTTCATATCTCTCTATGACCTCCCTCCCTGATTACAAGATTATATGTCTGATTATACAAAAAAGTGGTAGATATTTCCACCTGTTTTCGAAATATTTTTCCAACTTCAGGAAGATTTTTCATTCGGTACTGTGTATTTTTTTTGCATTACACGCCATATTTTCAATCTTATTCCTGATAATCTCCGTCAGTCCGCAACATATTCTGTTTTCTCTTCTCTAATCTATTGACATATATAAATTGATGTGTTATTATCTTTTTATTCTATCCGCATATTACATAATCACTTTTTCTCGTTCGTTTTTTCAAACTCTGTCCAAATAATCAAAGGAACCAGGAAACACACACCAAAGGAGAACATATATGACTCTCAACAATTTCAATGAAACCACAGATTCCATTGAAAAAATCCGAGCTAACGACGGTCTTCCGGAGAAAATCCATACCGAAGCCCATCTTTGGGATGAAATTTTAAAAAAAGAAGCCTTAGAAATGCCTTTTCTTCTACTGTATCTGATTCGAGAAATACATGGAATAGATTATCCTCCTGATGTTGCAATTGAACCGACAGGCATTGAATATACCAAAGAAAATGTTGAGACAAAGGAACTTTCCTCTATCCGTGCAGATATTATAATGAAAATCAATCATTCCAAAACCTTTCATTTTGAATGCCAACGAAATATTGATCCAGAAATGATATACCGTATGTATGAATACGATTCTCAGCATAGTCTCAGTTGTCGCAATCTTAGTGCAAAAAAGATTGCGCCTGAATTATTCTTTCCTAATTCTGCCGTCCTTATTCTCGAAGGGGGAACTACGCTGCCTGATTATCTAACCTGTAAAGTCCATTTGCCAAACCATCCTATGCAACAAAAAAATACTTCATTTTGTAAGAAAAACAACACGAAAAATCCTGAAACAACTACCCTGTACACCGTTGCGGCAGTAAAGGTCCAACAATACGGAATTCAAGACATACATGCAAAACAGCTTTATATTCTAATCCCATATATGCCAATTCGTTTCAGTCACCTGGTCCGGCCAGATTCGATAGACGAAAAAAGCGACAGGCCACCACGAACAGACGATGAATTTCATAATGCAAAAATAGAATTGACAAACTTCTATCAGGATATTATACTTATCTTAGATGATGCAGTAAAGAAAAATGTTCTCAGCGAAAGTAACCAAAAAGATATCCTGGCGCTTTTCAGAAAAGCCATGATACGTGTATTCCATCGTGACAGCAAGCTTTTAAGGGAGGTTTTAGATATGACTGCACCTGTATTGGAATGGGAACGAGAAACGATTGCTCGTTTAGAACGAGAAAAAGCGGAAATTGTTCTTGAAAAAAACATTGCCTTAGCTGAAAAGGACTCTGCTTTAGCCGAAAAGGACTCTGCTTTAGCTGAAAAAGACGAGTTTATCCGCTTAATAATCGCAGAAAGAGATGAAAAAGATGCCAAACTCCAACAGTTACTTGGCCGAAAAAAACATACGTCAAGAAGACGCAGATAATTGCGGTCGACTTCTTTCACACTTGAATAGGGGAGTGTCCTCCCCTATCTGTTTTACAGTTTCTCCCGTATGTACTCCGCCAGCTCGTCCATACAGATTTCTCTGTCATCGTTATTTGAAAATCGTCTCTCAATTCCGGCATGCGTGATATTTTCTTCCGAAAAGTCCTCCTGATCTGCCAGAAACCTCCGGCACATCTCGGAATAATCCGGCACTGCCTGCTTTTTTTCCCGCTTCATAGCGCGTTCCAGCCGCCGCCCATCTTCTACCTCAATATACAACGGCACAACCCGGTCGACTCCATAGTAGTCCCGAATCTTTTCATAAGACACCAGTGTCCCTAACGCGAGATAATTGAAATGTTCCATATCCACTGCATCGCTGTCTGCCGTAAAATAATGCCACGGTCCCTGTACCGTGTCGTAAGTTCTGAGTTCGATTACCTTCCCCTCTGCCTGCATCTGCCGCAGGACATCTGCGGTCACAAAATGGTACTCCACACCCTCGGTTTCTTTCGCTCGGATCGGACGAGTTGTGTACAAAATAATCGGACGAAGATCCAGCTCCGTCCGGGAAAGAAGTTCCGCATATATCGTATCCTTTCCGCTCGCGCTTTTTCCCATAATATAAAATATCTTTCCCATTTTCTTTCAATCTCCATCGTCCTGCTGTAGTCCATGCGACACACACTGAATCGTATTTCCACTGTAATCCGCCAGTCCCTGCACATTCAATCC
This sequence comes from Clostridiales bacterium, assembly GCA_020860365.1. Lineage (GTDB taxonomy): Bacteria > Bacillota > Clostridia > Lachnospirales > Lachnospiraceae > Choladousia. The sequence goes on along the minus strand of JAJBUL010000170.1, from coordinate 37,827 downwards.
GCCTTTCCGGTAACGCAGAAGCAGCCCCGGCAATTCTTCGGGGATACGCTCTCCTGGCACCAAAATCGGTACCCCAGGCGGATAAAGGTAAACAAATTCCGCTGCAATCTGTCCCGGGCTGTCTTTTAACCGAATGGTTTCATGGGGAAGCTCGTCTGCTTCCGCCATCGCGAGACGTTCCTCCGGCCACGGCATGGACAATACATCGCTCTCATCCAATACTGTCCGTTTTTTTTCCGTAGTCATTCTATTTGCCGCATTATCAATACTCTCACACTCAAGCCCCGCATCCGTCTCCAGAAGCGCACACTCCAGGCGGTCAAACCCTTCCTGCGTATCCGCGACCGTCAGAATCGCCGTAATATACCGCTCCGCAGCCATCTCCACTTCCAGATGATACCGCTCGCGCAGGATTTTTGCAAGCCCCGGTCCGGTCAGGCTCCCGCACTCCTCCGTTGAAATCAATAGTTTCGAACGGTCAAAGGCAAACGTATATAGCTCCGCTTCTTCCCCTGTCACAAGACGCAGGTGCTTCATCTTCCCAAGACGCTCGCGCAATGCCTGCAGCCGATGCACAAAGCGATCAAACAATTCTTCTTTTTGTGTCTCCATCAGGCGGACACATTCATCCATCCCGGCCATCAGGACATAACTGGGGCTGCTGCTCTGAAAAATGCCGAGATATTTCCGCAGCCGTTCCCGATCCATGCGCGCTCCTTTTACATGGAGAAGCGCGGTCTGCGTCAGAGAAGGCATCGTTTTATGCAGGCTGTTAATTACCACGTCCGCTCCGCAAGAGAGTGCAGATTCCGGAAAATACGAATGCATCGCAAAATGCGCGCCGTGCGCCTCATCCACAATCAGGATTGCACCCGCCCGATGTACCTCCTCCGCGATGGCGCGGATGTCCGATACAACACCGTCATACGTTGGGGATGTAATGAGAACCGCCGCAATTCTGCCGCTCTTTTCTCCTCCGACTGCGTTGGAATCCGCTCGTTTCTGATTGCCGCAATAGAATTTTCCCGAGAAATCTGTTTCCTGCCCGCACATCCCCGCTTCCAGCGCGGCTCGCACCTGCTCCGGACGAATGCTTCCGCAGATGCCGCGCCGCATATCCGTCTCTGGATAAAGCCAGGTCACGCGAAGAGCGTTCAAAAGCGCGGCGTTATAGGCGGCCTTATGACTGTTTCGCGCCATCAGGATGTGGCCTCCGCGCCGAACAGAAGCAGAAACCGCCGCAAGAATTCCGCAGGTACTTCCATTTACCAGGTAATATGTCTCATCCGCCCCATACAGGCGCGCCGCCCGCTTCTGCGCTTCCAGAAGAATCCCCTCCGCATGGTGAAGATTGTCAAAACCATCAATCTCCGTAATATCAATCGCAAACGCATCCCCGAACGAACGCAGCTGCCGCTTATGCCCCGGCATATGCAATGGATAGGCGTCCGACTCTGTATATTCTGTTAATTTATCCAGTAAGTATTTTCCCAAGCCAACTTCCTCCATATATATGTCCGACCACGTCAAACACTCTCGCTCGCCTGCGTCAACTCCTCCAGCGTCCCAAACCGGTAGCCCATCTCCTCCCACTGCGTCAGCAATTCATCGAGAATCGAAGCATTCGTCGAGGATGTATTGTGCAGCAGTACAACCGCGCCGGGATGAATCCGGCCAAGCAGCTTTTCGAATGCCTCCTCCTCGGTCGGCTGGTCATCCTGGTACCAGTCAACATAAGCCAGACTCCAGAAAAAGGTCTGGTACCCCAGATCCTGTGCCATCGAAAGATTGCTCTTGCTGTACTTGCCCTGCGGAGGCCGATAGTATTTCGAATTTTCCTGCCCGGTCGCCTCATAAAACAGCGTTTCCAACTCCTCCATCTCCGCCTGGAACGATTCCATATCCGAAATCGCGGACATATCCGGATGGTGCGCCGTGTGATTCCCCACCGTATGCCCTTCCGCGAGCATCTGATACACCAGTCCCGGATTATCCTCCACAAAATTTCCCACAACAAAAAATGTCGCAGAGACGCCATGGTTTTTCAGTGCCTCCAATATCGCGGGAGTATTCCCATTCTCATATCCGCAGTCAAAGGTCAGATAAATCACGTTCTCTTCCGTATCGCCGACAAAGTATGCGTCATACTGCGCAAGCTCCTCTGCCGTAGCATTTGCCACCGGCGTCTTCCCTTCCTCCTGAAAGCTCAAACCCCAGTTTTCTGTCGTCTCCGCCGACACAGCCGTGCTATCCAGATCAGAATCCTCAGCGAATGTCGCATCGGCCTCCTCCCCAGCCAGATCAGAGGTGCCCCCATCACTGGTTGGTTCCCCTGCGGTTTCCGAACTCTGCCCTGTATTCGACGGTTCACTCGCGGTCAGATACGCAGCCAGTCTTCCTGTAAAAAAAGCGGCGATAAACAAAACTGCCACCGCCGCCTTTTTCCAAAATACTACATCATTCCCATTTCGAAACATAGCACTGCCCTGCTTTACTTTCAGTAACAGTTCTGAACTGTTACCCATTTTACTGCAGTATATGCTGCCAGCAGGACAATTATAATCACCATCCACCCCGCGTCTTATGTCAACCCGGAATATCGATGCCTTAGAAATTCGTTTACGCCTCTGTCTCTGTCTCTGTTTCTGTCTCTCCCTCTGAGATCTCTTCAATCACCGCATTTTCCTGCAGAAATTCGTAGACCTTATCCATGAGAAAATACCGCGTCAGGTCTTCTTTGCTGTAATACTCCTCCATCTCCTCCGGAGTCTCACACCCATAGTACTCCGCGTACCGCTCCAGACCCTCCTGATATTCTTCGTCTGATATCTCCATGCCTTCCGTCTCAGCGACCGCAACCAAGAGCAGCTCCTGCTGCAGGCTTTCTTTCACCGCGTCCTCCAGAAGTGCCATAAATTCCTCTTCTGAACCAAAATACGCTTCAATAAAATCCGCATATTCCATCGAATAATAGCTCGCGATCAGCTCGTAATACGCAACCGCGTCGTCTACACAGTAATCGACCAGATCCTGCGGATATTCCGTAATCTCTGAGCCAGCGGCCAACGCCGTGTAAAGCGCCTCCTGCACGTTATAGAGCCATGCGTCGTCCGCATCCTCCTCCAGGTAGCTGCGGATATATTCCAGGTAGGAATCCACATCCGTATACTCACCGTCTGTTGCCGTCTCCACCACCTCATCTGACAGCTCCGGCACACTCATAATCGAATTCACTGTAACCGTAAACACAACATCCGCTCCGGCCAGCTCGTCATAATAATAATCCTCCGGGAACGTCAGGTTCAGATCCACGGTCTCTCCTGCTTCTACTCCAATCAGCCCTTCCTCAAAACCATCGATAAAAGTACCGGAACCAATCTCCAGCTCATAATCCCCGGATCCGCCGTCAAATTCCTCTCCATCCATTGTGCCCACATAGGTGATATCCACGGTATCGCCGTCCTGCACTGTGCCTTCCGTCAGCCATTCCACCGCATCTGAATAGCTGATCAGGTCTTCCGCTTCCGCCAGGACATCCTCATCCGTCACCTCCGATGACTCCACCTGAATCGTCAGCCCCTTATATTCGCCAAGCTCCACGTAATCCAGTGCAGTGTAAGTCGGACGCACCGCCTCTGTCTCTTCCTCGATATCATCTTCCACGATCACATCCGCGTCCGTTTCATTCTCCGTGGCCACTTCCGTCTCCACGCTCTCCGTTTCATCCGCCATCACAGCCGCAGGAGCAACACTGAACGCCATCACACACACACAGGAGAACGCCATCAAAAAGCTTTTTCTTTTCATTAATGTAATTCCTTCCTTTTTTGGATTTTCAAAACAGCCAGCCTGCCGCCAGTCAGATTCACACTGCTGGTTCCTGGCGGCAAACGCTTTTGCCCAGTATAACATATCCCTGTTTTTTTTCCAGCCAGTAATTGAAAATTAAGAAAAAATATCGCTTACCAATCTATGTTTTGCATGCCGCTTTGCTTCCAGCCAAAATTACACTTGCCCTTTTCTCTAAAGAATGGTAGAATAATCCACAGTGAACTTGCAAAAAGCAAGCCCGTTGCAGGAGACAGGCGGATCCTGTTTTCTGTCTACGAAATTTAAATGACGGAGGTACTTATGTCAACCTTTCTAAAAGTATTACTGATCATCCTGATTATCCTTGTAGTCGCGCTGGTAGTGCTTTATTTTGTCGGACGGCGGATGCAGAAAAAGCAGATCGCTCAGGAAGAGCAGATGGAAGCCGCCAAGCAGACCGTTTCCATGCTGATTATAGATAAGAAAATGTTGCCCGTAAAGCAATCCGGACTCCCGCAGATGGTGATCGACCAGACGCCGAAGCTGATGCGCCGCTCCAAGCTGCCGATCGTGAAAGCAAAGGTCGGCCCCCGCATCATGACCCTGGTGGCTGACGCCAAGGTATTCGATGTAATCCCTGTCAAAAAGGAAGTCAAGGCTGTGGTCAGCGGTATCTACATCATGGAAGTCAAAAGTGTCCGCGGCGGTACACTGGAGAAGAAGCCGGACAAAAAGCCCGGATGGCGCGCGCGTCTTTCTTCTTTCGTTTCCAGAAAGCAGAAAGAGCTGAACGAAGAAGAGAAAGCAATGAAAGCACAAAAGGCACAGAAGTCCTCCAAAAAATCAAACAAAGCCTGAAAAACTCTGTCCCACCGAAAATGACTTCGGTGGGGCTTTCATATGCATCCTGTATAAACGGATTCCTAATTTTCCCTGGGAAATCATTCCCTGGCTTCAAAGCGGTTGCCACCAAATTCCGTGACACTCCTACACACATTCCGCGGCAGGCCTCCTGGTCATCGTCTGCGGCGGCGTATGAAGCGAAGACAACGGTGGGAGATGATCCTTCGTCATAATACAAATCTGAATACGACTGTCAGAAACATGCTCGTAGTTGAGCTCCAGCGCATAATCTACCGTAATCTCAATCAGATCCTCGCTCTCCGACACCTGCATCACACCCACGTCAAAACCCGCAAGCAGATTCCCGGCCGGCGTATTATACCAGCTCACATTTTTTGTATTTTCCTCAAAAATCATTTTTGTGTATATGGAACCCCGGCGAAGCACTTCCAGATGACGGCCGCGCAGCGTAATCCGGTTTTTCATCACTTCGCCGCTCTCCTCATCCATCTCCTCATATTCCACATAATGCTTGCCATTGCGAAAATAATACTGCCCAGGAGAAAAAACCTCCACCTCATCCTCCGGCGCGCTCTCTGCCGAACCATTGCCAGAGTCTTTCACATGATGCAGCCCTTTTACACTAATCCAGACATCTTTTGTCATAACATTATCCCCTTGTCAACCTGATCACCCACGTTGTGAACCTCTCACCGTCTAAAACCAGCGGGATTGCAGTCAATTCTTCAGGCAGCAGAACATCCGCCCTCTGTTCATCCGAATGCCCGGCGATCAGTACTCCTCAATATTTATCTTCTGTATCGTCTCAATATCATACGGCAGAATCGAATTGGCAAAATGCCCGAACTTCTCCGCCATATCGCTGACAAAGAACCGATACGGCTCTGTCGCAGGCGGATCCGCAGGCTCATCTGGATTCTCAAGCCCCTCCCGCTTCAGAAGCTCTCCCAGCTCCTTTGCCGTCTCATAAGCCGGATTCACCAGCGTAATCTTCTCACCCACAATTTCCCGGATCAGTGAGCGCAGCAGCGGGTAATGTGTGCAGCCTAAAATCAGACTGTCTATGTCATTCTCAAGCAGCTCATCCAGATACCGCCGCGCCACCTCCTTCGTAACCGGATCCTTCAGCCACCCCTCCTCTACCAGCGGGCAGAACAGCGGGCAGGCTTTTTCATAAACCGTGATGGTCGGATCTTCCTCATAGATCAGCTTCTGATACATATGGCTGTTGATCGTACTCTCCGTCCCGATCACGCCAATCCGGTGATTCCGGGTCGCGCCTACCGCCACCCGCGCGCCTGGGCGGATCACACCAATAATCGGAATGTCCAGATCCTTCTCTACCTCATCCAGCGCCAGCGCACTCGCAGTATTGCAGGCAATCACGATCGCCTTAACGTCCTGCGTCCGCAGAAAATGGATGATCTGCCGCGCATAACGAACGATTGTAACCTTCGACTTGCTGCCATATGGTACGCGCGCCGTATCTCCAAAATAAACGATATGCTCCTTCGGAAGATTCCTCATAATCTCCCGCGCCACCGTCAGGCCGCCGACACCGGAGTCAAAAACACCGATGGACGCCCTGCAGGCCATATGATTCATTTCCATAAACGTGAACCTCGTTTTTGTAATTGTTGCGAAATAATGATGCCTCCGGATTTCTCCGCACTTCGTGTCTTTTCATTTTGATGCTGTTCGGAACTGTTTTATCATTTTAAAACAAAACCACTTCTCCGTCAACCATCGCGTAGCAGACCGCCGTTTCCTCCGGAAATTCCGCTCTGCCGGCGGTCGCCTCTGTCACCGCTTCCCGCAGCGCAGGCGCCTGTTCCTTCGGAACAACTGTGCGCAAAAGCACAGCATCCGTATACTCTGAATCCAATATAGGCAGTCCCCGCGAGCCCAGAAGATACTGAATCCTGCCAATACCGCTGTAATCGGTCCGGATTGCCAGACGAACGCCTTCCTGCTTTTCGATAATGGTACTGTTTCTAAGCCCTTCCTGCACAGACTTCGAGTAGGCGCGCACCAGACCGCCCGTCCCCAAAAGAACGCCGCCGAAATACCGCGTCACTACCACAACCATATTATGAACATCCTCGCCCAGCAATACCTCCAGCATCGGCCGTCCCGCTGTCCCCTGCGGCTCGCCGTCATCGCTGCACCGCTGCAGCTCCTGACGCTCTCCAATCACATAAGCGAAGCAATTGTGCCTCGCGTCCCAATATTTCTTCTTCATGGCGGCGATGAAAGCCAACGCATCCTCTTCTCTATCTACCGGACGCACTGTAGCAATAAAACGAGATTTTTTTTCCACAATCTCAGCTTCGCCGCCTTTGTATACGATCTTCATAAAACCGAAAACCTCTTCTTTCTCTCTGCCTGTTATCATCCATAGCTTCACAATTACCAGTCATCTTACTACAAAATTTTCATCCCGGCAACTACATAAACCAACGCGGCCACCATATTCACAGTATAAAGCTGCCAGTTTCGGAAAATACTACTTAAATGGTATGCAGGCAGAAAGGATTTCTACCCATTCCTCGCTCCGGTAAACGGCCAAAACAGGTAAAGAACAGCCTCATTGATATAGAAAGCATCACAGAAAGGAACAACCCTTATGAAAGACGCAAATGAAAGCAGACAACGAATCGGGACTCACAATTTCCTGCAGGATTTCCAGCAAACGCTGAAACGGATTCCCTGGAAGAAGATCAGTATCGGGATCGCAGCTGGCCTGGCTGTATTTTTTCTCACGATGCTCATTATCATCTGGCGTCTGATCGCAGCTGCCCCATCCATTGATTCCATCGATGTCTCCCCGTCCGGGTCGGCCACCTGGATCTGCGATGAGGACGGCAACTATCTGCGCCGCCTTTCTCTCTCAGAGTCCAACCGGGATATTGTGTCGCTGGAGGAAATTCCGGACACGCTTCAAAATGCAATTGTCGCCATTGAGGATGCGCGCTTTTATGAACATAACGGCATTGACCTGCGCGGCATCGTGCGCGCTTTCTGGAGAGGCGTTACCAGCGGCTCCTTCTCGGAGGGTGCCAGCACCATCACGCAACAGCTGATCAAAAACAGCGTTTTCACAGACTGGACACAGGAGAATTCCTTTGCCGACCGCTTCGCCCGAAAGGTACAGGAGCAGTATCTGGCTCTTCAGCTGGAAAAACAGCTTTCGAAAGAAGAAATACTCGAGGATTACCTGAATACCATCAATTTCGGCTCTGGCTGTTACGGTGTAGAAGCGGCGGCGCAGCGGTATTTCGGCAAGGAGGTCTCCGACCTGACACTCTCTGAATCAGCCGTTCTCGCAGCAATTCCGCAGAACCCTACCGCTTACAATCCGATCGAGTACCCGGAGGCGAATCAAACCCGGCAGCGCCTGATTCTGCGCTATATGGAAGAACAGGGTTACATTTCACACGAAGAGCGGATGGACGCGCTCGAGGATGATGTTTATCTGCGCATCAGCGCCTATAACGAATCCTATGAAGCCGATTCGGCTTATTCCTATTACGAGGACGCACTGATCGACCAGGTCGTAGAAATGCTGATATCTGAACTGAACTACTCCTACGAGCAGGCTACGAAAGCGGTATACAGTGGTGGCCTGCGCATCTATTCCGCACAGGATGCCGCGCTTCAGGAAATCTGTGATGAGGAGTTTCAGAATCTTTCCAACTTCCCCGAAGGTACGCAATACGGCGTCGACTACTCGCTTGTCATACAGGAGGCTGACAGCTCCACCGCCACATACGGCTCAGAGGACCTGCGCGCGTGGGTGCGGGAAAATTATGACTCCTCCTTTGACCTGCTCTGCGACACGCAGGAGGAAGCGCAGAGCTATACGGACGCGTTCCGGGAGGATATTTTGAGCTTAAATCCAGCAAATGACGCCACAAGCAATGATAATACGAACGTGGATGATAGCAGTAGCACCAGCGTCTCAACATCCCGCTCCATACTCTCCGAGCGCCTCACCCTTTCCCCGCAGCCGCAGGCTTCTCTCATCCTGATCGAGCAGGAAAGCGGCTTTGTCCGCGCGGTCGTCGGCGGGCGCGGCGAAAAGACAGCCAGCCTGACGCTGAACCGCGCAACCAATACGACCCGGCAGCCCGGCTCCACCTTCAAAATTCTGACGGCCTACGCTCCCGCGCTGGATTCTGCGGGACAGACGCTTGCCACCATCTATGAAAACGAACCTTACGAATACGAGGACGGCACATCGGTCAGCAACTGGGACATCACCGACTATTCCGGCACCGTCACCATCCGCGAGGCCATCATACGCTCTATCAACGTCGTCGCTGTCCGCTGCATCACCGAAATCACTCCGCGTCTGGGCTTTACCTATGCCGAACAGCTTGGCATATCCACTCTCGTTGACGACTGGGATTCGCCAGACGGAACCTCCGACGTCATTCAGCCGCTCGCACTCGGCGGAATTACCAACGGTGTGACGAATCTCGAGCTTTGTGCAGCCTACGCCGCCATCGCAAACGGAGGAATGTACGCTGAGCCTCTTTTCTTTACCAAAATACTCGATCGCGATGGAAATGTGCTGCTGGACGCCACCGGGCGCTCTGCTACAGCCAGCGCCAAAGTGAGCTCCATCGACGGCGCTACAGTGCTCTCCAGTCAACAGACCCTGGGAAGCAGCAATAACGCTACAGCTACTGCAATCTCCAGCCAGCAGACAGACGCAGATGCCCCATCTTCCGAGTTTGGCAGCTTCACCCGCGTCCTGCAGGATAGCACTGCCTTTCTGCTCACAAGCGCCATGGAGGACAAAGGAGGTGCGGCACCATGCCAAGGATGCCGAGCTGCCTTTCTGCTCACAAGCGCCATGGAGGACGTCGTCTCCTCCGAAACCGGAACCGCCTACGGCACCGTCTCCGCCGCCGGGCAGCCCGTCGCTGGCAAAACCGGTACCACTTCCAGCTACAAGGACATCTGGTTTGTCGGCTACACACCTTACTATACCTGCTGTGTCTGGGGCGGCTATGACAACAACAAGGCACTCCCGGGCGGCTCCATCTGGCACTCTTACAGCCGCGTCCTCTGGACTTCCGTGATGGAGCGAATCCACACTGGGCTTCCCAGCGGGGAATTCACACAGCCCGACAGCGTCGTCGAAATAACCCTCTGTGAAGAAACACATTTACTTGCCGGAGACAGCTGCTCCTCTGTCTACACAGAATATTTTGCTGTGGGAACCGAGCCGGACGAGATCTGTCCCGCGCATGAAACCGAGTCCGAGTCAGAAACAGAAGAAATCACTATTTACCAGGATCTTCTGGATGAGCTGCTGCCGGAAACCGAAACGGAAAGCGAGACAGAGACAAAAACAGAAGCAGATAATACGGATGATAAAGGAGATGAAACAAATGACGAATTGGATAGAGAATCGGATGATGAAACAGCAGCTGAGACAGAAAACGGTTCGGACAGCATCCATCCAGAAAAAGGGAATTCCAGCAGCACCGAAGAAACCAGCTCCCTTGACGACCTGATGAGCCGTCTGATCGGAGAAGGATTTTCCATACATTGAAAATGTCATTGAAAATGTCCTCCGAACTTTTTTTCAGAAATGATTGACGAAATTCATTCTCTGTTTTATAATAAGGTTCTGTCTGGAGAGTTATCGAAGTGGTCATAACGAGCCGCACTCGAAATGCGGTCGTCCTTTTTGGGCGCGTGGGTTCGAATCCCACACTCTCCGCTTTACAGAAAACCCATAGATGGCACTGCTGTCTGTGGTTTTTTTTAGCTTCGCTATTCGCGCCTGGCGCAACGGATAGGGGAGAAGTCTCCCCTATCCGCTTATACAGACCCTATTTTCACATTTTTTTCAAATAGCGTTCACTTTTCTATCACAAGAAAACAGTATCCTGTTTTCAGCACCAGACAAGAAGTGCTAAAAATCTTTCTTTTTCATACTCGCCGGGATCGCAATGATCCCGGCCCTCCCTTTTAAAAAGCCAGCCGGAGCGAGATGCCCCGGCTTTTTCATATTGCAACTGTTCCAAACAGCAGGACGTAGTCTGTGCTTCAATCAGCGCCTATTGAACGTCCATTTAGTTTTTCAATACCGCCTGCTCCGCATAACGCATCAGGAATTACGCCTCCTGCAAAAATGCGCGGTATCCTTTAAATGCTTCATAAATATCCGCCTTGCTAGTGACCTCCATCGGGGCATGCATATTCAGAACTGCCACGCCGCTGTCAATAACTTCCATGCCGTAAAGAGCGGTTATGTAAGCGATCGTTCCGCCGCCGCCGATGTCGACCTTGCCCAGCTCGGCTGTCTGGAACGCTACCTGATGTTTTTCCAGCATCGCGCGGATTGCCGCGACATACTCCGCGTTCGCATCATTGCTGCCGCTCTTTCCGCGGGAACCGGTAAATTTGTTGAATACCAGGCCTTTTCCAAAATAAGCACTGTTTTTCTTCTCAAAGCTGCCTGCATAAAGCGGATCGTAAGCCGCGCTCACATCGGAGGAGAGCATACGGCTGCGGCTCAGTGCGCGGCGCAGAGCCAGCTCGCTGTACTGTCCAGCTGCATCCATCAGCTCCGCGACGGTATTTTCAAAGAAACGGGACTGCATGCCCGTCGCACCGACACTGCCAATCTCTTCCTTATCTACAAGCAGACAGCAGCAGGTGCGCTCCTGCGCGGGAATACTCAAAATTGCCTCCAGAGAAGTATACGCACACACGCGATCGTCCTGGCCGTAGGCCATAACCATACTGCGGTCTAAGCCGCAGTCTCTCGCTTTCGCCGCCGGAACAATCTCCAGCTCCGCAGACAGGAAATCCTCTTCCTCGATGTCATAGCTCTCTTTGAGGATCGCGAGAATGTTTTTCTTCACAGCATCCTTCACCGCGGCCTGCTCCGCATTCGCCTCTTTGTCCTTTTCCGTTTCGCTCTGTGCTGCTTTTTCTTCTTTATATGGGCGGCTGCCGACCAGCAGATCCAGCTGCTCCCCCTCAATCACAAGACGCGCTTTCTTCTCCATCTGCTCACCGGCCAGATGGATCAGCAGATCCGAAACAAAGACCACCGGATCCTCGTCCTTTTCTCCAACGCACACCTGCACCTTTGTGCCATCCTTTTTCACAACCACACCGTGAATCGCCAGCGGAATCGTTACCCACTGATACTTTTTGATGCCGCCGTAATAATGCGTATCCAGATAAGCCATCTCCGTGTCCTCATACAGCGGATCCTGCTTCACATCCAGGCGCGGGGAATCAATATGCGCGCCGAGGATACGCATACCCGTCTCCATCGGCTGCCCGCCGATCACAAACAGTGCAACCATCTTTTCCATATTGACTGCGTAAACCTTGTCCCCCGTCTTCAGCGTTTCTCCGGATGCCCGAACCTCCTCCAGACTGTGGTATCCGTTTTCACGCGCAATGCGCACCGTCTCCGCTACGCATTCCCGCTCCGTCTTTCCGACATTTAAAAAAGCACGGTAGCGCTTCGCCAAAGCCTCCAGCTCCGTGAGCTGCTCCTCAGAGTATAAAATCCATGCGTTTTCTTTTTTCATTTGTATCATCCGCCTTTCTATTTATGCTAACACTTCAGAACAGCAGGTAAACGCTGCCTGCTGTTCTGAAAAATCTCTATTGTTTTTTGCGTCATAGCCGTTTCCTGATCCGCGCTTCAGAAGCGCATATCATCATTCACTGGCACAGCTCCGCCACAACCTGATTGATAACCTTACCATCCGCCTTGCCTTTCAGCTCGCCCATGACGGTCTTCATGATCTGGCCTTTGTTCTTTGTCGCCAGAACATCTGCAAACTTCTCCTGCAAAATCGTCTTTACCTCATCGGCGGACAGCAGCTTTGGCGCATACTCGGCAATCACATCGTAGCGGAACTGATACTCCGCCTTCAGATCCGCGCGCGAATCCGGGCAGGTGTCAATCTGCTCTTTCACCGACTTCAGCTCCTTTAAGATCGCGCGGTCTACCATCTCCTCTGGAATGTCGTCACGGCAACCCTCGTCAATCGCCACCTTCTTCACTGCGGAAACCAACGACGAAATCGCCTCCTTGCGCGGCTTGTCCTTTGCCTTCATGGCAGCTACCATATCTTTTCTCAATGTCTCGATATTCATTGTATTCTACTCCTTTCTGATATGTGGGTCCTCGCCGGACAGGCATCCCACGCTTCGCATGGGATATGTCCTCGCCGGACAGGCATCCCACGCTTCGCATGGGATATGTCCTCGCCGGACAG
>JAJBUL010000170.1:0-24786 GCA_020860365.1 Clostridiales bacterium | reverse complement strand
GCATCCCGCACTTAGTGCGGGATATATCCCGCTCCAAATGTACGGATATTCATCGGATACACATTTTCTTTGCCCACATACTGCGCGATGTATTCTACATAATCCGCAGTCTCCGCCTGCGGCAGCACACACGCAATTACGCCCGCGAAGCCGCCGCCGTGTACGCGGCAAACGCCTTTGCCGGTGCGAGAGAGGAACAGCCTCGTCAAGGCAAGCGTCAGCGTGACCTTCTGCTCCTTAAAGTTCCGGATGGAATAGCAGTTCTGCAGCCACTCCCAGGAGGAACGCCCGGACTCGTCAATCGCCCGCAGCAGCGCCTTCTCGTCGCGGTCCAGGCTCGCCTGATAAGCCGCATCCACTCGTTTATTTTCTTCGAAGAAATGCAGGGCACGCAGCGCCACGCGGTCATTGCTTACCGCGGAAAGACTGCCCAGAAATGTTTCTTCGTCCGTCTCACAGAGCAGATGCGCGCCGACCGCCTGCGCCGCTTCCTTCATCTCAAGCGGCACACTCGAATACTCATCGCTTAAATCCGCATGACCCTTGCCCGTATTCACAATCACCAGGTCATAACCCAGCTGTGAAAAAGAAAAGTCTACCTGCTTGCAAATCTCCGCATCATCCAACGCGGCTACCTTTTCCGGTGACGCCGCCGCAATCTTCGAGAAATCCAGCAAAATCGTACCGCCCACTGCACAGGCCATCTGATCCATCAGGCCGGAAGCCTTATCCCAGAAATGATTCTCCGCGTACTGACCAATGCGCGCATAATCAATATAACGCATCCTTCCGTCATTGAAGAAGTAATTCATGATCGTGCAGACCAGCATCTCAAACGACGCCGAAGAGCTCACGCCCGCCGCCGCGATCACTTCGGTAGACACATAGGCGTCAAACCCGGCAACCGCAAAACCCATCTCGCGGGCTGCCATCGCCATGCCCGCCACCAGGGAAAAAGACCCCTTATTCTTCGGCACCCGATCCAGCTTCGTCAAATCTACAATGATCTTATCGCGATACCCCTCACTCACAATCGTGATCACATCCGTCCCATTCGGGGCGGCCGCGCCGATCGTATCCAGGCTGATGCTGCCCGCCAGAATCTTTCCGCCATTGTGATCCGTGTGATTGCCAACAATCTCCGTCCGGCCAGGAGCCGTAAAAAACTCCATCTCCTCAGAGCCGAAATTCTTCTGATAATTCTCCGCCAGCAACCGGAAACGCGCAAGAGGGCGTTCCGTCTCGCCGTAAATCTGCTCCAATGCCTGAAGCCCCGGTAAATTCATAATCATCATCCTCCATCCTCTGTTTTCTGTTCCTGTCCGCAACAAGTGATATCATCCTTTGCGCCCCTCAGGCCATAAAATGACGCCAGACGAACGGTTCAGAAAATCCTCCCACGTAGTGTAGCACAAAATATGGGGTTTGGCTATATTTAAATACAAAGCTCAAAAACCCAGAATTTAAAAAAATGGGATACTACCGAATAGTTACTATAAACTTATATCAATAAGGATGCCTCCCGATCCTGCCCACAAGAACTTTTTCCCCCTTTCCGACATCAGAATCACACCACCAGAAATATATTCTGAGATTTGAGTCCCGCCGGATCAATTTTAAATGTGGTGAACAATTAATCCTTTTTGTTCTGGCCTGGTTTTCTCCATTCACCTGCTCTTCATAAGCAAATGTAAAATTCAACTTTTCCTTATGTTTTGGATCGGCTGAACACTCTAATAATTTTGCTGAAAGAATATTCATTGCTTCTTTCAAATTATCACAGTATTTCTCATAAAGATCAATTGCTTCGTCATTTAATACCCCAAGATTTTTTGTAATTTCCTCCGTATGCGCAGGGAAATCATCTATGTATTTCATTTCAGAAACAATCCCTTTTGCAAAAATGCAATTTATAAAGCAGGACTTCATAAAATCTTCGTATTCTTCCGGATTCTGACACTGCGTCAGCTTCTCTCGTCTTTTTTCTATGTATTCTGTTTCATTTGACACTGCATTTTCAAATTCGCCAAGTGAAATATATATCGCATTCGGATACGGTAAATCCACTTCGATCGGTTCAAACCTCTTGTCTATTATTTCTAAAAATAATCTTCTGGCATCCTCACTGCCTTTTCCTTTTCTGCCGTAAAGCCAATCAGCCAGAGAAACTTCCGCTTCCACGCTTTTTTCCCAAAGTGTGTCATCCTGATATCTGATCTTCTCATTTACCAGTTCATGGCCACAATACTCTGCCAACTCAACAAGATTCGCCACGTCCTCTTCCCTCATGGAGATATCAGGTTTCTCTTTTGTATAACAAATGCTCTCATCCAGGAAATAATTATAAACTTGCATGCTTTCTCCTCATTTGAAATAGTTCTCTGAGATCCTGTGTTTTCTGATCAAAAAAACCTTCCGGCCATTTCTCCAGCTCTCCGTCTTCCCGGATACTAATCTCTTCAATCATAATTTTTTTTTCCTTTTCTGAAAGAAATTTAACACTAATGCGATCAGTCTGATGCATCAGAGCTGCCTGAATCCGCGCTCCGTCTATTATATGCTCGCTGTGCGTCTCTACGATCACCTGAACTCCCGCTGTGGATACCAAATACAGAAATTTTCCCATTTGACTTTGCGCTGCCGGATGAAGGTGTGCCTCCGGATTTTCTATAATAAGAATAGAATTGTTCTGAGAAGAACACCATAACCCTGCTGTCACAATCGGAAGAATATAACTGATTCCGAAACCAGTCATTGTAGGCGACACAGCCTCATCCGTCAGCGGATTTCCGTAACGCACATCCATGGTAGCTTTCGCCAGATCTGTATTAACCAAAAGCTCTACACTTCCAAGAATCGCTCCCATCCACCGCTCTACCTGTATCGAAAACTTTTTCCCGTCTTCTTCATTTTCCTTTAAGAGCAGATTTTCTGAAACCGGACGATCGAGAAAATCCGCTCGGTCTATCAAAAATGCCGCATTTGCACCATTACTTAAAATTCTATCTTCATTTTTTGCCGGATAAGAAATCCTGGGTCCTACGCGCTCCGCATTCAGATAGGAGAGCGACCCGCCTATTTCATTTTTCCGGCATTCAAACAGTAATTTCAAGGGTGAAAGCTTATCAATCTTATAATGAATATCTGCCTCCCTGCTATCCTGCTTCATTCCAATAATAAAATCCGTCGTTTCCGACACCTGAGACCAGTTGCCCTGGTTTAACTTTATGCTAAAATTGAAATATGCATCCATACCTTGCAATTGAATCGGATTCTGTGCTATCAGAGTTCTCGGATTTCCTATATCTACATTCAGAGCCTGTCCCGCATCAATGGATTGCCCTTTCTCTTCCATAGTCGCAAAAGACAACAGCATTGCCTGAATAATAGAAGATTTGCCAGCTGCATTTGCTCCTGTCAGGATGGTCAGCTCAGACATAGGCAGCACTAATTCAGGAAAACATTTAAAATTTTTTAATCTGATTTCATCTATCATAGAAATCCCTCCACGATGCTTCTCACTGATTCAATGGAAAACTGTATATGTTTCTTTGTACCTGTCGATGAAGTAATAGAACGATAAAATTCACTATCCTCTTCCAGAAGAATGTTATATTCTTTCCGTATCTGATCCACATATGCATCCAGTTTTTGACTTTCCGTCTTCCTATTGGCAAATACAACTGTCCATGCAGTGAAAAGAGATTTATTTAATGCATTGCTTCCCGGCTTGCAAAAATACATCGTCCTCAAAACTTTCTCACATTGAACCATAATGTTTTGAAATTCTTTCAATATAGCTTCTAATTCTTCCTCTTTCCTGTTATTTAAACGCAAAACCGAAGCATCCATCATTTTTAGCAGACCACGATAATTAACAAACTCTCTTTTCTCCCAATCATATGCATACCGAACCGTCAAATACCGGAGGCACAGCTCCTGAGCACTCATTCGAATATCTTTTACTTTATGGTTCGTAGCACTTAAAAATTCTTCACAGCCTGCCATTTTTTTTAATAAAGTTCTTACCTTTGGCTGAGCCATTATGTTCCGTATTTCCTGCGGATTCAACGGAACCCCTCCAGTATTCACTCTGCGGAACACATCAAATTTTACCATTTGTGGGCATCGCTCATCCAATATATTAACCGTTAAAACTGTATCTTCAATATAAGAACGAAACTTAATATCAAGCTGGCTAAATGTTTTCTTCTCACATGATGAAGACAGATATTGCATCTTTCTGAGCCGGAAGCCATCATTCATAAATTCATGAATCGCGGATAAGCGCTGCATTCCATCAATTACGTATTTCTTCCCATTTGCATTTTCATCCAGATAAAAAGCCGGTATTGGTATCTTCATCATCATTGATTCAATCAATGCTGTCTTTCTTTTGTAATCCCAAACCAGATTTCTCTGATATTCCGGTTGAAGAATCAGAATTTCATTTTGCATCCAATGCTCAATCTGAAAAACTGTTATCATCTTCTGTTCCACACGGATATTTTTCACTTCGTATGGATAATCTTCATCATCCACCTCCGAATCCAATGTGTCATATTCTGATTCTGCTTCGATTCCACTGCGTTCCTCTTCTGCTTTTTCCGCTATTTTAACATATTCCTCAAACTCTTTATTCTTATCAAATCTATCCATGTCATTCATCATATCCAACCCCGCCACAGCCAAAAAAACACATGATTGATTTTATAGTAAACGACTTTAGTCGTTTTACTTTGCGCCGAATGCAAGGCTGCGAAGCAGCCATTCCTTATGCGTCCGTGTGCATCCATTATAGTGAATGACAAAAGAATTTTGTCGTTCGCTATAATTATAGCCTACGCCATTTAGAATTGCAATCTGGAATTTGAAGTGAGAGTCGTTCATCGAACGCCATGGAAAAACAGCAGGCACCCCGCCTGCTGTTCAAAGCCATCGCAAAAAATTTATCTCATAACACTATTTCCACCCCTCTGGCAGATACCGGCTGGTTCCCCGGAGCATGTCGTCCACCAGGCTGCGCACATCCGCCTCCTGGCACTTTTTGCCCTGGATTCCCGGGTCATTCATAAACGCCTTCACCACGAGCTCTTTGTTACAGGTGAGCGCCGCTTCCAGAATATATTCGTGATTCTCAATATGCGGCATCAGAAGCGCGCGCACATTTTCCGGAACCTCGCCTGCGATCAGAGGACGGATTGCATTCTTTTCAAACACCGCATTTGTCTCCACCACAGCCCCGGCAGGAAGATTCGGGATCTGCCGGTTTGTATTGGGAATGTTGACGTTGCTGACAATCCTCGTCAGGCCACAGAGTGCCCGGATCAGCTGAATTCCTTCCTCGCCCGTCGGCTCCAGCAGTACCTCTTCTTCCCCTGTCAAAAGCCGGTGACTCTTCGCCAGGCGATCCTGCAAGTCCTTCTTTCTCCAGGCTACCGTGGTCAGGCCATAGCCCCAGCTCTCCACAGTCTGCGGATCCTTCAGATACTCATCTCCCGGCATAAATTCCGCCAGATGACGATCCCCCGCCGCGGCGATCAGACCATAGCGATTGAACAGGTCAAACTTGACCCGATGACGGCAGGCAAAGGAGGCGTTTGCCCAATTCTGGTCATTCTCCCAATAGCCTTCCTCAAAGTGCTCCTCTATATACTTCCGGTAAACCGGGAACAGGTCGATTCCCTTGTAGGAAGCGTAATCAAACCAGGTAAAATGGTTAATGCCCAGCACATTGACATGGATGTCCTGCCTGGTGATGCCCTTAAGGCCAAAGGTTTCTTCTGTGATACCCGCCAGTACCTTCTGCGTACCAAATACTTCATGGCAGCACCCGAATGCCTTGATCTGCGGAAACACCTGATACAGCACCTTCACACAGAGGCTCATCGGGTTCGTGTAATTGATCACCCAGGCGTCCGGTGCGTAGTCGCGGATGGCTTCAGCGATTGGTATAAACATCGGAATCGTGCGCAGCGCCCGCATCATACCGCCGGCTCCGGCTGTATCGCCTACCGACTGCCATACGCCGAGACGTTCCGGCATATGCACATCGACCTCCATCTCGTCAAATGTGCCCGGCAGAATGGAAATCACTACAAAATCCGCACCGCTAAGAGATTCCTCCAGGCTTTTACAGGTCGTATACTTCCATTTGCCGACGGCTTCTTCCCGCTCACTCACGCGGTTTCCAATCACCTCGTTGGCCTTCGCGGCCTCTTCATCAATATCATACAGGCGAATCGTCCCACTCATGGACGCTTCCAGCGCGAGATCCGTCATAAACGTCCACGCCCAGCCCCGCGAACCGCCGCCAATATAAGCAATCTGTACATCAGATACTTTTCCGTCTGCATACCTCATAACTGTTTTCCCCTTTCGCTGATCTAAACCACTGCCTGACTGTTCTATTTCAACTCATAATCAAATTTACGTTTATATCCCTGCAGATTTCAATCCCCTGTTACTTTAACACAAAAAGTAGTCAAAGTCAGCCTTTATTTTTTGCCCGGTCATATCATGACAGTACATCCCAAAATGTGCTCCCGTAAAGCCCCGGCAATGCTCATCCGTCAGAATATCCGTATCCAGTGAGACGCCGCAGTCCTCCCAGCTCTGCCCATCCAGTGAGTACAGACACCGGGCCGCCCGGTCTTCCGCCTCAATCCGCAGCCAGATGCGCTCTGCATCCGTAAGCCAGATGGGATCCGCCACATCCGTGATTTCCAGACGGTCACTCTTCACGATCGTCAGATACTGCCGGCCTTCGTCATCCGCCGTCTTCCCAAACAGGTAAAAATTCGCGGCGTCGTACATATAAGAAAGCCCCGCGATCTGCTCCGGACATGTGGGCACACACTCCACACAGGTCTCAGCCTGCGCCCGATATTCCGTCTGACGCACCGCGACCAGGCTTACATGGTGGAGCGAATTCAACGATTCCTGCCCATACAGACGCAGCCACCCCGGCCGCTGGGTCAGAGACAGGCAGTCACCCAGAGGAACCCGCGGCAGCGAATATCGTACACCCCGCCCGTGACTGGCAAAAACATCTTTTTCCGCGATCTGAATATTCTCATGTTTACACACACTCTCTTCCGAAAGCTGTCTGCTCTCTGTGATTCCCATCTCTGTTTCCTCAGAAACGATGGATAAACGTTCCATCTTATTCGAAAGAATCCTTCCATCATGCGGACGTTCCGTCTCATTTTGCGCAAACCTTCTGCCGCACGACAGGCGCAGCCACCCCTCGTCATTCCAGTATACTTTCTGAATTCCGGTCTCACGTCCCAGCACGCACTGCCATCTCCCACCGGACGGTCGCGCGCACAAATGCACCAGATACCACTCGCCATACGGTGTTTCCACCAGATCCCCATGCCCGCATTTCTGCAAAAGCTCCGGGCTTCGCCGGTCCGAAAGCATCACAGGATTCCCCGGATCTACCTCATAAGGTCCCCACAGCGACCGGGAGCGCGCCATCGTGACACAGTGCTGATAACCCGTACCGCCCTCCGCTGCCAGGCAATAGTAAAAATCACCAATATGGTAAATGTGCGGCCCTTCCGTAAACCCCAGTTCTGTACCGGAAAAAACATTGCGTACTTCCCCGGTCAGCCGGCCCAGACACGGATCATATTCCTGCACCAGGACACCCTTAAATCCATTTCGCATGTTCACCAGATATTTTTTCCCATCCGTATCATGCAGCATGGAAGGATCAAAACCGGTACTATTCAGATAAACCGGATCGGACCATGGTCCGCAGATATCATCCGCCCACACCAGATAATTATGGTTGTTGTAATAGCGGCCTTTTTTCGTCTTAACATCCGTATAAACCAGATAAAACCGCTTCCCGTCATAGCTGATATCCGGAGCCCAGATACCGCCGGACGTCGGATCGCCCAGCATGTTCAACTGAGAGAGGCGATTCAGTGGCGACGGCAGCTGCTCCCAGTGTTCCAGATCCCGCGAATGCCAGAGCCGCACTCCTGGCCACCACTCAAACGTCGAATTCACAATATAATAATCTTCTCCCACCCGGATGACGCTCGGATCCGGGCAGAAACCTCTTAAAATCGGATTTTTTATCATATAATTCCCCATTCCAGGATTTTATCTCCTGCTGCCAGAAGTCCTGACTGTCCTGAATAGTTACAAAGTGTCATCAATAGAAAGTCTCATGCCATGCCTCCACAGCTAAGAGCATGACTATTAGACAGCTTTTATATTTGGCGGTGCCCGCGAAGAAGGCGTGAAAGTTTAATACGGAAACGGCGCAATCTTCTCAAACTCCACTATCCACCTTCCATCCTTTGGAAATCCCGGAAGTTCACACGTACATCCCTGGTAACCGGCCGTCATCATTGCTGCGGCCAGCAGCAGGGAACCATTCCCCGGCAAATACAGAGGCAAGTCGTTCCGCTCTCCCTGATAGTTATTTCCACTGGCGACGTACGTATTTTTCGGCGTATCCTTCAGCAGGATTTCGACCGCCGTCTCCGGATCTCCCAGTCGAACAGCTGTCATCGCAAGCATCGCGAAATCCCAGCCCCACATACTGGAATAATCCCAGCACTCCAGGACCTTTTTCAGCGTCGCGCGCATCTTCTCTGGCTCCACATGTTTTCCTGGAAGCAGCCCATACGCCGCTGTCATGGAAGGGTGATCCCGGTTGAAACGGGTAAAGGTCTCCGGGCAGGTCTCACATGCCAGATAGAGCCCGTCCCTCTCCGGCAGTGGAGCCATATGCGCAGCCACCTCTCTCCAGTTTTCACTGTCATGCCCCAGTGCGTCCGCCAGCCCCGCGACCGTCTCCAGGGCAAAGCTCCAATATTCCAGCTCATAAGCCGGATTTTTCGTCGTCCTCGGATCATGCTCCTCCTGCGCCGGAATCAACGGTGCAGGAAGATCATAACACCCGGTTTCTTCATTATAAGAAACAAAGTCACACATAAACCGCGCACTCTCCCGGATCACATCCCAGAATTCCTCCAGCGCAGCACAATCCTGCTCTCTCACCTGGACAGAAGAATCCCCTTCGCCTGGCTGCGTCCGCTGCCCATCCGAAAGCTTCCATTCTCTCCCGTAGACCAACGCCAGCATCCAGATCACGTGCGGCTGCTGCCAGATCAGAAGTGTCGCAATCGGCGCCGGGCTGACAATGGCATTCGCATCCACCATTTTCGGCCACCTGGCACCCCGATATCCATTGCAGGCCGCATTCTTTTTTGCCTCCGGCAGATGCATTTTATACCAGAGAAGGCTTTTTTTCAACCGCTCCGGCTCATTCCAGAGCGCCGCCCAGGCACAGTGCCACGGGTACATTTCCAGATGAAACTTGCCATACCAGCTGTTACAGGTCAACCCCGTCTCCGCAGGCGGAACCGAGCCAAGCGACTGAATCGCCAGCAGATATTCCGAAAGCACCAGACGCCGTTCCAGTTCAGGCGCCCGCTCATCTGTGGAGTCATGCAGATCAATCATCCCACACTCCTCCCAAAATCGAGCCCAATGCGCCTGGCTGTCAGCAGCAACCGTGGAAAATGAAAAAAAGTTTTCCGGCGGAAAAATCTCCTCCGCACAATCATAAAACCCTGCCGTCAGTTCCAGCGTATCCGTCCCGCCTTCCACCCGCCAGGCGTGCTTTCCCATTTGCGTCAGCGAGGCAGGCTCCGAAGCATTCAAAACCACCTCATACGAATCCCGATCCAGCACCCGGTAAAAACCAGCCAATAATTCCACGTCTGCTCCATTTTCTTCCACTTCGTTCCATGGCTTCTTCCCTTTCGCTGACTGGGTCTGAGAGCGCGCCCCTGCTTTCCTGCACGGCCAGGTTTGAATCTGCGTCTCATGCCGCTCCTCCTGCTCCCAGTCCGAACCGGAAATATCCTTACTTCCGTATGGAAAGGCGAGCAAAACAGACAGTCGCCCCGCACACAAAGCCTCTGAACACACCCGGATCCCCAGGACATCTGCACTTCCTGCACAGATTGTCTCTACATCCACCACATAACTGCCGATCACAAAATGGCTGCTCAGTCTCCCCTCGTACAGATGAAGCGTCTGCTCCACCTCTTCCACTTCGTCCGGAGCTATTTCCTTTCCATCCCAAAGGAAGCCAATCCTCGCCAGGTTCAGCCGATGAGGATTCTCCCTCAACCAGTGATAGACTTCCTCATTTTCATTTTGAACCTCCGAAGCATAGTACACGGTTCCTTTTGGGCTTTCGTAAGCTGTTTTTTTCACATCCTCCGACACATACCAGCAATCCCGATTTTTGCCGGCGGGAGTGGAATGCCACCCCCACTGGCTCATTGTACACAGCGGAACCGACTGGCGCCGCTGCGCTTCATAAAAGGTCTGAAGACCGGTAATGTCTGCAGTAAAAGCAAACTCTCCATTTCCCACACTCAGAGGGCTCTTCGGATCCCACGCCGCAAGGCGCGGACTGTTTCGTTCAAGTAATTTTCTTCTGTCAATCATGGAAACCTGTCCTTTCGCATGCCTCTCCTGAAGTAGTAATCAGTTTTTCATCCCTTCACACTGCCCGCCGTCACACCGTCCATCAGATAACGGTTAAAGAACAAAAACAGCAGGAAGACCGGGATCAGGGACAGTGTAGACATCGCGAACATCGGGCCAAAATTCGTTCCCTGTACATCCGCAAAGTTCTTGATCGCCAGCGACACCGTATACATCGATGGCTTGGTGAGATAAAGCAGCGGCCCCATATAATCATCCCATACCCAGTAGAACTGGATTACCACCGTCGTGATAATGGACGGTCCCAGCAGTGGCAGTATAATCCTCGTAAATATCTGATAGCGGCTGCAGCCATCAATCATCGCCGCCTCGTCCAGCTCCTTCGGCAGTCCTTTGATAAACTGCATCATCATATAAATAAAAAACGGCGCGCCCAAAAATTTCGGCAAAATCAGCGGTACATACGTACCTACCAGACCAAGGTTATTCCAGATAATGTACTGCGGAATCATCAGCACCTGCCCCGGCAACAGCATGGTCATAATCATGCACATGAACCAGAACTGTCTGCCTTTGAATTTTACCCTCGCCAGCGCGTAGGCTACCATCGAGGAACTGATCACTGTCCCTATGGTAGAAAGAGTCGCAACAAAAATGGAATTCATAAAATACTTCGCAAAGGTATACTGACCGGATCCCTTCCAGCCTTCCGTATAGTTTTCCCATACCCAGGTGCTCGGCCAGAACGTCGCGTTTGTCCCCAGAATCTCGCTCTTCATCTTAAATGAACTCAGGATCATCCACACAACCGGATAAATCATGACCAGGCCAAAACCAATGACAAAGGCATGGTAAATGATCGACGTGATCTGTTTTTTCTTCTTTATAGTCATCTTCCCGCCTCCTTAGTCCTCTGCCTCATAAAATACCCAGTGATTCGACGTCTTGAACAGCACTGCGGTAATCGCCACCATAATCACAAGAATCACCCAGGACGCCGCGCAGGCATAACCCATATGACCATAGCTAAAACCTTCTGTAAAGATAAACAGAGAGACATACTCTGTCGCGTGGTTCGGCCCGCCCTGTGTGATAATCTGCGCCTGCGTAAAGGTCATAAATCCGGAAATCAGCTGCATCAGCAGGTTAAACAGAATAATCGGGGAGAGGCACGGCAGCGTAATGCTGAAAAAGCGCTTTATCGCGCCTGCACCGTCAATCTCCGCCGCCTCATAGTATTCCTTAGAAATCTGCTTCAGGCCTGAGGCAAAAATCAGCATCGAAGATCCAAACTGCCAGGCGTTGCACAGCACCAGCGGAACAAATGCCCAGGTCGTGCTGCCAAAAAAGCTAAATCCAGTTGCGCCCAGGCTTTTGATCAGTGTTACAAGCGGACCACGGCTTCCAAACAGCTGCTTCCACACCAGCGCCACCGCCACTGAGCCGCCGATCAGGGACGGAATATAATAAACCGCCCGGTAGAAGCCCTGCAGCTTTGTCGGCCTGGTCAACAGCATCGCTATAAACAGCGCAAAAATCAACTTCAGCGGGACGCCAACAATCACGTACTGCACGGTCACCCGAATCGAATTCAGAAACGTCGAATCCTTCAACAGGTCAATATAATTTTTCAGGCCGATCCACACCGGATCACTGCCAATTTTATAATTACAGAAAGAATAATACAGGGAGAGTCCCATCGGAACCAGCGTCAGCCCGCAGAATCCGACGATAAACGGCAGCGCAAAGATATATCCCACTGTATTTTCATTATTCAGAAACGAGTGCAGAGACTGTTTCTTTTTTGTAGTATCATCCATTCCTTCATACCCTCTTTCTATCCGACAGAAGTTCTTTCCTCCAGCTTCAAACAAAGCATTTTACATGGGCTGACAAACTGCCGCCTGGCCATGCAAGGGGGCAGTTCCATAATCCTGCGTGCTCCCGCATATATGAAAACAAAGCGCCCTGGAGGGAGTCCCTCCAAAGCGCTTACATGAACTGCCCAAAATCGAACCTGTCCGTTCCGTATTCTCACAGTTTTTACACGGTCTTTCCAAGACAGCGGCAAGACCTGCCTGCATTCATCACTCAATCTTATTCTGCATCCTCTGTATCCTGATAGGTTGCGAAAATTTCCTGTGCTTCCTCCCAGAATGCCTCTGCCGTTTCTTCCGCACTCGAATACTTCCCGCTGTAAAGCCCCTGCAGATATTCTTCCTTCAGAACATCGCAGATCTCCTCGTTCGCAGCCGGCTCTGCCGGGCTGGAGTTCGCCGCATTCTCAAATCCGCCAACCATATCGATAAACGCATAAATCTTCGCCGTCGTCTCATCCGTCAGCTCCTCATCTGCCTGCAGTGCTGTCAGAACATCACTGTTAATTGACACACCACGTTCGCAGTTCAGAATCTTATTTGCCTCAATGCTGTTCACCCAGAAATTCAGGAAATTCGCCGCGATATCCTTCTTTTCAGAACCGGAGTAAATCGTCAGCTGCTGTGAAGAACGCACCACCATACCGGACTGCCCATCGGAATAAACTCTCGGAATCGTAGCCAGTTCAAGCTCAATACCGCTCTCTGCCGCCGCCGTGCTCAGCGCGGAGAACTGATTCGAAGAAAGCATACACATCGCCGCATCGCCATACGCAATCCAGTCAGATTCAATATTAGAAGAAACTTCATTGTAAATACCCCAGTCGCCGATGCAACCTTCCTTCATCAGGGTATCCAGCAGATCAATGATATAAACCAATGGCTCAAGATCGCCGTCAAAATCAAATTCCGAACCATCCATGGAATAGAAATTGTAGCCTTCCTTCCACTGTGTTACTACTGTGAAGACAACGGTCTGATATTCCAGGGTCGTAATCGCCGGATTGCCCGTCACTTCCGTGATCGTACGGCACGCCGCCGCAAAGTCATCCCATGTCCAGGTCTCTGTCGGATACGCCACGCCGCATTCATCAAAGATCGCCGGGTTGTACGCGAAGCATCTGGTATTCGTACCATTCGAGATACCGGTCACGTCACCGTTCTCCGGATTCGTTGTCGTCGAAAGCATCGTATCGCTGATCGCGCTTGTATCAATTGTGCCATCCTCGATGTAGCTGTTCAGCGGCTGCACCGTATCATAATAGGTCGTCCAGTTATTTCCCATCTGGAACACATCTGTCAGAGAATTGCTCGCCATCTTCGCCTGGAATACCGTCCAGTAGTTCGTACCGTCATAATACTCGTACTCAATATCCAGACCGGTCAGCTCTTTGTACATTTCGATCACCTCAATCGTGATCTCATGACGGGTATCAGAGCCCCACCACATAAAGCTCAGCGTCTCACCAGAATAATCCGGCCATGCATAATCCTCCGCGTTCACATCATTCGCCGCGCTCTCCTCTGCCATCACCGTTGCTCCAAAAGCCATCGTCCCCGCCAGTGCCGCCGCGGAACCGCGCAAAAAGTCTCTTCTGGAAATTTTTCTCATCATAGTTGTTTTCCTCCTTCAATTTCGATTTCAAACTGTCAAATAACTGCTTCTCTCCGCAATTCGCGCAACACAGGCACCAGTTGTCTTCCTTTTCAAAAAATCACAGTTCTTTTCCATTTCCCCGTAAGGTCAACAAAAATACACGTGTTTTCTTGTTAAAAAGCACAAATTTCCGCGGATATTTACCTGTCTGTTCGTGAATTTATACAGACATTATAATCGCTGTTCTCTTCTGATACTACCAAAAAAACACGTGTTTTTAAGAAAAAATACAGATTTTTTATCCTGTTTCAGGATTTTTCCTGTTGAAGCAAAGCGAAAGACATGTTAAAATCACAACATAATTCAATTGCAGCACATGAGTTACCGGAAATTTATGCCAATATTCTTTCATTTTGCTGCCTATGTTGCAGAAAAAATCACAAAAACTGTTTCCATGAAACGATCAGAACGATTCAGAAAAGGTCTCTGCATTTGCTGCGAAGACCGCAACCAGTACCAGTCATACAGGCACAGATATTTTTCAGATGCGAGAGGGGCTTTCTATGCAGACCATCGGGAAGGAAATTCAGGAAGACACGCTGATTTCAGAGAACAGCACAGACACTGGCAATGATGCCATCTATATCGAACGGCAGATCCGGGAACCTGGATTCGTCATGCCCTACGAACACGCACACAATTACTGTGAAATCTTCTATCTGAAAAGCGGCTCCTGCAATTACTATATCAACAGCCATACCTATCACCTCGAAGCCGGCAATCTCTTCCTCATCAAGCCCGGAGACCTGCACTCTACCAGCTACGAGGGGAGCGTCCCCTGCGAGCGTTTCGCCGTCTCCTGTACGCCCCAAAGCCTGCCCCCCCTACTTTCTGGATCAGCATGGCGAACTCGCGGAGCTCTTTACAACCTCCTGCAAAGTCCTTCTTCGAGACAACGGAAAACGACAGATCGAAGGGCTTCTCGCCCGCATGTCAGAAGAAAACAGTCCCATTGACGAATACGCCCCAGAATTCATGCGGCTCCTTCTGATGCAGCTGCTGCTTGACATCCGTCGAAGCGGAACATTCATTCATGAGCAGCGCAACGATCGGGAAAACCTTTCCACAGACATCGAAGAAGCCCTGCGCTACATCGACCAGAACTACGCCCATGCTATCACACTCGGCGAAGTAGCTCAGCAGGTCAGCCTGAGCCCCGCATGGCTCTCCAGCAAATTCAAAACCACGACCGGCGTCACCTTTAAGGAATACCTGACCCGGATCCGCATCCGGCAGGCAGCACAGGCCCTGTTGACCACTGACGATTCCATCACCAAAATCGCCATGGACTGCGGCTTCAACAGCAGCAATTACTTCAAAGACTGTTTCCGGAAAGAAAAGGGCCACTCACCCAGAGAGTACCGCAGGGAAGGGAAAAAACGACCGCTTCACTGACAGATCTGGCATTTCACAGCATCCGGTACCTTGCCAGGCACGCTAGAATTTCCTGCCGCCGCACGGCTGCCGCTGCCCCGGCTCCGTAATTTTTCGGAGTAACAGAAAGTATTCCCTCTGTCTCGATCTTACGGGCAGCCTCTGCTGCCAGTTCAGCTGCCGTCTTTTTGCCATTGGCCAGGCGGCCGAGAATATACTGCATCAGGTAAGCAAGCGCCGCGGTCTGGCTTTCATCAACGATCTGCTCCATATAGCGCAGATCGATCTCTGTTTTATCCAGGCTTAAGGTATCCCAGCCATGGACACGGGCTTTTTCGATCTGCTTTGAGCGGACGCCCTTTTTCAGCCATGTGGTACACTGGACGGATGTCTCGCCAGGCACCGCTCCTGCCGGCCGGCTGTTCGCTGGCTGCACATTACCTGATATCGTCTTCTCCGCCTGTACCGCGCACAATTCTCTGGCGCGGGCAGTGACGTCCCTGGTAACATAGCAGTCCATCTGTAAAACGGTGTCCGCTACGGCCAGGTAATCGCCGGAGCTGCCTACTACAAGAACGGTCGAAACACCAAGATCACGGTAAAGACTGCGGATTTTGCGGATGAACGGCGTGATCGGTTCCTTTTCATCAGAAACGAGCTGCGCCATGCGTTCGTCGCGCACCATGAAGTTGGTCGCGGAGGTATCCTCATCAATCAGAAGAACACGGCTGTCTGCGGCCAGAGCTTCGACTGTGTTTGCCGCCTGCGAGGTGCTGCCGCTTGCGTTTTCCGTAGAGAAACGGGTTGTGTCGGCACGGGTCGGCAGGTTGCTGATAAACAGGGAAATATCGGTTTCATGGATGCAGCGACCCTCCTCCGCACGAAGCTTGAACGCGCTCTGATCTGTGATGACAAGCTCCCTGCCGTCGCCGGCAATGTGATTGTACACGCCGCGTTCCAGTGCTTTCAATAAGGTGGATTTTCCGTGGAATCCGCCGCCTGCGATGACAGTGATTCCTTTGCGGATTCCCATGCCGCGCACCTCCCCGCGATGCGGCAGCTTCAGAGTAACTGCCAGGCTTTCCGGGCTTTGGAAAACAACTGCGTTTTTCAGCGGGCGCTGAGAAACGCCGCTTTCGCGCGGAAGGACAGAGCCATCCGCCACAAACGCCACCAGTCCGCGTTCATCCAGCGCTTCCCGGATATACTGCTGATCATCCGCCAGAGCGGCAACTGCCTCCAGATCACGCAGCATCTGGTTTTCACGCGCACCACCTGACGCGGATCCTTTTTTCATATGAAACGTCTTCTCCGCCACCTCCGGCAGAAAATCAAATAAAATCTTCTCCAGCTCACCTGCAGCGATCGACCGCCCATAAGCCGGGAACCCCACCTCAATCCGCGCTTCAATCACATCCGGCGCAATGCGCATTGCCGTGCGTTCCAGAATTTCCTGACCGGCGCGGCAAGCCGTCACGAGACCACTTTTACCAGATCCCTGCCCCACGCGGGCGTTATACCCTTTTTTCTTTTCTGGCTCATCCGCATAACCATATTCCGCGCGTCTGCCATAGTTCTCACTTCTTCCTCTGGAACTCTCTTCACCTCTGCCCACAATGCGATTTTCTCCGGACTCTTTTCCGCCGCCACTTCTCAGATTCCGGTGCAGGCGCCGCAACAGATAATCTTCCACCGCAATTTTGCGATGGCGGCTCTCAAAAAATAGCGGGGCAATATTTCCGCGATTGTTGTAAACGATCCGCACACGCGATGGCGTCGCAAACGGGTCGCCCTGCACATGGTCGATCGCCAGCCGATAGGTACCGAAGTCATATTCCCCCTCCAGCACCTTATACGCTTTGTAGCCTTTATGATCAATTTCCCTTAACTGTCTTCTCAATTCCGTCTGTGTACGCATAATTCCTTTTCCTTCCATTTCTACGTCCCACACATTACCACCTGGCACGTATCTCATCCAGCAACTCCATCACACGCAGCGTATGCGCATGCGGCATCTCCTCATAGCTGCCGTAGGATTTTTCCACACCATACTTTTCCGCAAATGCCTTTGCCCGCACTCCATCCCGCGCCGCGACGGCATACAGGTTGACCTCATCCATCTGTGAGACGATATTCGCCATGGTCACCGCAATCCGTCCGGCACCTAAAATTGCAAGATTCATTTTCTTCATATCGTCATCCCTTCATATCTTATATTTTTGCTACATATTTTTCTCGTCACGCAAACATGGCCGCCGCCATAAGTATGATTCGCAAAAACAAATTCGATTCATACAGCCAGGATAGCAGTGCGCTCTCCTCCACCATAGCAAGCAGCGTCATCCCCACATTCGTCGCCTGCAGCACCGTCAGAATCAGGAAAAAAAGCCACAGTACGAACAGTGCCTGCAGCACACCAAGGGCGCCGCCCGCCAGACGATTTACAAAGCCAACCACAGGAAAATGCGCGAGAATATTCAACAGCATGACCAGCAGCCGTAAGGCAATGTGAACCAGCACCACCGCCACCAGGAAAGAGACGACATTCAAAATCAGCGTGGCAAGATATTCGATGACATAATCCTGAAAGTTCGAGACATCCAGGCTTGCGTAGCCCTCCTCGTTGTTGTTTTTGATCAGCATGTTTTTGATCACCTGCGGGATCGGAAGGCTGTCAATGATCTCATTCTGCGTATCCTCATCCAGGGTCAGGGAACTCGCCAGAGAACTGATCACATCACCTGCAACACTTCCTGTGCTTCCACTATTTCCGGATTGCAGCTGCGAAGCATACTGTTCCAGATATTCTTCCTTATACTGCTCAAACTCTTCATCTGTCAGGGAATCCACGATGGAAGTATATGCTCCGTAGCCATACTGTTCCATCAGTACTTTAACTTCATCGCGAGTCAAATTGGCCAGATCGAAGGAATCCACCCTATCCGAATCGGAACTGCTCAGGGTGCTGATTCCGATCGTTGAAACATTCTCACCGAAGTACGTCGTTTCGACCGCCGAAGAATTTCCGGCCGCCAGCCCCAGACTGCCTGTCACAGCGCCGGAGCTCTCTGTCCCAGAGCCTGTCCATAGCCCGGAGAGCTGCTCTGCCGCCACGTTCTCACACTGTTCGACAATATAGTCATAAAGCGGCGTATTGTTTCTGATAAAATCTGTCACATATGGCAACAGGAACGACACAAGCGTGATTGAAAGCACCAGAGACAGCATAGACGCGAGCTTTCTGACAAAGCCCGCATGAAAGCCCGACAGAATCAGGGCTATAGTTACTATGATCACAATGATTTCCAGTATATTCATTATTCAAACCGCACCTTTCCAGCATTTTCTCCTGTCTCCCGCCGAAACAGTCGTTACAGGTCTCTCTCTGACCATATTTACGTCATTTTCGCCTTTGCAGAAGTGACCCGTAACGGTCAGCAAATCCGTATCCGGTCAAAGCTGTCACTCGTGATAACCAGATAGCGCCGATATTCCGAAAAGTAGAAAATATCTACAATTTCTTTCTCATATGCGGAGGTAAAGCGCAGCTTCCCATTCTTCGTATAAACCGTGCAGGAGGATGAAGTATACATCAGAATCTGCCCATTTTCCATTTTGATTTCATCAAATCTCGCATCTACGCCCACGGATACCTTTCGCTTACCCTTATAATTGTATAATTCCATCCGATAATCATTCTCCCCCGTCGAATCCAAGAAGAGAAATCCAACCATATCCTCGTCATAAAAACAGCTCACAATCTCATCGCTAAACGAAACCTCCGCAGATTTTTCCGGTGTGTTGCCTTTGAAAACGGCAAATCCATCGTCTGCCACAGCAACCGCGATGGTATTATCCAGGAAAAATACCTGCGGCACAATGCTGCCGGAAAAAGTCTCACTGCTTACTATATAATCAGATGATGCGTCCCCTTCGGAACCAAAATCGTAAAAAGTAACAGTGGATGTCATGACCCCCTCGAGGATTCCGAGATAGGAAACAACCATTTTCTCTCCGTTCGGCGACAGATCCACATCCAGCGGATACCCGGAATCAGAGATTGTCGTCTTGTCATTCACAATGCTCTCACCCTCCGCATCATACAGACGAACCCATGTCACATCGTCATCCTGAAGAACAACAGCCACTACCCCCTGATTCGACACGCGTACCTTCAGAATAGGCAGCAGGCAGGTGAAGCTTCCGAGCAATCCATCCTCATTCACTACATAAACCTGTGTCCCCTGCTGCTCCGCAATCACCATCGTCGTA
The DNA here is from genome assembly GCA_020860365.1 of Clostridiales bacterium. GTDB lineage: Bacteria > Bacillota > Clostridia > Lachnospirales > Lachnospiraceae > Choladousia. The sequence goes on along the minus strand of JAJBUL010000170.1, from coordinate 5,118 downwards.
CCGCAGACATCCACAATCGGCGCCTGCATGCTGTAGGTAACACTCCACTTTACTTCGTTTTTTTTCGTCACACAGGAGACACCGTCCGAATTGTAGCGATACAGATACTTTCCCACCGCTTCATACTGTGTCCCCGATGTCATAGAATTATCAATAGATTTTGAAATAATATAGTCGTCAAACGTGTGCTCTCGATTATACAGGTAAAATCCCGCTACCACACACAAAATAAGCACTGTCACCACGCCACGTATCGCCAAACGCCGTTTCCGATTGCGCACCAGCAGATCCTCAAATGCCAGCTCCTCCTGCGGGCTTTCGCTGCCATTCCGGCTCCTCCTGGCATAGCCGCCCGCCGAGTCTCGCGAAGGGGCGTTTCTACGTCCATCTTCATAAACAGACTGCTCTGAAAATTCTGCCAGATCATCCAGGTCTTCCTCATCTGCGATCTTAAAAAAATCCAGCCGTTCCTTTATATTCTGAAAGCGTTCCTTCCATTTATAACTCTTCATTCTCATCCTCTGTCTTATTCATAGCCCAACCCCACGCGAAGCGTTTTCCATGGGTTGGGCGATCTGCCGCGCAACTATTTTTGTCTGTCTCCTAATATAGCATCAAGTGAAAATAAACGCAACCGTAAATCGGGCTGGCATCCACGCACTTGCTGCGTGGCATTTCCATTACGGAAGTACAATCTTCTGTCCGGGAAGAATCAGATTCGCATCCTCGATTCCATTTGCTTCACAGAGCTCCTCCATGCGCTCCAGGCTTCCATAGTACCTGGCACAGATTTCAGCAAGAGTATCTCCCTCCCGTATCACATAAGCAGCCTGTATCTGACGGCTCGTCGCCTCTTCTGCTGTCTCTTCAGCTGCCAATGCTGTTTCAGCAGCCGTGCCGGTTGCATCTGCGCTGCTTTCCATGACACTTTCCTCACTTTCCGCTGTGCCTGTGCTGCTTTCCGCAGCACTGTCTGCTCTTTCATTCGTTCCGGCATTGCTTTCCGTGGCGGTACCTGTACTTTCACTTTCGACTGTATCCGCTGTAGCTTCCTTTGCGTCATCCTCCCCGTCGGCCCAGAAAGCGTCCGACCCGGCCAGCGTGGATTCTCCGGACACAGACACTGCTTCACCCGCTGCCTCTTCTGTGACGTTTGCGTTCTCCACACCGGAGTCTGAGACGGTACGGGCATCCACCGTCTCAGATGCATCAACAGCCACCTCTTCATCCAATGTACTCCCTGAATCATCTGATGCGTCTCCATATTTCGATACAGCAGAAATCTGCCCCGTCCCGCTGACGCTTTGCACTTCCCGCATATCGGATACCCGGTTTACCACAATCGCCCCGACAAGCAGCACACCGACAACAAAGAACGAACTTGCCAGCCGTAGAAAACTCTTGCTCTTTTCTTCCGCCTTGCTTCGCACCTTTTCGCGGAAGCTGATGATGGCGCCATCCGAACCTCCTTCCTTTTCCACACTCCCTCCGCCAAACAGTTCTGAAAGATATTCCTGCATCACCTGATTCTGTTCATAAAAAATAAAATACCCCCTGACTCCCTCATACTGCTCTCCCTTCTGCCAGTAAAGCCGCTCCTCCTGATCCTGCAAATGATAAAGCATCTGCGCTGCCTCCGGAAAATGCAAGGATAGCTCCTCAAGCTGCCCGGATGGATACGTACCAATCACACAGCATCCCTGAATCTCCCATCCCGGAAAATGCCGTTCCTGCTCCTGTTTCCATGCCTGCCATGGATCCACGGATTCCACCGAAGCATGTTTGTCACTCTCACTGCCATTTTCTTTCGGTCTGTCTTTTGAATTGTCTTTTGATTCTTTTTCTGATTCTTCTTTTGAATGATGTTTTGATTGACCCGTCGCTTTTTCCTCTGTCTTTTCATTTGGAATTGCCCCCTCGCACTGCTCGAAGGCAGTTCCATATCTTTTCTGAAATGCCTGCCACAGCCCCGGATGTTCCTTCTCTTTTTTCTCCCCATCATTGTTCGACACGTAACGATTCTGGTGTTTGCCCGCCTCATTTTTCAATACAGGCGCCTCTACCGTTTTCTTCTCCGCGACACTTTCTTTCTTCTCCGCGGCATTTTCTTCCTTCATTCGCAAAAAATCTGGCGCTTCCATGATTCCCCGCACAAACACATACTCCGCATCCTCCGTATTCTGTCGCTCTCCCAGGAGAATCCCCAGGTAATTTCCGCTCTCTCTGCTCTCCATCTTCCGTATGTAGGTCATCACATAATCCTCAAGGCAAATTTTCAATCTGCCCTGTATTTCTCCAATCTGGCGTATGTTCTTTGGAAGCAGATTTTCATTTTCCATCATCCACACACTCCTTTTCATTCCTGCCATGACATCATAACAATTCCATACCTCCATAGTTACATGGATGGTATCCACAATACCCTACCATATACTTTATGCAGAATTTAGCATTTTATGGTTAAAAAAAATTGCGATCTGAAAAAATATATGATAACATGGGTAACAAACAACGCAATTCGCTTTCCCTCACGCTTTTGACGGAACCGTCCCGGGTCAGCTGAAGTGAAGCGGTGGACATTGCTATTTACAGGAGGAAAATGTATGAGTGAAAGAAAGAAAATCTGGAAAACGATTTTATTTTGTCTGTTCCTTTTCCTGGCGCTGCCCGCAGGCAGCCGGACCGTCGAGGCAGCATCGAAACCCGCGAAACCGACTCTGTCAAAGGTGGCAAACGTCACAGACGGTGTACAGATCACCTGGAAACAGGTCAGCGGCGCGACCGGATATTATGTGCTGCGCAAGACCACTTCCGGCAGCTATAAGCGCCTGGCAAATGTCTCCGGCGGCTCGAACGTGACTTACACCGACGCCAAAGCAAAGGATGGAAAAACTTACCAGTACACAGTGCGCGCATACAATGACAGCGGCACCAGCGGCTACCGGACCGGGCTTACCATCACCCGCCTGTCAACGCCCACCATCACCAGTATTTCTTCCACCTGCAATTCTGTTACGCTTTCCTGGACTGCCGTGACCGGAGCATCTACCTATAAAATCTACCGCAAGGTCGGCACCAGCGGCTCTTACTCGCTTTATAAAAAAGTCAAAAGCACAGCGACCAGCTACACGGACAGCAATGTAGAACCAGGCACCCGCTACGCGTATAAAGTCATCGCCTGCAAAAGTCCATATAAAAGCGCCGGCTCCGCAAAAGCCTGCAAGACGCTCACAGACTCTACCGTGGAAACTGTTGACGCGCTCTACGCGATTGAGGCAGACGTGAAGCTGACCGGCAGCGGCACCGGATACCACGCGAAGCTGGTAGCTGCCACAGCGACCTGCGCGGTCAGCTTTGGCATCCAGTTTGACAACCACGCGGTAGCTCCTTATACCGGCAAGGCGGCCTTTCTGATTGAAAACGTCGTCACCACGAGCAGCGGCGGCCAGTATTACTCCCGTACCGGCTTTTCCTCTGTCAACAAGACCTATCATCTGATGCTGACCGTATCCGAAGGAGGCGTCTGCGACGTCTATGTCGATTACGAGAAAGTCGGCTCCGTGACCAACTCCTCTCTTGCGGCGGTAATCAAAAACGGAAGCCCGATTTACCTCCGTGTAGAAGGCTCTGCCCGTGTAAACGGCGACTCTGTGAACGCTACCTTCTCTGATATCCATATAAAAGAAAAGGGCAGCGTTGTAGAGACACCGGTCATTTCCATCGTCTACCTCACCGGAGAGGGAATCACCAGCACGGCATCGGCAGGCACATCACCAGATAAAATCGTCGTCAGCGGCACCCTCAGCGGACTTGCCGACAACCAGGACTGGGACAGCGCTGCAGACTTTGTGTCTGGAATTATTCAATATTATTAAGCGCACAGACTTTGCAGCAAATGCGAAGTCCTGTTCTGAATCGTTACAGCGCACGTCTTTTCTGACAGATTATATTATACGATTCTCTCATCCCGTGGTTTCCTGTAAAATATTACAGACACCACGGGATTTTTCTTCGTGACAGAACTGGAGAGAATAATGAATATTTTTTCCAGCTGTGGATAAACTTTGATAGAAAAAGAATGATCTCTAATTTTGAAACGCTGAACGGTTATCAAAAAACGATTTTCAGAAAGGCTGTTGAAATGTCTGTCCTCGCATGTATGAAAAAAAATGTTTCCACCGACCCCCCCCGGCTACCCAGCCTGATATCTGCTTATCATCTCTGCCGCTCTGTCCCGGACTGCTGAAACAGCTGCTTTGGAACACCAATTGCAAAAACAAAGTCTCCCTTACTCCATCTTCCGCGCCGGTAATCCTCTGCATCGGCACAGACCGACTAATCGGGGACAGTCTTGGACCGCTCACAGGCAGCCTGCTGGAAAAGAAAGCCGGAAAATCTTTCTCTGTTTACGGAACTCTGGAAAATACCGTGCATGCCTGCAATCTGGACAGGACGCTCTCTCAAATCAAAAAAAAAGCATCCCTACAGCACAGTAATCGCTGTGGATGCTTCTCTTGGTACGCAATATAAAGTAGGCTCCGTCTTCATCCGCCCGGGCAGCCTGAAGCCTGGCATGGGTGTCAGCAAGGATCTGCCTGCCGCTGGGGATATCTCCATCACCGGAATCGCAGGCGTACAGAACAGCCAGCCTTATCTAACTCTGCAAACCGCACGCCTTTCCCTGATTATGGCAATGGCAGAAGAAATCTGCGCGTGTATTCTGGCAGTATGCGGTTAAAATAATAAGAGATTATTCGGCAGGCGTCGCCTCTCCTGCATCTCTTTTGACCACTGGGGTGCGTGGTTGCAACGAAATTTACCACCTCGAATAACCTCTTATGTATCTTATCCATATTATACATGACCTATTCTCGTTTGTAAAGAATCGATTTATTTCGCAAATAATTTTGTAACCGGCCTTCACTAATTTCCCAACAGGATATAATAGAATTTTTATATCCTGGTTCATCTTCTGTGGTACAGATTTTTAAAACGACCTGTACATATTGCCCTTCGGATGTCCACAAGCGTTTTATCACCAATCCAGTATTCCCGTCTTCAGACCCGTCTTCAGAAGTTAACGCTGAAATTTTCGGGAGTAAAAACCACCCCTGAGAG
>JAJBUL010000198.1 GCA_020860365.1 Clostridiales bacterium | reverse complement strand
GCAAGTTCTCCATCGTCCTCTGCCAGACCATTTCACGGTTTGCGAGTAACACGGTTGACCTGCTGGAGACGGTGCGGCATTTAAAGGAGCTGGGAATTGAGGTGCGGTTCGAAAAGGAACGCATCAATTCCTTAAGCGGCGATGGAGAACTGATGCTTTCGCTCCTGGCGTGTTTTGCGCAGGAGGAGAGCCATTCTATTTCCGAGAACTGCAAATGGGGTATCCGCAAGCGCTTTGAGTCCGGCGAAATCGGGACGGCGAACAAGCACATCCTCGGATACCAATACGATGAGACGCTGCGGAAATACGTCATCATCCCGGAGGAGGCAGAAATCGTCCGCAGGATTGTGGAGCTTTACCTTAACAGGTTTTCACTGCAGGAAATCTGTGATGACTTAAACGGCAGAGGCTGGAGGACGGTGAACGGCTGTCTGTTCCAGGAAGCATGGATGTCCACCATGCTGCACAACGAGGTCTACGCTGGAGACACTCTTCGGCAGAAAAAGTACATCGAAGATCCCATCACTAAGAACAAGGTGAAGAACAAAGGGGAGCTTCCGATGTACTATATGCCTGACACACATGAAGCGATCATCGACCGTGAGACATGGGGAAAAGTGCAGGAAGAGCTGGCGAGACGCGAATCTCTGCTGAATCCGACCTACTGCTTTAGTGGGAGAATGAAATGCGGCATCTGCGGACGGCCTTACACGAGACATGCAGACTGGACAAAAGGCAAGCTGTATCCGAGGTGGATCTGCCGCGCCAAAAAGGAATCCGGCATAACCTGCACCGGTGTAAATTACAGCGAGAAGAAGTTGATGGAGATTTCTGCGGAAATCCTTGGCTTCGATTCTTTTGATGAGGCGGCATTTACAGAACAGGTGCGGGAGCTGACAGTGCAGGAGAACGGAGACCTTGTTTTTCAACTCGTTGGCGGCGAAACAAAGACATGGGTGCGACCGCCGAAGCCACCAAAGCCTGTGAGAAAAAAGAGGCCGCCGGGGCATTGCTTCGATGGTAAAATCTTCTGCGGAGCCTGTGGCTGCCGTTTTGGCCGCTCGAAGAGCGACACAAAAGACCAGCACATTTACTGGCATTGCAGGGCGAAGAATCACCACGGAGTCACCTGTGACAGCGTGAACTACCCGGATGCGGAATTAAAGGAAATCTTCTGCGAAGTCATGGGGACAGAGCCGTTTGACGAGGATTACTTTAGCGAGACGGTGGACAGGATTGTGGTACAGAAGGCTGGCAGTGTCGATTTTTATTTAAAAGATGGTACGCTTCGTACATTCAAAGCTTTGAAGCTTAGGGTTAACAAGCACATCTCAACTTCTACGGATGAGTTTGCCGGGAAAATCCGCTGTGCCGCACGTGGAAACCTTTTTAAAAGAAGTGTCCATCGCGGAAAATACGTTTACTGGCACTGTTCAGGAAAAGACAATGTAATAACCGAATGCAAATCGAAGAATATAGCAGAAAACGAAATCCGGCAGGTGGCTGCTTACTTTATGGAGATGGATGAGTTTAGCGTACCTGAGTTTGAACGGCAGATTGACCCACATCACCATGGAAGAAGGCAGCATAAACTTTACATTTTACGATGGGAGGGAAATCAGATGGCAAAGAAGGTAATCAAAATCCCGGCCAGAGTGAACAAATTCACTGCCACGCCAATCGGGACCACCCGGAAGCGTCGGGTGGCTGCCTACGCGAGGGTCAGCACAGACCACGAGGAGCAGCTGAATTCCTACGAGGCGCAGGTGGATTACTACACGAACTACATCAAAGGTCGCGAAGACTGGGAGTTCGTTTCCGTGTACGCAGATGAAGGTATTACAGGCACCTCCATCAAAAAAAGGGCAGGCTTCTCAAAAATGGTGGACGATGCTTTGGCCGGACACATCGACCTGATCGTCACAAAAAGCGTGAGCCGCTTTGCGAGAAACACGGTGGACAGTCTTACCACCATCCGCAAGCTGAAGGAAAGCGGTGTGGAGGTTTATTTCGAGGAACAGAACATTTACACCTTCGATTCCAGCGGCGAGCTTCTCATTACCATCATGTCGAGTCTGGCGCAGGAAGAGGCGCGGTCGATATCGGAGAACACCACCTGGGGGCAGCGGAAACGTTTTCCGGATGGCAAGGTAATGGTTCCGTTTGGCCGGTTCCTCGGTTACGAGCGCGGTGAAAACGGCGAACTGGTGGTGAACGAGGAGCAGGCTGAAATCGTGCGGCGCATTTACGGTCTGTTCCTTCAGGGGCACTCTCCGTACCAGATTGCGAAGCAGCTGACCGCTGAGGGTATCCCCACACCGGGAGGCAAAGTAAACTGGGGCTCGGCCACAGTGAGGAGCATACTCACCAACGAAAAGTACAAGGGCGATGCGCTCCTGCAGAAGGTTTTCACCACAGACTTCCTGACGAAGAAAAAGAAAGTCAACGAGGGCGAAGTACCCCAATATTACATCGAAGGAAACCACGAAGCCATCATCGCGCCGGATGTCTTCGACAGCGTCCAGCTTTTGATGGAAAAACGGGTTAAGAATGATGGCAGACCCAGCTGCGTGAACTGCTTCTCCAGTAAGATTAAATGCGGGCATTGCGGTGCCTGGTATGGCTCCAAGGTCTGGCACTCCAACAGCAAATACCGCCGGATCATCTGGAGATGCAACCGCAAGTACGAAAATGAGGAACGATGCGACACACCGCACCTTTACGAGGAGGACATCAAGAAGATGTTCGTCCGGGCGCTTAACAGCTTCTGCAGCGAGAAGGAAGCCATCCTCGCAGACTTTGAATCCATCAAAGCCACAGCTTTTCAGACAGACGAGCTGGAAAAGAAAAGGGATGAGCTGCAGAACGAACTGACGGTACTGATGGAGATGATGGAGCGCAGTATCACAGAAAACGTCAGGGTGGCGCTTGACCAGACTGAGTACGAAGCACGCTACAAGGCTCTGGAAGAAAAGGCAGAAACCACGGAATCGCTGCTCGATTCGGTCAACTCCGACATCGTTTTAAAACAGGCACAGCGCGAGATGATGAAGAACTTCATCGCAGAGCTTCGCAAGCTGCCGGAAACTTGTGAACAGTTCGATGAGGACACCTGGTACGCGCTGGTGGATTACGTGACTGTCTACAGTGCGGAAGACATCCACTTCACCTTCTACAACGGAGCGGAGGTAAAAATTTGAGACGAAAATTCAGAAGGCACCCTGCAGCTGTGGGGTGTCTTTTGTGTCTCTATTAAGCAGCGCTTTCAAGAGGGTTGCAACCATCAAAGAGAAAAATAAAAATGTGAAACCCTGAAATGTAAAAATAAGATTGTATCAATCTCGACTACTATACGGACGCCGGGAAATCCGGAAAGAGCATCAAGGGAAGACCGGCATTCCAGCGGATGCTGGATGACATTGTGGATCAGAAGGACAATATTTCTTTTGTGCTGGTTTTCAAGCTGTCACGCTTCGGACGAAATGCCGCGGATGTGCTGAAATCCATGCAGACGCTGATGGATTATGGTGTTGACCTGGTCAGCGTGGACGACGCGATTGACAGCTCTACGGCGGGCGGAAGACTGACCATGACGATCCTGTCAGCCGTGGCGGAGATTGAGCGGGAGAACATTAATGTCCAGTTCCAGGCGGGACGGATGCAGAAGGTACTGGATGGTGGATGGCCGGGTGGTCCGACGCCTTACGGATATCGGAATGTAAAAAAGAACCTCGTAATTGAGCCGGAGGAAGCGGAGATGGTAAGGCGGATTTATGATCTGTTTCTGCAGGATGGAATGAACACCACCGCTGTCGCTATCTATCTGAATGAGCATGGATACCGGAGAAGCAGTAAGGAAGATTGCGGACCGTTTACCTATGATTTTGTAAGCCGTACTTTGAAAAATCCTGTATATTGCGGCAGGATTATGTTTAACCGACGGAGTAACTGCAATCCGTCAGGCGGAATACCGAAGGAAGTGATGTGTGTCCGGGGAAAGCATGAGGCGTTAGTGACAGAGGAACAGTGGGAGGAAGCTCAGCGGAAAAGAGAGCGGTTATCTGTTCCCCGCGGCAAGGTGGATGATCCGGAGCGGATCAGTCTTTTAAGCGGATTGATCAAATGCCCGAAATGTGGTGCCGGGATGGTAATGCGGAAGAATAAGAAAGCCAATAAGAATCACGGTGGGTATTATAAGGTTCTTTATTCCTATGGATGCGTGAACTATCGAAAGGCGAAAGGACGGACACGTGATTATAATACGATTTATCATCAGGAACGGACGGATAACGCTGTGTTTGAGATTGTAAGCGGCTTGACGATGCTGCCGGAATTCAGAACAGCGGTGATGGAGCAGCTGGGAGATCAGGGCTCCGCTGAGGCGATAGAGGAGAAATTGAAGGAGCTGCGAAAACAGCTTTGGAAGGAGGAACGCCAGAAACGCAAGCTGGGGGAGGACCTGGATAATCTGGATATTCTGGATGAAAGCTATGATAAGAAATATGACCGGATCCAGGCAAAAATTGAGAAGATATATGACCGGATGGATGCTGTGGAGTCAGAGATTGAAAGGACATCCAAAAGGCTTTCGGCATTGAAGCAGGGATCCGTGCAGCGGATAATGTGATGGCATTGCTGGATCATATGAAGCGGTTGTACGGGCATATGACCTGCGAGGAGAAGCGTGAAATGTACCGGCTCATCATTGACCGGATTGAGGTTTTTCCGAGGAACAAGGAAGGAAAGATTGTCAAAAGCATTTCCTTCAAATTTCCGGTTTTGTACGGAGAATTGGAGGCGGTTCCAATGAAAAAAGCGGATGAGTATGTAGAGTTTTTTCTGGATTGCTCCGGGCAGGAGCTGACAGCGGCGGAGGCGAAGGCAAAAGCGACCTATGCGCAGATCAAAGCGTATGTACTGGAGAAATCCGGGGTAAAGGTATCGGCACTTTATATCGCACAGACGAAGCGGAAATATGGTCTGGATATGGGAGTGAATTATAATAAGCCGGCCGATCCGGATGTGCGGGTGCCGCGTTGTCCGAAAGTGAAGGAGGAACTGATTGTGGATGCGTTAAAGCATTTTAAGGTACTGCCGGAAACGGCGGAGGTAAAGCTGGAGGAGGGAGGCGAGAAGAGTGGCGAATAAGAGGGCAAAGTGCTACATTTACATGCGTGTTTCCACGGCCATGCAGGTGGAGGGCTACAGCCTGGAAGCCCAGAAAGACCGGCTGACGAAATTCGCGGGGTTTCAGCATATGGAGGTTGTCCGGGAATATTGTGACGCCGGGAAATCCGGAAAGAGCATTACAGGACGTCCCGAATTTACACAAATGCTTCAGGATGTGGCGGATGGCCGGGATGATGTGGATTATATTCTGGTGTTCAAGCTGTCGCGGTTCGGACGAAACGCGGCGGATGTGCTGAATTCCCTGCAGTACATTCAGGACTTTGGCGTGAACCTGATCTGTGTGGAGGATGGAATTGATTCCTCAAAGGATTCCGGGAAGCTGACCATCACGGTTTTGTCGGCTGTGGCAGAGATCGAACGTGAAAATATTCTGGTGCAGACGATGGAGGGGCGGAAGCAGAAGGCCAGAGAGGGCAAGTGGAACGGCGGCCAGGCACCCTACGGATACCGGGTTGATTCCAAAAACAGTACGTTAGTGATAGAACCGGATGAGGCGGAGATTGTTAAGATTATTTACGATAAATTTGCCCACACGGACATGGGATTCGTAGGCATCAGTGATTATCTGAATAAGCATGGCTATACGAAAAGCAAGTACAGGGATCAGGAGCTTAGTCATTTCAGCCGCGGGCTGATTAAAAATGTGTTAGACAACCCTGTTTATACCGGGAAGATTACCTATGGAAGAGTGAAAAACGAGAGGGTAAAGGGAAAACGGGATGAGTACAGACGGATAAAAACGGATGACTATATGATCGCGGACGGAAAGCATGAACCCATCATTGATGAGCAGCTTTGGCAGGAGGTCAGGGAGAAACGGAAGGCGACCGGGATTAAATCGGAAAAGACGCACAGCCTTGACCATGAGTATCTGTTGTCCGGAATTGTTAAATGCCCGATCTGCGGGACGGGGCTTTCCGGAACGGTCAGGCGAAGGCACAATAAGAAATCGGGAGATTATGTCGATAATTTCTATTACAGATGCCAGCACAGGAAAAAGGTGGATGACGAACATTTCTGTGATTATAAACCGTCACTGGATCAGAACGAGCTGAACCATGAGGTGGAGCTGCTCATCATGGATATGGTTACGCTGGACGGCTTCAATGATTTCATTTTTAAGAGAATGAATGAGAAGGTGGATGTGAGTGCCCTGGAAAAGGAACGGGAGCAGCTGCGGCGGCAGCTGGCGCAGGTGTCCGGAGCGAAAACGAAGCTGAACCAGATGCTGGACCGTCTGGATGTGACAGACAGGCATTATGACCGGAAGTATCAGGACATGCAGGAGCGGCTCAATAATCTGTACGATCAGATCGGAGAGATTGATGACAGCATTGCGGACATCAATGAGAAGATCAGCAGGGTCTATGAGGAGCAGATTACGGCGAAGCAGCTTTACCAGATCCTTACTCATTTTGACAAGGTGTATTTTAAGATGTCGGATTTCGAGAAGAAGGAATTTTTGAGAAACCTCATCGAAAGTATTGAACTTTATCCTGAAAAGCAGGATAATGGACGCATCATTAAGCGGGTAGAATTTAAGTTCCCTGTGTTTTTTATGAAGGCGCTGAAAAGGGTGGAATTCGGTTGCTCAATGAAAATACCGTCGAGACGGTATGCTTATTGTCCAAACTTCATTCAAAGCATCATATAGAGGTAGAACTGCATATGGATGAGATGGATTTAACTGCCGCAGAGAGTAAGGCTACTTATGAAGAGAGTAAGGCGTATGTTTTAGAGCATAGCGGATTGAATGTCAGCAATCTTTATATTGCGCAGGTTAAGCAGAAGTATGGTATCATTGAGCGGGAATGCTACAATAAGCCAAAAAGCGAGGATTCCAGGCAGCTGAAGTGTCCGCCGGAGAAAGAGGCGGCGATTACGGAGGCATTGAAATACTTTAAAATGATATAAATCTGATGTGTAGAAAGGATTGGAATTCCAAAAGGCAGGACAAGTATTGGTTAACTGATGTAGAAATCCAATGGTTATTGGATAATGATATAATTACGATTGTGGGTTTGAGATCAAATAAACAAATTGGAATTTCTGGAGAACTGAAATGAAAATAAGACTTATGAAAATAAAAGATTATAGTGCCGTCTACCGATTATGGATGTCATGTGCCGGTATGGGTTTAAACACGATTGACGATACCAAAGAAGGGATAAACAGGTTCCTTGAGAGAAATCCTGACACTTGTTTTGTGGCGGAAAATGAAGATAGCATAATCGGAGCTATCCTAGTCGGAAACGATGGACGCAGGGGTTATATTTACCATACAGCAGTATTACCTGTCTACAGGCATCAAGGTATCGCAACACAACTTGTAGATACGGCAATGGAAGCTCTGCGCAAAATCGGTATCATAAAAGCAGCTCTTGTAGTGTTTGATAGAAATGAAACAGGAAATGCGTTTTGGGAGAGTATTGGATTTACTGAAAGAAATGATTTGGTTTATCGAAACAAAGCATTTTCTGAAATTGAGAGGATCGATACATAAGTTGCGATTGAAAATTGCATGAAAAACCGAAATTTAGGGAACGTGTTGATATGAAAATTAAAGAAATCAAGGAGAATAAAAAACAATTTCTTCCGTTGCTGCTATTAGCAGATGAGCAGGAGGATATGATAAACAGGTATCTTAATAAAGGGACAATGTATGTCTTGGACGATGATGGAGTTAAGTGCGAATGTGTGGTAACAGATGAGGGAAACGGTGTTCTTGAAATTAAAAATATTGCAACCGAACCAAAATATCAGGGAAAGGGTTACGGTAAAGCACTAATTGACTTTGTTGTTACGACATACAAAGGAAAGTGTTCTTTATTGCAAGTTGGCACAGGGGATAGTCCGTTGACAATCCCTTTTTATGAGAAGTGTGGATTTATTCGTTCGCATAGCATTAAAAACTTCTTCACGGATAATTATGACCACCCAATATTCGAAGCTGGTACTCAACTGATAGATATGATTTATTTACAGAAAAAAATATAAATTCCAGTTTATAGGTGAACTGGATAGGCTGAAAAATGGAATTGACGGGGAATTGCCTCATATGAAGAAAAACAGGATTACTGCTACAGCAGTATTCCTGATGGCCGCAGTTATATTTAAAATTACATATGATGTTACCGGCATTCCGGCATTTTATTCCATGATGG
>JAJBUL010000190.1 GCA_020860365.1 Clostridiales bacterium | reverse complement strand
AAGATGAGGAACCAAACACCTTAGATATCATCCCCACCCCGTGAATAGTAACGATATTGTAAGTGCACACAGCCCGCAGCTGTCGAAAATCTTGCATTTTCGGCGGCTGCGGGCTATTATTTTGTTGTGTAAAGAGTCTTATTCAGGATATGACGATTGACCCAACATGCGTTTTGCCTGATATCTGTTTGATGGTGTATAAAAAGCTGCTCATTTTTTGAACATTGTTGCCAGAAGGAAAGGCATATCCGATGGTTTAAAGAACTTATTCATAAAGCTCTGGGAAAACTCCCGATTCGGTGCAGCACTCTCAACTGTCTGCTCCCTGACGTCTTCGGACATACCAGAGTTAATAGCAGAGAAATAGCTGATCGCCTCCTTGCGGCGGGCAGAGCCTTTAGGGTCCCACCAGTTCTTTTCTGTAATGCGGATGTCCTGATATAAAGGACTGACAAGCTGGGCATCCAGCCGGGTCAAAAATTCTTCATAATTTCTGGTTCCGCCCCAGCAGATTTCGCCCAGTGCAAAGGCTCTGGGAAACAGCAGATTTTCCAGTCTTTCCGGATCGTTAATATGTTCTGTCCACAGACAGCCTTCCAGGCCAATCATGCCATCCTGATCCGTAACAGAACGCCTGCCCAGGTGAGGATTTGTGTTATACAGCTTTTTCAGGCTGGTCATGCTGTGCGGGTAATCCAGGTACAGCTCAAACATATCGGAATAGATCCACTTGCCGCCGTTGTTGGCAAAGCGCTCCATGGTATCCCGGTATTGAAGTGTCCAATACTGTATCTGAATATCTTCCGGGGGAGTATCGGCCCGCAGGGTTTCATTCCAGCAAATTGCCTGTTTTCCCAGAGATTTCAGAATATCATTGACCCGACGGGAGAAATCCGCTTGTAAATCCTCATAGCTGGTGATATCCAGTTCGTGCATCCGGGCCTGACAGTGGGGGCATTTTTTCCACTCGGATTTAGGGGCTTCGTCACCGCCGATATGAAACCTGGGGCCAGGGAATAGCTCTGTAATCTCGGCCAGCAGTTCCTTTAGAAATTGGAAAGTCTTTTCCTTACCGGCGCAAAGAATCACAGGATAGATGCCGCCACAGGCTGCCAGATTCACTTCCCTGCCGGAACAACTGTATTCGGGATAAGCTGCCAGAATACCGCTGGTATGGCCAGGCAGATCAATTTCCGGAATAATCTCCACGCCACGCAGGGCGGCATATTGCACCACATCACGAATCTCGTCCTGGGTAAAATATTCCCTGCTCATTTCCTGAAGCCTGGGAAACTTTCGGCTTTCAATGCGCCAGCCCTGATCGTCAGACAAATGCCAATGGAGTACATTCAGCTTGGCAAGGGACATGGTGTTGATAATGCGTTTGACCTCCTTTGCCGGAAAGAAATGCCGGGCACAGTCCAGGCTGATACCTCGATGGGAATATTTGGGTGCATCTTCAATACGACAGCAGGGCAGTTTTCCGTCATCCAGTAAATTGGCAACTGTGGTCAGCACCCAAATGACGCCCTGTTCACAGGATGCTTCAACAGTAATTCCTTTTTCTGTGATTTCCAGCATATACCCTTCCTCGGGCAGCTTCTTATTGTATCTTAAAGTCAGAAATACGGGTCCGTTATTCTCAATACCGCAGCGCTCTGAAAATGCCGCTATAGAATTGTTACTAAAAGGCCCTGTGCAAATGCCTGCTTTTCTTGGCAGTATGCAATTTCCGGGCAGATTTTCCACCTTCACACCTGGATAAGGAACAAGTTTTAACATATTATATTTCCCTCTCTATCATTTCTGCTGCAAAACCGTCATTGATCCGCCTCGTCCAAAGCAGACATTCCTGCCGGACTTTTCGGCAGGGTATTGTCTGCCAGACTGCGCCGGTTTGCGCTTTCCTATATTCATCTTCCTAACCCAACTCAAACCATTCAAAATCTACATAGCCGCTGCCGGTAAAGGTAAAAAACAACCCCCTGGTTCCGCTGACAGGTACTTTGAGATCTGCACAGAAGCTCTGATAAGCTTCGGCTGCTTCCACAGGAATGCGTGCAACAACCTCTCCGCCCTCCTCAGTACGAATGTCCATGCTGCCCTTTCCGGTACCACGGAGAGAAACCATGATTTTCTGCAAATTATCAAATGCAAACCAACGAAAACCAGCCACAGATCCATCCCGGAGATTGGCAATGTACTGATCCGGATTGTCCTCCCGGTCAGTTCCGCTCTGGGTGAAATATGGGTGCAGATCATCCTTATTTTTTTCCCTGGCGCTTTCATAAGCAAAGGTTCCTTCCGCGGATTTTAAGACACAGGCAGTTCGTGCCTCATACCGTCCGCTGTCAATCAGTGGCCCATCATTCAGGCCGCAGCTGGTGGTCTGCACCTGAGGAATGCTGCCATCGGGCAATATGGTGATTTTTTCCGCACAGGCCTGACGGGAGCATTTCTGCAGATTGGTCTGCCGATGATAGAAAATATACCACTGCCCATTGATTTCCACCATGCCTCCGTGGGTGTTTCCGGTGTAGTTGTCGGCATCGGTTCTGCCCTTGTATCCCAGATTTCCGATGCTGACCAGAGTTCCGCCGTAATGATATCCACGGTCTGGATAGTCGCTGACGGCATAGCACAGTTCATGGCTCAGTTCAGAGGAATAGACAAAATAATATCTGCCGTTAATTTTTCTGGGAGAGCTTGCTTCAAAAAAGGCGTGGCCTTCAAATTCGGTTCCCTGTGCTCCTACCTTGCCCGGAACGACAGGTTTTTCACCGCCCTTCACCGTACACATATCCTCTGCAAGCTCCAGGCAGACCGCGTTTTTTACATTGTTGCCCCGGAGCTTCAGAAGCAGACGGAAATTAGCCTGGACAGGCGAGAAACCCACATAGAGGTAATACCGTCCATCGTCGTCTTTTAATACGCCCGGATCAAATGCAAAGGTGTCACCGCGTTTGGCTCCCCAGGGCGTACCATCAGGGTGACGGACATAACCGTAAAATTCATACTGTCCCGCAGGTGTATCACATACAGCAACAGAAGTGATTGACAGTGCGTGAAGCTGGTAATACAGATAATACCGGCCATCTGTACCCTGAATCACATCAGGGGCGCACATGTTCATTTTCCCGTTTGTATTCTTAGGATCCTGATTTTTACGGTAGATGACGCCCTCATAGCGCCAGTTTCCCAAGTCATCCAGCGGTGCAGACCAGCAGACATAATTTCCAAGACAAAAATCATTTCCGCCAAACAGGTCATGACTGCCATATATATAAAGCCGGTTTTCGTATACTCTGGGTTCTCCGTCAGGGACATATTCCCAACTGGGCAGGAATGGATTTACAGCCTGCATTTTTGTTACCTCCATTGGTTTCTGTTAGCTTCTCTCCACGGATAAGCAGATCTTTTCTTATAAAGCTTCCGTCAGGTTGAAATACTTCCGCGTTTTTGATCCTCATAGTAATTTCCCGCTTCGTTTATGTCCTTAGTTTACACGTAAGCCAGCGCTTCAGCATCCCCGATTAAGGTAAAATCCGGATGCATCTGCAGGATAGATGCGGGGACCTGCGGGGTTACTGATCCGAAGAAAGCACGTTTTACTATCTCTGCCTTATTCTTTCCATTGACAACCAGAAGAACCTTGTGGGCCTGCATAATCGTCCGGATTCCCATCGTGTAGGCTTTGCGCGGTACCTCGCCGGAGTCGGAGAAAAACCTCGCGTTCGCCTCAATCGTACTTGATGTGAGTTCTACACAGTGCGTGCCCAGTTCAAATGCAGACCCCGGTTCATTAAATCCGATGTGGCCGTCCAGACCGATTCCCAAAAGCTGAAGATCCACACCGCCGATCTTTGCTATCAGCTGGTCATATCGTTCACATTCTTCCTTTGCGTTCAGGTTTGTCCCATCCGGCAGATGAATATGTTCCGGGCGGATATTGACCGAATCAAAGAACTGGTTATGCATGAAAGAGCAGTAGCTCTGCGGATTGTTTCTGGCAAGGCCGCAATACTCGTCCAGATTGATCGTTGTGACTTCTGAAAAATCCAGGTCACCCTTGCGATACCAGTCAATCAGTTGTTCGTATATGCCAATCGGCGTGCTGCCGGTTGCCAGTCCCAGTACGCAGTTTGGTTTCATAATGACCTGTGCGCTGATTATGTTAGCCGCTTTCCGTGCCATGTCTTTGTAAGTTTCTGATCTGATTATTTTCATCCTCATCCTCATTTCGTAATGCTGCAAAGCACCGGGTGGGTAAGCCGCCTGGCGGCGGGATGTTTCACCTGACAGTATTTTTAACTTAATACCTGTGTAACCGTATGCAATCCCGGCCCGGTCACTGTAACCCGGCAGCCGGCATCTGCACGTACAACTGCCTGTGCGCGGCCGTAATAGGTGGTATAGCTGCCACTCAGAAAGCTTTCTTCCGTACAGGGATTGGCGGAACCAAAAGCCAGCAGCTCGCCGCCTTCCACGGAAACCGTCAGCTTCCGGTCGGCGTTGCATTCGATTTCTCCATTTGCACCGGTCAGGTCTACAGCGAGATAAACGATGTCCCCGCTGTTTTCTCTGGTGACACGGATTGCTGTTTCTCCGGCCGCAGAATGCAGAACAGACTCTGATTTTGTCCCATCCTCATGCCATGCTGCAACTTTTACCTCACCGGCGGCATAAGCGGTATGGAACACAGCCTTGAAGTCTCTGGTTTTTTCTTTGCCTATGGAGGAACCGTTTATAAACAGCTCTACCTCGGGGGCTCTGGAATATACCTCTACATCTACCGCATTGCCGTCACAGCCCTGCCATGACCAGTAGGGAATTGCATTGCTGCCCCGCCACATGGCCATAACGGGGGTTACGCCGGGGTGGTTTGCAGGGGTAACGGCGATATAGGGCTTGTTCCGGGCACCCCATACAACCGCCGCCAGACCGGCTTCAGCATTGTCATTTCCCAGAATGTCCAAAGCGCCGGTATCAGCCAGCAGCCAGGGATACTGCTTGTCAAAGGCGGAATCGCCTGCATAGGACCACGAGCCAATTCCCACTTCACCGATATAATCCCATGCCGTCCACATGAAATCACCGATCAGATGTGGGTATTTCTCTACCAGCGGCCATACTTCACCCAGCTCATAACAGTAGGTTTCACTGCCTACAATAATCCGCTTTTTACGGTCTTTCTTATATCGACTGACAGCATAGTTATAGCCACAGATATCCAGAGCATCCAGAATCGGTCCGGACTTTCCCGCAATCAGGAAATTTCCTGCGGCTCGGGTCATCTTTTTGCCATTCCCCATCACCATCTTGTTATAGGCTGTGCTGCCCATTTTTTTCTGGCTTTCCGCATGGTCACTTCCTTCCGCGGCAGTGTCCAGCGGATTGTTTTTCAGGCTTGCAAGGAACATCAGGGTCAGGTTGATTCCCGCAGTAACAGGCCTCGTGGTATCCAATGCTTTCACCGCAGCCACCAGCTTTTTCCCAAAATCCGCACCTTCCGGTTTAACGGGTTCAGTTACCTCATTGCCAATGGAGTACAGAATAACACAGGGGTGGTTGTAGTCCTTTGCTACCATAAGCTCCAGATCGTTCTGATAGTTATCAAGGAAATTCACCCCGTGATCGTATTTGCTCTTGGTGTTGGTCCAGGTATCCCATGCCTCGTCCATTACATACATACCCAGCTCGTCACAGGCGTCCAGCGCCGCCCGGCTTAAAGGATTGTGGACTGAACGGATGGCGTTGAAGCCAAATTCCTTCAGCCGCCTGATGCGGCGGTATTCGGAAATGTCAAAGGTTCTGGCACCCAGGATACCATGGTCATGGTGAACACAGCCGCCTTTCAGCAGCGTCTGCTGACCGTTGATAAACAGCCCCTTCTGGCTGTACTCTATCTTTCAGATGCCAAACCGGGTTTCTGCCTGATCCTCCCCCACGGTGACCCAGCATGTATAGAGGTTTGGATGTTCAGCATCCCACAGCCTGGCATCAGGTATGCGAATGCGGCAGTTTTCACCGCTGCCTGACGCAACAGCTTTTCCTTCAAAGAAGATTTCGATAGTTGCCGTTCCGTCAGGAACATTATGCATGACTTCCACCTGGATCTCGGCAGGAGCATAGGACAGAGTGGTAACACGTATGCCGTCCAGCTGAATATGATATCCGGGAGAAATAATCAAATAGACCGGCCGGTAGATACCTGCGCCGCCATACCAGCGGCTGTTCGGGTGTCCTTCATCATCGACCAGTACAGTGATCGTGTTTACCTCTCCATAGCGAAGCCCTTCCAGTGCCACCCGGGACCTGGAGTAGCCATAATTACAGCCCCCAATCTCTTTGCCATTCAGCAGAACTCTGGCTTTGGGGTATACGCCCTCAAATTCCAGCCAGACAAGTTTATCTTTCCATTCTGCAGGAGCAAACAGTGTTTTTTCATATTCATAACTGCCTCCCAGGAAAAACGCCTCGCTGCGCCCTGAGGGGGCGTCTGCCCTGCGGCCCTGTTCCTGCATGGCGTCATGGGGCAGGTCCAGGCAGCGTTTTGTTTCACCGGCTTTTCCAAATCGCCACTGCTGACAGAATAATGTCTTTTCCATTTCGGCCTCCTTCTGATTATGGTGACTCCGCTGCAGATCAACTATGGGCCAGCAGCGGAGATGTCAGTTTAATTGTTCCCGTTCTGCCTGCGCTTGTCCAGATCCTCATGAATCTGAGGCAGCTTCTTTTCCAGATTGAAAGAAGCAAAGATGAAAAGCAGCACAAGTGCGCCAACTGCAGGTACACCAAAGGCAGCGCCTATAAAGAAATTCTGCACAGCTCCGGATTGTGCAACCCAGCTGCCGTCAGCCGCAGGGGGAACATATCCGGTAAGGCTCAGACCAAGATTAAAAATACCCAGGCTCAGACCGGAGGAAACCGTAATGATGATGCTGTATATAGACGAAGAGAAGCCATCGCAGCGATAACCACACTTCCATTCCACATGATCCAGTGAATCAGCCATCATGGACAAGGTAACATATGTAATGGGAAGCGTTCCAATGGAACGGATTGTCAGACCCACAAGGACAGTAGCCAGACTTCTCGCATTCAGAACGGTAAAGACACCGCCGGCCACAGCTATGACACAACCCACTACATAGACCTTCTGCTTATTGAATTTCCGGACCAGGGGCCATAAGATCAGGACACCGGGCCCCAGCATAGCCTGTCCGACGATATTGATCAGGGACAGGGTAGTGCCGTCATTGTAAGTTCCCAGAACCCAGTTCGCGTAGTAAACATTGGCAGTGGTCTGCATATTATTGAATATCTGATAAATCAGCATGGCCACCATAATCATAATCCAATATCTGCTGGACAGGCAGCCGCGTATCTGATCCTTCAGAGAAACTACGTTGTCACTGGACGATTGCACTTCTTCCGTGATTCTTTCACGGGTAAAATAATACTGTAACAGAGTTCCGATAATTGCCAGTACAGAGAGGATACTCATTACAAGAATCCATCTGCTCTGATCCACACCCATGAACGGCAGGATAAAGGAAGGGAAAACAACGGCAAGAATCACTCCGGGGATCATATTGATACCGATGGAAGACGCCATGGCAATGGTGTCACGCTGTTTGCCGTCACGGGTGGAAAGCGGGATTGTCGCCACATTGCTCAGATTGTACATGGTATAGGAAATACAGAAATATAAATTGTAGCTGCAGACTACCCATACCGCTGTAATCAGCATATTGCTTCGGGGAACTGCAAATAACAAAATGGCGGCTATCGCCATCAGCGGTCCTGACAGTAAAATCCATGGACGAGCCTTTCCCTGCGTGGAGCGGGTATTTTCCACAAACTGACCCATGATGACATTGGAAATGGCATCCAGAATTTTGGAGATCACCGGCATTAAAGTCAGGAACAGGCCGCCTGCCAGAGAGCTTAGTCCAAGAACATCGGTATAGAACTGGTTCAGGTAACTGCCGCCGGCACCGGCATACAGGGATGCGACCAGGGCCGGACCAAGGCAATAGCCAATCCAGCGCTCGCTCCTGCGCACCTCATCGGACTTGATCTTTGAGTTGAAGGCGGGCCTGGAAAGTGCAGAAAAGTTGAATGTTTTCAT
Organism: Clostridiales bacterium; assembly: GCA_020860365.1. Classification (GTDB taxonomy): domain Bacteria; phylum Bacillota; class Clostridia; order Lachnospirales; family Lachnospiraceae; genus Choladousia. The sequence goes on along the minus strand of JAJBUL010000190.1, from coordinate 240 downwards.
AGATTGATTCGCTCCTTCTATAATATATTTGAAATCAACATCCAGATTATATTCTGGCCGCAGGCTTCCGCCGCCCGAAACATAACGCAGATATGTCCTTTCCTCCTGATTATATCAATGGCCGGAAAATTGTGATATAAAATATCGGATATTTTTATAAAAAACAGGACACGTTTTCAAACACGACTGATTTTTGACGTTACTATTCACAGTAAATTAAAAATATAACCTAATCGTTTA
>JAJBUL010000194.1 GCA_020860365.1 Clostridiales bacterium | reverse complement strand
AAAGATGAGGAACCAAACACCTTAGATATCATCCCCACCCCGTGAATAGTAACCTTGCGACCATAAAAAATATAATAATTATGAATTTTGTTTTGCAACATATGCAAAAGTGTGGTAGCATGAATTCACAGTAGTAAAGTAAAAAATGAATAATCTGGAGGAGTGATATGAACAGCAGTATAAAAGGAAATGAACTTACAATTACTTTGAGCGGAAGAATAACTTCGTCGAACGCGTTCGAAGAGGAAAAGGCAATATTTGAATGCATAGCTTCGGAGCCTTGTGACAGTATTGTTTTAGATGTAAAGGAGCTTGAATATATTTCCAGCGCGGGGCTTCGTACTCTACTTAAGCTACAGAAGGAGAAAGGTAATGTAAAAATAATCAACGTTTCGAGAGACGTATATGAAATTTTTGATATGACCGGATTTACGGGTATAATGGATATTCAGAAAGCGCTTCGTGAATTCAACATTGAGGGGCTTGAAAAAGTCGGACAGGGAGGAACCGCTGCCGTATACAGGCTTGATGAGGATAAAATAATCAAGGTATTTAAGCCGGTATTTCCGATATATGTGATCCAGCACGAAAAAGAACTTGCCCAAAAGCTTTTCCTTGCGGGTATACCTACGGCGGTTCCATATGACGTTGTAAAATGCGGCGACGGGAATATCGGCGTGATATATGAAATGCTCGACGCGAATTCAATGCTGGATCTTATCGTAAAGGAACCTGAAAACGCTGAAAAATATGTCTGCATGATGGCGGATCTTTTAAAAGAAGCATCTAAAATAGAGGTCAAGGATCTTAACGATTTGATACCGAAGATGACGAACGGACTTCAGGTGTGCGTAGACAAAGGGATTCTTACAAATGAAGAAAAAGAAAAATATGCCGTGATCTATGAGAATACTCCTGATACAGATGATTTCATACATGGAGATTTCCATCCCGGAAACATAATGATGGTTGGAGACGAGCTTATGCTCATCGACCTTTCAAGTGCTTCAAAGGGTCATGTTATCTTTGACCTGGCCGGAGTAGGATCATTTCTGAACGGAATGTCGCGCATTTTAAGAAAAGAGTACTATATTGGATTTTCGGGACTTCAGCCTGAGATTGCGACGCATCTTTGGAAAGTATTCCTCGATTATTATTTCAAGGGCAGGGATGCTGAATTTATTAAGAAGGCAGAGATACAGATCATGGCTGTTTCGTATATGAGATTAATTTCAGGAGCTGCGGTTGTACCGGATATTATAACGCCTGACTGCATAGGCTTTATGAAAGATTATCTGGAGAAAAACTATGATGTCGCAGTTTCAGCGATAGAATTTTGATAAGTTCGGGAAACTAAGGAGAAAATGGATTATGATATGGGCAAAGGAAGAAACTCTTTCAAGAAATGAAATCGAGGAAATACAGCTGGCGAAGCTTAAGAAGACGGTAAATTATGTATATGAAAATCTCCCTGCGTATCGGGTGAAAATGGATGCGGTCGGGGTAAGGCCTGAACATATCCGGACGCTGGCGGATATAAGGCTTCTGCCTTTCATCACAAAGCAGGATATGCGGGATCAGTATCCATTTGGCTGGTTTGCCGTTCCGCAGAAGGATATTGTGAGAATTCACGCTTCTTCCGGTACAACGGGCAAGCCGACGGTGGTCGGATATACACGGCGTGATCTTGAAAACTGGTCCGAGTGTGTCGCAAGGCTCGCCTGTGCCGGTGGGGCTTCCAGCGAGAGCGTTGCGCAGATCTGTTTTGGTTATGGCATGTTTACCGGCGCGCTTGGCCTGCATTACGGCCTTGAAAGAATAGGCGCGGCCATCATTCCCTCATCGACGGGCAACACGCAGAAGCAGCTGATGTATATGAAGGACTTCGGCACAAGCCTTCTGGTAGCGACGCCTTCCTACGCGCTCCGCATCGGAGAGGTTGCTATGGAGATGGGGCTCAATCCGCAGAAGGATATCAATCTCAAAGTAGGTCTTTTTGGCAGCGAGATGCTGACAGAAGCGATCCGGGCGGAGTGCCGCAAGGTATTCGGCGAGCAGCTTCTTGTCACATCGAACTACGGAATGAGCGAAATCGGCGGCCCCGGAGTCTCTGGAGAATGCGAGTATCTCTGTGGCTTCCACATCAATGAAGATCATTTCCTCTGTGAAATCATCGATCCCAAAACCGGAGAGGTTCTCCCCTACGGAGAGAGGGGCGAGCTGGTAGTTACCTGTCTTGACAAAGAGGCGCAGCCTCTCGTCAGATACCGGACAAGAGATATTACAAGTCTGATCTGCGAACCGTGCAAGTGCGGCAGAACAACGATGAGAATGGAAAACTTCAGCGGGCGGACCGATGATATGCTGAAAATCAAGGGAGTAAACGTATTCCCCAGCCAGATTGAAGAGGTTCTTTTAAGTGTAGATGAAATAGGGCCGCACTATGAAATCATTGTTGAAAAGGAAGGCCACACGGATAAGCTGACTATCCGGGTAGAGCTGGCACCGGACAAAATGACGGATGATTTTCAGAAGCTGGGCAGCATCCGCCGGACAATTAATTCAAAGCTTAAGGTGGTTTTGGGGCTTGACACAATTATTAAGCTGGAATCTCCGAACACACTCCAGCGCTTTGAGGGAAAGGCAAAGAGAGTAAAGGATCTGCGCCCGGAAGAAACGCTGAGAAATTCATGACCGAAAAGAAAGAAGGAAAATGCAGTGGGTGAAAAAAGGATTATGCTCGGCAACGCAGCAATCGCGAGAGGCGCCTATGAGGCGGGCGTAAAGGTTTCCGCCGCCTATCCGGGGACGCCGAGTACGGAAATAAGTGAGAACATTGTAAAATACGATGAGGTTTACGCAGAATGGTCACCGAATGAAAAGGTGGCGATGGAGGTGGCGATCGGAGCCTCGCAGGCGGGAGTAAGGGCAATGGCTTCCATGAAGCATGTCGGCGTAAATGTCGCCTCCGATCCGCTTTATTCGATCTCTTACGGAGGAGTTAACGGTGGACTTGTGATGGTCGCCGCTGATGACCCGGGGCTTTACAGCTCACAGAACGAGCAGGATACCAGAATGGTCGGCCGGGCAGCGATGGTTCCAGTGATTGAGCCCTCTGACAGTGACGAAGCCAGACGATTTATGAAATATGCCTTTGAGATCAGTGAAAAATACGATACTCCTGTTATTGTGAGAACGACTACCAGACTGGGGCATTCGCAGGGTATTGTAGAGCTTGAGGAGAGACAGGAGATTCCGGATAAGCCTTACATAAAAAATATTGAAAAAAATGTTCTCCTCCCGGCGAACGCGAAGAAAAGACATGTAGTTGTCGAGCAGCAGATGAAGGCCCTCGCCAAGGACGCCTGTTCTATGCCGCTAAACACGGCTGTTTACAGGGATCTTTCTATTGGGATCATCACGCAGGGGATCGAGTATCAGTATGTGATGGAAGCGATTCCGGATGCTTCTGTTCTCAAGCTTGGGCTTGTCAACCCTCTGCCGCGCAGGCTGATCGAGGAATTCGCCTCAAAAGTTGACAGGCTGTATATTGTCGAAGAGCTGGAGCCGGTGATCGAGGAACAGGTAAAGAGCTGGGGGATTTCCTGCACCGGCAAGGAAATATTCACAATTCAGGGTGAATATTCTGCCAATATGCTCCGGGAAAGGCTTCTGGGGCAGCAGCTGGAGATTGACGCGCCCGCAAAAGCGGCTCCGAGGCCGCCCATTCTCTGTCCTGGCTGTCCGCACAGAAGTGTTTACACGGTGCTGAAGAAGCTGAAGCTGCACGCAGCGGGGGACATTGGCTGCTATTCGCTCGGCGCGGTCGCGCCCCTTAACGTAATGGACACAAATGTCTGTATGGGCGCCAGCATAAGTACGCTTCATGGAATGGAAAAAGCAAAGGGCAGCGCTTATGTCAGAGACTGGGTAGCTGTCATTGGAGATTCCACCTTCCTCCATACAGGGGTGAATTCTCTGATGAATATGGTTTATAACAAGGCTACGGGCACGGTAGTGATCCTTGATAATTCTACCACAGGAATGACCGGACACCAGGATCACCCGGCGACAGGAAAAACGCTGAAAGGGGAGACTACCTATGCCATAAATATCTACAGCCTCTGTAAGGCAATGGGTATTGAGCATGTTTATGAGGTGAATTCTTTCGACATTTCCGAGCTGGAACAGGTGATAAAGAGAGAGGTCGAGAGAGAAGCGGTATCTGTCATCCTGGCGAAATCTCCCTGCGCTCTGCTCAAAGGAGTGGTCTTTGACAGTAAGTGCCGGACGATTCCTGATAAGTGCAGAAAATGCGGACTGTGCCTGAAACCAGGCTGCCCGGCCATTACGAAGGCAGCTGACGGGACTGTGCAAATAGACGATACCATGTGCAATGGCTGCGGTCTCTGTATGCAGCTCTGTAAATCCGGTGCGATAGAGAAGGTGAAGGTGAAATAAAATGTCCGATGTGAAGAATATAATGATCGTGGGTGTGGGCGGCCAGGGTACGCTCCTGACAAGCCGTATTATTGGCGGTGTAATTACAGCTGCCGGTCTGGATGTGAAGCTTTCCGAGGTTCACGGAATGGCGCAGAGAGGCGGAAGCGTCGTCACGTTTGTGCGCTATGGAACAAAGGTGGCGGAGCCGATCGTGGAAGAAGGCCAGGCTGACGTGCTGATTGCCTTTGAGCGGCTCGAAGCCCTCAGATACAGGCATTTTCTGAAAAAAGACGGCGTCATTATCGTAAACGACCAGAGAATCGACCCTATGTCAGTTGTGACGGGCGCGGCGGAATATCCGGAAGGGATTATAGAAGACCTGCAAAAGACGCACAGAGTGATTTCCTGCGACGCCATGGGGGAAGCCAGGCTGCTGGGCAACTCTAAGGTATTTAATGTAATCATCATTGGCGTAGCTGCCAGACAGATGAGTTTTGAAAAAGAGGAATGGGTTCATGTAATTAAGAATACTGTTCCGGTTAAGACCATTGATATAAATACAGCGGCCTTTGAAAGAGGCTGGGAGATCGGAGGGGCAATGAAATGACATTTATAAAACAGCTTTCTGTATTTATTGAAAATAAGACGGGCCGGTTGAACGAGATCACGAAGATCCTCGCCGATAACAGCATCAATATTGTCTGTGTTTCGCTGGCGGACACAGCAGAATACGGGATTTTCAGACTGATTGTATCCAACCCGAAGACTGCGCAGGATATTCTTGCCCAGAATGGATTCGCTTCTACATTGACGGATGTGATCGGCGTGGGGCTTCCTCACCACTTCGGTATGCTGAACAGAATGACAGAGGTTCTTACCGCCGCAGAGGTAAGCATTTCCTATATCTATGCGCTTAACAGCGGAGAAAACAATGCCTCGATTATCATTAAGACCTCCGACAACACAAAAGCAGCGGAGGTGCTTGAGGCCTCCGGTTTTGCGCTGATTGATTCTGTAGAGGCATACAATCTTTAAATTCCGGGCGTCAATCGGAGAGGGGAGCTAAGAGGTTATGATCATTGATTTTCATACACATTCTTTTCCTGATACACTGGCGGGAAGAGCAATACCAAAACTGGAGAAAAGCGCCTCCATCCGGGCTTTCACAGACGGGACGGTAGATGGACTGATACAATCCATGAGGGAAAGCGATGTGTCACTTTCGGTCATCCTTCCGGTCGTTACGAACCCGGTCAAAGCAGACGAAATAAATGAATTCGCGGCGGAAACAAACCGCTGCCATGATCAGGTTTTTTCTTTTGGGGGGGATACACCCGGATACGGAGAATTACAAAGATGTTCTCAAACGCGTACAAAGCCTGGGTTTAAAAGGTATAAAGCTCCACCCGGAATATCAGCATACCGATTTTGATGATATCCGATATCTGCGCATCATCGACTATGCGGAAGGACTGGGTCTGATTACAGTGGTACACGCGGGCTTTGACGTGAGCTTTCCCGGCTCCAGACATTCCCACACGGAAAAAATATTGAATGTTCTTGAAAAAGTAAATCCACAAAGGCTGGTTCTGGCACACATGGGCGGCTACAATATGTGGGAGGATGTAAAAAAATACATCGCAGGAGCAGACGTCTATCTGGACACGGCTTTCTCCTTTGGGAAAAAACAGATGGCCGGCCTGCTTGACGAGCGCTCCTTTATTGACCTTGCGAGAACACATGGGATAAAAAGAATCCTTTTTGCTACGGATTCCCCCTGGGGGGAGCAAAAAGAAATGGCAGAGTTTGTGCAAAATTGCGCTCTGACGGAACAGGAAAAGGAAGACATCCTGTATAAAAATGCGTCCAGGCTTTTGCATCCGTCATAATTGCCGGAGATTCACGCAGTCTTCATCCTGAAATCCAGATATTACAAAGGAGGATCCAGCCTTGTTAACGAAAATCATTCTTGTAATTGTATTTTTTGCTATTTTAATCAGTGTGGGTATTTATTCGAGGAAAAACGCGACTGACGCCAATGCCTTCGTGCTTGGCGGGCGCTCAGTAGGTCCGTGGCTGACGGCCTTTGCCTACGGGACTTCTTATTTCTCGGCAGTTGTATTCGTAGGCTATGCTGGGCAGTTCGGGTGGAAATATGGCATTTCATCTACATGGATCGGCATCGGTAACGCGATCATCGGAAGTCTTCTCGCATGGCTCGTGCTCGCGAAAAGGACGAGAGTCATGACGCACCATCTGGACGTCGTTACAATGCCTTCCTATTTTGAGAAACGTTACGACAGTAAGGCGCTCAAGATTGCTGCGTCCGCTATTGTATTTATTTTCCTGATTCCCTACACGGCTTCCGTGTACAATGGCCTTTCGAATCTTTTTGAGATGGCCTTTGGCATACCCTACAAATATTGTGTTCTGGCGATGGCGATCCTTACCGCAATCTATGTAATCGTGGGCGGGTATATGGCTACGGCGATCAATGATTTTATTCAGGGATGCATTATGCTTGTCGGCATAGTGCTGATTATCATGGCTGTACTCAATAACCAGGGAGGCCTTACTTCGGCTGTAGCCAAAATGGCGGAGGTAGTGGCGACCGATTCCGCAGGAAATACCACAAGCCCGGGCGCATTTGCCTCTATTTTCGGTCCGGATCCTCTGGGACTTCTCGGAGTGGTGATACTTACTTCACTTGGAACATGGGGACTGCCCCAGATGGTACACAAATTCTATGCCATCAAAGATGAACAGGCCGTGAAAACCGGGACGATTGTATCGACCTTTTTCGCGCTCGTCGTTTCCGGAGGATGCTATTTTTTAGGCGGCTTTGGCAGACTCTTTGATTCTTCGGCTATTTATTCAGAATCCGGAGCGATCGCTTATGACGCTATCGTTCCCTATATCCTGGAGACATCCCTTCCGGACGTCCTGATTGCTGTAGTTATTATGCTGGTGCTTTCTGCTTCCATGTCAACACTTTCTTCACTGGTACTGACTTCAAGCTCGACGCTGACGATTGATTTTATAAAAGAAATGTTTATGAAAAACATGAGTGACAAAAAGCAGGTTCTTCTTATGAGAATCCTGATTGTCTTCTTTATTGTTATCTCGGTCGTGATCGCCCTTGACCCGCCCACGTTCATCGCACAGCTGATGGGGATCTCCTGGGGTGCGCTGGCGGGAGCATTTCTCGCTCCGTTTATGTATGGACTGTACTGGAAGGGAGTAACCAGGCTTTCCGTGTGGGCCTGCTTTATTTTCGGGGTTGTTTTGACTGTTTCAAATGTTTATCTGAAATTCATTGCGTCTCCCATAAACGCGGGAGCGATTGCAATGATCGGCGGATTAATCCTTGTACCTGTTGTAAGCCTTTTTACACCAAAATTCGAGAACCGTTTTACAGATAAGATTTTCTCCTGCTTCTCAAAATAAACAGAATTTTTGGTGGCGGGAAACGGCAAGCGGAAAAATCAAAAAAATGAAAAAAAGGTTGACAGGGTTTTGTAAAAATGTTATTATACCACTTGCGCTGAAACGGCGTGAGTGGTTTGAAAAGATGGAGAGGTATCGAAGTGGTCATAACGAGGCGGTCTTGAAAACCGTTTGTCCGCAAGGGCGCGTGGGTTCGAATCCCACCCTCTCCGTTAGCAGCAATGAATGAGCACTACAATAGAAGAAGAGTTCATGATTTAGCCGTTATGGAGAAGTACCCAAGTGGCTGAAGGGGCTCCCCTGGAAAGGGAGTAGATCGTTAATAGCGGTGCGTGGGTTCAAATCCCACCTTCTCCGGTTTCAACTTTTGTCAGAAAAGAAAAAATGAAAAAAGTTGAAAAAAGTTGTTGACAAACAGGAAAACATGTGATATCCTATCAGAGTTGCTCCTGAGAAATGAGTCAGCAACGAAGAAACAGAAAGAACCTTGATAACTGAACAGTGAGACAACCTTGAAAAGATTCTAAAAAGAGTTTCAGCCATCTTGACAGATCGGCTGAGGACTTAGAAGAGTTAAATTTAAGGAACTGACCTTTAAAAACAGTAAAGGGAAGAGCCGTCAACCTGCGGTTGGCGGCATAAGATAACCAGACGTTATCTGACCTGGAGAAAACATTTTATCAGAGAGTTTGATCCTGGCTCAGGATGAACGCTGGCGGCGTGCTT
>JAJBUL010000166.1 GCA_020860365.1 Clostridiales bacterium | reverse complement strand
CATTGGTTTTCATCGGTCTCGTTTGTGCGTACAAACGAGACCGGGAAGTCAAGGTAACGCAGATTACGCGAGACGGCAAAGTGCCAGGAAGCTTTCAGAACAAAAAGCTTGAAAAGCCAGATGAATTTCGCAGAGAGGAGGATATTACCAGTTGTTTGGAAGGAAGAACACAAAAGAGACAGAACAGGCAGAGACAACAGAAGTGACACAGAAGGATAGGCCAATGAAAACGGCAGAGCAATTGGAAACGGTGGAAGCAGCTGACCGTATGACAGAGAAAATGGAAAATAAGACACGAAAAGTGAAAAAGGCAAAGGCAAAAAAAGAAAAAACACCGAAACCGCGCAATCCAAAGGTGGAGCGCGTGATTGCGTGGATGAATCGCTATTCGATACTGCTTCAGATGCTTTTGACATGCAGTGTGTGTTTTGTGATTGAGTGGATTTCCAGGCATTCTTTTCTGGAAGCGTGTGAGTTTGTCACGGACCGGAATCTGGTGTATTTGTATAACTCGTTTTTGATCTGGGCGACCCTGACCCTTGTCTACCTGGTAAAGCGAAGAATCGCAGCCCGTGTTCTGATCTGCGCGTTCTGGCTGTTTCTGGGAACGATCAATGGCTGCGTGCTGGCAAAGCGGGTATCGCCGTTTGGCTGGACGGATCTGAAGATGGTGGGCGATCTGTTTACTATGAAGAGCAGTTATTTTTCAGATACGGAAGCTGCGATCGTGATCGGAGCAGTTGCCGCGGTTTGTGTTCTGCTGGTGCTTCTCTGGATAAAAGGACCGAAATATCAGGGAAAGATTCACAGACTGGCAGGCATGTTTATGGTAGTGCTTGTGGTCGCGCTGATTGTGCCGAATGTAACAGACGCGGCGAAGAGCAGCAATGTTCTGGCATCGTATTTTGAAAATCTTGCGCAGGGATATAAGGATTACGGATTTGTGTACAGCTTTTCTTCCAGCGCCCTGGATCAGGGGATGAGTACGCCGTCCGGCTATTCGGAAGAGGCAGTACAGGCAGTGCTGGATCATATCAGCAGCGCTTTGGATGAGGACACGCAGACGGACGCTGCAACGGACGTGGATACCTTGTCAAATGCGGGCGCTTCTCTCGTACAGGTGTGCGGTGTAAAGACCTGCTCGTCGTCGGAAGATGATTCATCGGAGGAGGCCGATACTGTCGATTCAGTGGAGACAGAAGAGATAGCGGAAGAAACAGGGAAAGATTCCGGGGATTCAGACGAGACGGAGGCGACAGCGGCGGAGACAGAGATTTCAGAGGAGACAGAGGATGCGGGGAGTACCGGGAGTTCATACGACTGGGAATACCCGAACATCATTGTCGTGCTTCTGGAATCTTTTGTTAATCCGGATATGATTACATTTCTTGAGACCAGCGAAGAAGCGGTTCCGAATTTTGAGTATCTGACAGAAAACTACACATCCGGGTATGTGGAGGTGCCGGTGGTCGGAGCAGGCACTGCGAATACAGAGTTTGAAATCCTGACCGGGATGAGTATGCAGTTCTTTGGCCTGGGCGAGTATCCGTATAAGACGATCCTGAAGGAAACGAACTGTGAGAGTATCGCCTCCGATCTGGCGACACTTGGTTACGGCACGCATGTTGTGCACAACAACGGCGGTAATTTTTACAGTCGGGCAAACGCGTTTTCCCAGATGGGATTTGATACCTTCACCAGCAAGGAGCTGATGGATATTCAGGAGTATACGCCGCTCGGGACCTGGGCGACGGATGAGATCCTGGTCGGGGAGGTGGAAAAATCTCTGGACTATACGCCCGACCAGCAGGATTTTGTCTATACGATCACGGTTGGCAGCCATGGTGATTACCCGCAGTACGAGGTGCTGGAAGACCCGAAGATTACGATCTCCGGTGTGGAAGATGAGGGTATGGCTTATGCCTGGGAATATTATGTAAACATGTTGTATGAGGTGGACGAGTTCATTGGCGATCTGATTGAGATGCTGGAAGAGCGCGGTGAGCCTACCTATGTTGTGATGTTTGGCGATCATCTGCCGACGATGGACCTGACGGAAGAGGATATGACGACGGGCAGTCTGTTTCTGACTCCGTATGTGACCTGGAACAATCTTGGCCTGGAGAAAAATGACAGTGATATGACCTCCTATCAGCTTCTGGCGGATACGCTGGAAACACTTGGCATGGGCGGAGTTGGTACGATGTTTTCCTTCCATCAGAGCCGTGATTCGTATGAGACGGAAGAAGAATATACGGACGCCATGGAACTGCTTCAGTATGATATTCTGTATGGTGAGCATTATGTGTACGGCGGTGAAAATCCATACCCGGCTTCGGATCTGATTATGGGTACGGAAGAAGTGGTGATAGACCGGATTGTAGTGACGGACAGCTATTATTATATCGTAGGGAGCAATTTTACGAATTGGAGTAAAGTGTACGTAAACGGTGAAAAAGTCAGCACGACTTATTATTCCTCCCGGCTTCTGCGTGTGAAAAAAAGCAAGATTCCAGAGGGTACCAATACGATTGTGGTGAATCAGGTCGGTTCTTCGAGTACGATCTTCCACAGTTCGAATGAAGTGGAACTGGTTGTGGGCAGCGAGACGGAGACAGAGACACAGACAGATACGCTGGAGCAATGAGTTCGATCACCAGCAGAGCAGGGGTAAAAATGCTGAAAGTTTTTTTGGTAGAGGACGAGACCATCATCCGCGAGGGGCTGCGTGATATTATCCCCTGGCAGCAGTACGGCTTTACCGTTGTGGGAGACGCCGGAGACGGGGAGCAGGCGCTTCCGATGATTCGCGAGACGCGCCCGGATGTCCTGATCACGGATATCCGGATGCCATTTATGGACGGGCTGGCCTTAAGCAGTCTGGTCAGCAGAGAGTTTCCGAATACGAAAATTATTATCATCAGCGGCTATGATGAGTTTGAATACGCGCGCCAGGCCATTCGCATTGGGGTGGAGCAGTATCTGCTCAAACCGGTGACCAAAGCGATGCTGATCAAAACACTGAATGAAGTGCAGGCGAAGATCAGCAGCGAGCGGGAGCAGGAGAGCTATATGGAGCGCTTCCGCAGCGAGGTGCAGGAGTATGAGCAGTTTTCCCGGCGCCGTTTTTTTGAGGAGATTGTGACCGGACAGCTTTCTGTAGAAGCGATTTATGAAAAAGCGGATCAGCTGGGCATTGCGATTGAAGCGCAGAGCTATCGGATTCTGATGTACAGCATTGTTGCCCGGTATATGCAGCCGGGAGGAGATATTGCTGCCGGATATCCAAAGCTGCGGCGGGAGGATGGGAACGAAGACGCACCTGGAGAGACAAACAGGACGGTCGGAAGCGCATTGCGGGAGGATCTTGCTGCCCGCCTGCAGGATACCCATGACGGGCTGGCACAGTTTTTTCTGATGTATCCGGAGTATCTGGTGTTTCGGTGGAATATTCAGACCTATGCGGTACTGGTCAAGGCGGGAGCAGGTCAGATGGAGGAGAGAACTTCGCAATGCCTGGATACCATCCGTATGCATGTTCTGCCGGTAGAAAACGAAGTCGAATGGCACGTGGCGGTTGGGCGGGAGACAACACGGCTTTCCGCTCTCCCAGCCTGCTTTGAGGAGGTAAGCCGGATTTATTCCTGCCGGCATCTGCTGGGGGACTGTCATGTTCTGACAAAGGAAAATACGCTCGACCTGATGGAAAGTGAAAATGAGGAGAGCCTGAAAAATGTCGATATGGACAGGTTGGATCCATCGATTTTGCGGAGATTCCTTGAGAATGGCCAGCCGGAAGAGATTGGCAATTTTGTGGACGAATATATCAGCGGGACACACGACGCTGTGATTTCGCGGCTTTTCTGCCAGTATCTGATGCTGAATGTCCGGTTTACCGCAATTTCTTTCCTGGAGAGACTGGGATATGACCAGAAGGAATTTATAGAGGATTTCCCAACTGCGCAGGTGGCGGGGAGAAGCCTGACAAGGGCGGAGCTGAAAGAGTATGTCCGCCAGATTCTGGTTCGGACGTTTGAGCTTCGGGAAAGGAAAAACAGGAGCCAGAATAAAACAGTCATTTCGCAGGCACTGGAATATATTGATCAGAATTATGCGGATGAAAATCTGTCCCTCAAGGAGGTCGCGGGATACGTCAGTGTCAGCGCGAATTATTTCAGCGCGGTTTTCAGCCAGGAAATGCGGCAGACCTTTGTCGAGTATCTGACACAGAAACGAATGGAGCGGGCCAAGGAACTGCTGCGCACGTCGGATCTGCGCTCTGCGGAGGTGGCAGCTGAGGTGGGGTATCGGGATCCGCATTATTTCAGCTTTGTGTTCCGCAAGACGCAGGGATGTGCGCCGCGCGATTACCGGGCGATGTCTGGTTCGGGAGTGAAACGGCACCAGTAGACTGTGCCGGAAGGCTATGTGCAGAATATGCACGGAATTACGATACAGGCTGTGGACTCTTTGTGCGGCGAAGGGAGGAGAAGAATGGGGAGAAAACAGAAGGCTTCGAAGCCTGTGACCTTAGGCCGGCAGATGCGGACGCTTCTGTTTGCTTTTTTTTCCCCTGTACTTATTCTGTTTTGCGCCCTTTTTGCAGCAATGATTTCTTATGTCAGTCAATACACTTCTATTTTACACAATGTCACTACAGCATCTGAGTTTAACCAGGATTTCAAAGAAACCATTGATCTGAAAATGTATTATTATGTGGTCGGCAGTCACTATTCCGATGGCCTTCCGATCGAGGAGGTAGAGGCAGCGCAGGAGCTTGCAAGCGGGCTTCTGGAGACGACGACACAGTATGAAAGCTGGAAGGCGATCAATGGTGTCCTGCAGCTCTGTGAAAACCTGGAGGAAAAAATTTATCTGATCGAGGCGACCGATAATTATGATGATCGGCAGATTCAGCTGGAGAATAATATTTATGTACTGACCGAACTGATTCAGGAGTATATGTATAATTACCTGTATCATGAAGCCTCCCTTTTGGATACATTGAAGACCGAGATGATGCGAAACCTGTGGCTGGAGCTTGGCCTGATTGCGGTGGTGGCACTGGTGCTGATGCTTTTGTCACTCCGGCGTTTCCTGCATTTTGCAAATTCGATCACAAAGCCGATCAGTGATCTGTGTGCGCGTGTAAAATCCATCGGCGGCGGCGATCTGACTGTACAGGAGCCGATTCAGGCGCAGGAGTATGAGATTCAGACCCTGAGCGACGGTTTTGAAGACATGGTCGGCCGTCTGAATCAGCTGATGGAGCAGAACCGCATGGAGCAGACACGGCTTCGAAGCGCGGAGCTGGCGCTTTTGCAGGCGCAGATCAACCCACATTTCTTATATAATACCCTTGACGCGATTGTATGGCTGATTGAGATGGAGAAAAACGAGCAGGCGGTGGAGATGGTGACCAGTCTCTCTTCTTTTTTCCGTTCCTCTCTGAGTAATGGGCAGGATATCATCAGCCTGCGGGAAGAAGAACAACATGTGCGCAGTTATCTGGAGATCCAGCAGGTGCGTTATAAGGATATTCTCGCCTATGAGGTAGCGATTGCGCCAGAGCTTGGAGATTATCATATACCCAAGCTGACTCTGCAGCCTCTGGTGGAGAATGCTCTTTACCATGGAATCAAGCTGAAACGCGGATTGGGGCATATCCGGGTGAGCGGGTATCTGGAAAAGACGGATGATACGGACGTCTCTGCTGCCATGATTGTCCTGAAGGTGGAAGACGATGGCGCGGGTATGGATACGGAACGCCTGGAGCAGGTGCGCGCTGCCCTGAAGCACGAGCAGAGCATTGGCTTTGGAATTGCAACAGTACATGAGCGGATTCAGCTTATGTTTTGGGCGGAATATTGCCTGTCGATCGAGAGTCAGCAGGGGGTGGGAACCTGCGTGACGGTGCGTATTCCGCCGAAGACGGAATAATCCGTCTTTAGTAAACGACGTAAGTCGTTTTTACTTTGCAGCGGCTGGCAGAATGCATGGGTTTGACTTTGCAAATTCGGTTTCAGAAAGCAGAAATGGGCTGATAACCTGGTAAGAATAGAGGAGAACGCCGAATGAGGAGTAAGAAAACTAGGACAACAGGAGGAAAAATATTTGTTGCAACTGTGGTTGCCCTGCTGGCAGTGGTTCTGCTTTCCGGCTGTGGAAATCAGGCTGCCGTAGACATCCAGACAGAAGCCTCGGACGGGCTGATTTCCGTCGCTTTTTCGGAGGTCGGCGCGGAGTCGGACTGGCGGGTGGCAAATTCAGAGTCTATGCGTACCACTTTTACGGAAGAGAATGGCTACGAGTTTTATTTTGAGGACGCGAAGGGGAAGCAGGAGAACCAGATCACGACCCTGCGCAATTACATCCTGCAGGGAGTTGATTATATCGTGCTGGCTCCGGTTGTGGAGACTGGCTGGGATGAAGTACTCCAGGAAGCAAAGGATGCCGGGATTCCAGTCATTATCGTGGATCGGATGGTGGATGTAGAGGAGGAAGACCTGTACGCGGCTTGGGTAGGTTCTGATTTTAAGGAAGAGGGAGACATTGCTGTAGAGTGGCTGGAGGAATACTTAGAGGAGCAGGGGCGTGGCGATGAGGAGATTCAGATTCTTCATGTGATGGGAACGCTGGGGGCTTCCTCACAGCTGGGCAGAACAGATGGGCTGGAGGAGGGCGTGGCAGCGCACGATAACTGGGAGATCATTGCACAGCTTCAGGGGGAATATACCCAGGCGAAGACGTATGAGGTGGTCTCAGAGTATCTTGCCGGGTCAACAGATATTGATGTGATCTACTGTGAGAACGATAATTCTGCACTGGGAGTGATCCAGGCGCTGGACGAAGCCGGGATTTCTTATGGAACAGACGGCGATGTGATCCTGATTTCCTTTGACGCGACGACCGTCGGATTGACCGCCTGTCTGGAGGGAAAGATCAATCTGGACGTGGAATGCAATCCGTTGCATGGCCCGCGCGTCGAGCAGATCATCCTGCAGATGGAGGCAGGAGAGACGCCGCAGAAGCTGACCTATGTGGATGAGACATATTTTACACCGGATACGCTCACAGCAGAATTGATTGAGGAGAGAGGGTATTAAGGAATTCGTACGTTTGGGAAATTCACAGCTGTGCGGAGTATTCTGGCAAAAGTGCCGGTCCTGTGCTTTCCCCGTTCTGAAGTACCATCGGCAGCCGGATGGATGAAACGTATTTGCCATCTATTCTGGACAGCAGAAGCCGGGCGGCGTTTTTCCATGTGCCTCCATTGGGACAGACGGCACAGGTGATTCGGCTGGTATCGGATTTGTCCAGATTCCCATCCTGAAACGCGGTGATGGAGATATCCTGTGGTACCGACAGGTTCAGCTTTTTCAGTTCATGAGTCAGCCATACGGCGATGCTTTCCTCCTGGCAGATGACTGCGGTACAGCTGGCCAGCTGAATTCGGATAAAGGTGAGCAGGAGTTTGGCATCCGGCATTTGCGTTGCCAGAGGGTCATACCACAGAAAGTTTCGGTCATCAAAGGGAATTCCCTTCTCACAGAGTGCGTGCAGAACGCCAGCGTACTGTTTGCGGCCGCTCAGATTGTCGAGACGAAAAATCCCGGCAATTTTTTTATGTCCAAGCGAGAGCAGATGGCGTGTAAGCAGCTCGCCCCCGCCAAAACTGTCGGGAGTACTCTGAAGCACAAGAGTTTCCGGGTTTGAAAGTATTTCTTCCGTTTTCGTACGGAAGCTGTGCTCTGGGAGGGTCGGAACGCTTTTCAGATCCGGATAGGCGTCACCGAGAAATACGATGGAACATCCTTTTACCAGCAAATCCCTGTAGAGCGGCAGATTTGGATTGGGGAAAGCGGTGCGCACGCCCTGTACCAGCAGTCCGCGCACAGGCTTTTCCAGCAGATTCATCAGAATCTCCCGTTCTTTTGCCGTGCGGTTTTCTGTGCTGAAAATGGAGACGGAATATCCGGCTTCGCGGAAAAGCGCATATGTGTCCTGAATTTCATGGGATGCAGCGCGGTCTGCGGCATCAGGTACAAGCAGAGCGATGTCGTGTGAAGAAAGCGCCTTCGGAAAAACGGATGGGGAAATATAAGTGCCGCTTCCCTGGCGTTTTTCGATGAGTCCTTCCGCGAGCAGGACGGACAGCGCCTGCCGCACAGTCTGACGGCTGACCTGGTAAACGCGCATCAGTTCTGCCTCAGTCGGCAGTTTGGGATTCCCCTGCGGACCGCGGCTCGCAATCTCGTTTTTTAATGCTGCTGCAAGTGTCTGGTATTTTAGAGCCATGCTTATCCCTCATTTCTGAAAATAATCTATGCTCTTATTTAGCCCGAATATTTTCCAAAAGTCAATTGTGAAATGATTATTTTTATCTATAGAATATGGACCAGGAACAAACTGGACTTTTTTTGGACAGATTTCAAAGCAAAAAAGGCGCGTTCTGTGCGATTGTTCAGAAATAAAATCGGAAAAAAACAACCAGAATTCAAAAAAAACGAATATAATTCTACTTTTTTGCTTATGACAAAAGTATCCCGTAAAATTTGTATTTAATTCATAAAATAAAGACAAAAATTTGTATTGTACGATTAGATGAATCTGTTAAAAAAGAATAAAAA
>JAJBUL010000221.1 GCA_020860365.1 Clostridiales bacterium | reverse complement strand
AAAGATGAGGAACCAAACACCTTAGATATCATCCCCACCCCGTGAATAGTAACCTATCGCGCGCGCCGCATCCCCCATTTTTCGGTCAAATTCTTCTGGTTTCATTCGAACCTGAGGCTCCCCTATCTCACATTCTGTCACATCAGACAAAAACGGCGCTGACTGCCGACATTCCTTTTCATACGTATACGATAAACCCGCGCACAGCTCATAAAGCTCCCGATACTCGTCCCGAATGCCCTGCGCGTGCGGCACACGATAAGCACCGGCGTCACTGCCCGGCGCAATCTTCACCCCATATTGAAAGCCCTTTCGAATGATCGCACCCTGCCGTTCTTTGAGACGGCGCAGCGCCTCGTCGTCGTAACGCCCGCTTCCAATCAGATTGGAAATGGTCACAAAGGTCGGCACCCAGATCGTCCGGCTATCTCGCAAGGTCAGCAGGCAGTCTTCGTCCATAAAATTGCCATGCTCGATGGAATCCACTCCCGCCTCGGTCACCGCCCGCACCGCGTCGGCTCCGTTTGTGTGCGCCATCACGGCAAAGCCCTCCTCATGGGCAATGTGAATCATTTCGCGGATTTCTTCCCGGTCAAGGGAGCCTTCCGTGAGTGCGCCCTCACGTTCAAAATCCAGGATACCGGATACCATGATTTTAATAAAATCCGCCCCGGCCGCACCCGCTTCCTTTACCAGTTGATGGTATTCCTTCATCGTGTCAAACCCGCGCCCGACAATCTTACCATAGTGGCCATTTTTGTGAATCCCAAAAATCGGAGTACGGTAGGTAATCCCGTACTCCGGTGCCAGCTTCGCCGCTAACGCCGACGCCCCATAATGGTCACCGCCATCGCGCAGATAAATCACTCCGGCTTTGGCATAAGCGGCAAGCTTTTCGCAGATATCCGCCTCGTCCACGCCCAATTTATAATGGGCCGCCGCCGCCCGATAGTTCTCGCCATTCATAAAAATATGCATATGACATTCGTAAAACATAGGAATCGCTCTCCTTTTCCTCTGTGCCGCGCAGCCAGACAAGAAAAACCCGCCAGGTCATTATTTCCGTTCGCGATCATGTGATCAAGTAGAAGGCAGTCCTGCACAATCGGATAGGGAGAGTTCTCTCTCCCCTATCCGTCTGCGCGAGCCGGGTGCGGCTTTAGCCGCAAAACTCCTTACCCGGCTCTGTGCATAAATACGTAAGGGATGGGCAAGCCCATCCCCTGCAAACGTGTTTCCATCGCGTCACATATGTCTCAGGCCAGCAGTTCCCGCAGCATCGCGTTTACAGCCGCCGGATTTGCCTTGCCTTTCATCGCTTTCATCGTCTGTCCAACAAGGAAGCCGAGTGCTTTTTCCTTGCCGCCCTTATAATCCGCCACGGACTGCGGATTTGCCGCGATCACACCCTCTACGACCGTGCGCAGCTCGCCTTCGTCGTTGACCGTCTTCAGGCCATGCTCTTCCACATATGCTTCCGGATCCACATCCTCGCGGAAAATCTGTTCGAAAACCTCCTTTGCGACGGTCTGATTGATGGTTCCGGCTTCTGCCAGGTCGATCAGCTTGGCCAGATGCTTCGGTGAGAAATCCAGTGTCTCCGGCTCGCGATTTTCTTCTTTGAGCAGACGAAGCGTCTCGCCCATCAGCCAGTTGGACACCTTTTTCGGCTTGCCGCAGAGTGCGGTCGCTTCCTCAAAAATATCCGCCATGCGCTTGGACTCAGTGATAATGCCCGCGTCGTATTCCGGTATGTCAAATTCTTTTTTGTATCGCGCCAATTTTTCCGTGCGTAACTCCGGCTGGCGGTCTTTGACGGCCTGCAGCCACTCGTCGCTGATCACGATCGGCACCAGATCCGGGTCCGGGAAATAGCGGTAATCGTGCGCATCCTCCTTCGAACGCATCGGATAAGAATATTCTTTGTTGTCATCCCAGCGGCGGGTCTCCTGAATCACCGGCTTTCCTTCTTCGAGCAGCTCGATCTGCCGTTCCCGCTCGCCGTCAATCGCGCGCGCGATCGCCTTGAAGGAGTTCAGGTTCTTCATCTCCGTACGGGTACCAAATTTTTCGGTCCCCAGCTCCCGCACAGAAAGATTGACGTCCGCGCGCATGGAGCCCTCCTGCAGCTTGCAGTCAGAAGCGCCTAGATACTGGATAATCAGGCGCAGCTTTTCCAGATAAGCAATGACCTCCTCCGCGCTGCGCATATCCGGCTCAGAGACGATCTCAATCAGCGGCACACCGCTGCGGTTATAGTCCACCAGAGAACAATCCTCCCACTCGTCGTGGATCAGTTTCCCGGCGTCCTCTTCCATATGGATTTCATGAATACCGATTCTGCGCGTTCCGGTCGAGGTATCAACCTCCACATAGCCATCGTGGCAGATCGGCAGATAAAGCTGAGAAATCTGATAGTTCTGCGGATTATCCGGGTAAAAATAATTCTTACGGTCAAATTTGCAGAACTGGTGAATCTCGCAGTTGGTCGCCAGACCGACGGCCATCGCGTACTCCACCACCTGTTTATTCAGAACAGGAAGGGAACCCGGCATTCCGGTGCAGACCGGGCAGGTGTGCGCATTGGGCGCCGCGCCGAATGCGGTCGAGCAGCCGCAGAAAATCTTGGTCTTTGTCGCCAGCTCCACATGGACCTCCAGCCCAATGACGGTCTCATATTGCTTCGCCATATTATTCGCCCTCCTTGTCTGCCGCTGTTTTCTGTATATTTTCCGTTCCATTTGCCGCGGATGCTGCTGCAAAAGAAGTCTCTTTCCCACTGCATTTATCCGCATTTCTCTGGCATACACAACCATTTGCGTTATCTTTCTTTGCAATTTCCGGCACCAGGAACCGCCCGCGCGCCTGCTCAAACGCATAGGCCGCGCGCAGAATCGCTTTTTCATTAAAGCAGTCGCCAATCATCTGCACACCGATCGGCAGACCCTTACTATCCAGTCGGCAGGGCACGGAAATTCCGGGCAGCCCGGCCAGATTGACAGAAATCGTATAGATATCGCCGAGATACATCTTCAGCGGATCGCTTAAGCTCTTGCCGAGCTCCGGCGCAGTCGTCGGCGACGCCGGCGCCAGAATGATGTCATATTTTTCAAACGCGCGGTCAAAGGACTGCTTGATCAACGCTTTGGTGCGCAGTGCTTTCAGATAGTAAGCATCGTAATAACCGGAGCTTAAGACGAACGAGCCGAGCATAATCCGGCGCTTTACCTCCTCGCCGAAGCCCTCAGAACGACTCTTTTTATACATATTGTGGAGCCCCTCATACTCCGCCGCGCGGTAGCCGTACTTCACACCGTCAAAGCGGGAAAGATTCGAGCTCGCCTCCGCGGAAGCGATCACGTAATACGCCGGAATCGCGTACTCTACCAGGCTCAGATCAAATTCTTCAACGATGGCTCCCTTCTGGCGCAGAACATCCGCCGTATCCAACACCGCCTGACGCACCTCGTCATCCAACCCAGGTCCCGATTCGCCACCGCGAATCGAGGACGCAGGCCCGACCATCGCCGCCAGGCGATTCTGCATGGACGGGCTCACCCCAAGATAATCTGACGGAATACCGACGCGAAGTCCTTTTACATCATCAACAAGGGCAGAGGTAAAATCGCAGTCTGTCCGCGCTACCGAAGTGCTGTCCTTTTTATCATGGGAAGCAATCATCTCCAGGATCGCCGCGCAGTCGGAAACATCCTTCGCAATCGGTCCGATCTGGTCAAGCGAAGAGCCATAGGCAATCAGCCCATAGCGGGACACCGTACCGTAAGTCGGCTTCAACCCGACCACACCGCAGAACGAACCCGGCTGCCGGATCGATCCGCCGGTATCGGAGCCAAGCGCGTAAGGCGCTTCCCCGGCAGCCACCGCCACACAGGAGCCACCCGAAGAGCCGCCCGGCACGTGAGCGGTATTCCAGGGGTTTTTCGTGGGGCCAAAGGCGGAGGTCTCCGTCGTACTGCCCATCGCGAACTCATCCATGTTCGTCTTTCCGAGGATCACCGCCCCGGCTTTTTCCATATTCAAAACCGCTTCCGCCGAATAGGTCGGCACAAAATTATACAAAATCTTAGAGCTGCAGGTGGTCAGCAGGCCTTCCGTACAAATGTTATCCTTGACCGCCGCCGGTACTCCCGCGAGCGGGCCTGTGATACTGCCGTCCTCGATACCCGCCTGCACCTGATCCGCACGCGCATACGCTGCCTCCTGAGCCAGCGTCACATAGCTGTTCAGGTCACCGTCCAGCGCCGCGATGCGCTGATAAGAGGCATCCACCGCTTCACGGACAGAAATTTCTTTTTTCTTTATCATTCTGCCAAGTTCCAGGGCAGTCCATTCCGTAATCTGCATGTCGTCATCCCTTTCCTGATTACTCGTTACAGGTCATGCATCCCGCACAATTCCTGATTGCTGTATCTGTCTTTCGTCTCTCTTCCGGAAAATCCTTTACAGGTCACTCTACCGTCTTCGGCACCATAAAGGACTGCTCCTTCGCCGCGGGCGCGTTTTTCAGCGTCGCTTCGTGCTCATCCCCATTGATCACGACATCCTCACGGAACACATTGCTGACCGGAAACACATGAGACATCGGCTCCACACCGGACGTGTCCAGCTCATTTAATTTATCTACACAATCGAGCATCCGGCCAATATCCTTTTTCGCCTGCTCCTTCTCCTCGTCGGACAGCTCCAGCTTCGCCAGAATGCCGACATATTCAATCGTCTCATCACTGATAATATTTGCCATGTTCTCCTCCTGTTTTGACCTGGCACCAGAATCATGTCAGATACATACCTAACCTGTGCAATGATTTGCAAATGTATTTTTCGGTCAGATTCCATGTACTTAGTTCCTTACCAACTCGGCAGCAGCCACACCTCTGTATCGTCTGAATATAGGGTCACCGTAACCATATCTCCCTCTGCAAACGGGAACCGCAAAAATTCTACCCATTCCCCGCCAAGCAGGATTTCTGAATAATAGCCGTCCTCCGATTCAATCTCTACATAGGCAACCGGATCGTCTCCATAAGCAACAACATCATAGGCGCCAGCCTTAAATCCGCCCTGCCCAACCGTCAGCGTCTCCTCTTCATCCAGAAGCCAGTTTTCCAGATTCTGTTCTTCGTGTTCAACCAGGGAATCCATTCCCTCGCCTTCTCCGGTCAGCCATACCATGGAGCTCATGCCCTCCACGACCAGAACCATGTTTTCCTCCAGCGAAATCACCGGCGAAAGCTCATACCAGGGGCATTCCTCTCCATCCATATAATCCGGATAAGCCGTCTGCTCCTCCTCGGAATAGAGAAGCCAGTAGTCATAATAACCAGCCTCGTCCGTCCGGTAAACGGAAACCCAGGCCGTGTCTGTAAGGCACTCCAGCTGATAAACGCCCACGGGAATCTCATAGCCAACATAATAATATCCCTGCGGCAGTTCCATGGAAACATGGCCTTCAAAGTCCTCGTCCCACTCTCTCCGCTCGGGGCGTTCCTCTGAATCAGATGAACTCCAGTACGGATCGCCTGCGGCCTCCGCCGCCTCTTCCAGGTCTTCGTTGACGGAACGGATATCCTCATCCGACCAGCCGCCCTCATCTGCGTAATCCTCTTCCCAGAAGCCAAGCTCTTCCAGCGCATACCGAATCTCATACCGAATTTCATACGTTGCGTCTTCCAGGGCATCCAGAGCGTCTGCAAACAAATCGAAAAACGCATTTCCAAAAAGCTCAAAGATCACAAACAGAATCACAATCCAGCGGAGCAGACGGTGTTTTTTACGGGGCGCGGTTCCGTCTTTTTGAGACTGCCCGGAATTCGCTTTTTGCCGCGAGGCAGCTGTTTTCTTCCCAGCTTTGCTTCCCGCTCTTGTCTGGCTTGCTCCGGCTCCTGCCCCTGATTTCGTTCGGGAGTCACCTGACGAAGTTTCCCGGGACATCCGAAGCTGCTCTTTCCGCGCCCGTTTCCGCGGATTTTCGCGATTGAGCATATCCTCACAGTCCCCTGAATGGAGCTTCATGCCGCCCTCATTGTGGGTATTCAGATGATACTTCTCATCATTTTTCGTATTATCCCAACCGCACTCCATGCATATGCCGGAGGGCGAAACCTTTCCGCCGCAAAGCGTACAGCGATTCTTTCGTGCCATACCGTTTTCCTATTTTCCTTTCATAACTCATGTCCCTGTGGATTGCGCATTCCCTGTTCTGAAATTTACAGCCGTAGCACTTACGGCTCCAGCCTCGACAGATCGCGTGGGAAGAGCGTCGTCTCCCGGACGTTCTCCTCCCCGACGAGTTTCATCGTCAGGCGCTCCAGGCCGATTCCGAGCCCGCCGTGCTTCGGCATACCGTATTTGAAGGTATCCAGGTACATATCCATACCTTCCTCCGTCATACCCCGCGCCGCGATTTTTTCACGCAGCATCTGGTAGTCATGAATTCGCTGTCCGCCCGTTGTAATCTCCAGTCCGCGGAACAGCAGATCAAAGCTGAGCGTAAACCGCGGATCTGCCGGGTCGTCCATCGCGTAAAACGGTCTCTTTTTCGACGGATAATGCGTCACGAATACAAAGTCCGCACCATATTCTTCTTTAAAATAACGGCCGATCAGATTCTCCTCTTCCGGCTCCAGGTCGAACGGGTTGCGAATCTTGCGGTTGTATTTTTCCGAGACAAGCTCCTTGGCCTTGTCAAATCGCACCATCGGAATCTTTTCCGTTTCCGGCAGCGTTACATTCAGGATGCGCAGCTCCTCCGCATATTCCTTCTGCAGCAGCGCCATCGTGTACTGAAGAAATCCGGTCTCCATCGCCATGATGTCCACATAGTTGTCAATATAGCCCATCTCAAAATCCAGGCTCGTATATTCATTCAGGTGACGCTTTGTATTGTGCTTCTCCGCGCGGAACACCGGCCCAGTCTCAAACACACGGTCAAACACACCTACCATCATCTGCTTGTAAAACTGCGGGCTCTGCGCCAGCACCGCCGGACGGTGAAAATAATCCAGCTTGAAAATATTCGCGCCGCCCTCCGCGCCTCTCGCACCAATCTTCGGCGTGTGAATCTCCGTAAACTGCTGCTGTGTCAGATACTCGCGGAACCCGCGCACCAGGCCCTCCTGAATGCGGAACTTCGCCCGCTCGCGCACATTGCGCAGGGAAATGCTGCGGTTATCCAGCTTCGCCTCCAGAGAAGTGTTCAGCTTCCATTTACCAATCGGCAGCGGCAGCGGCGCGTAATTCTACGTCAGAATATCCCCGCACTTAACCCGCAGCTAAAACCCCTTCGGCGCACGCGCGTCCTCACGCAGCACACCAATCAGCTCCACCGTCTGCGATTCGCGCAGCTTTTTCGCGGACAGCTCCGATACGTTCTCCTCAAACACGCACTGTATCAACCCCTCACGCTTGCGCAGTACGACGAAACACACCTCGCCCATATCGCGGATCGAGTGCACAAAGCCGTTCACCTTGACCTCCGTGCCGATGCGCTCCGGGGCGAGAAGCTCACTCAGCTCCAGCGTCTCCTTCTGTGTCAGTCCTGATAAAAATTCCATAATGGTCTCCTCCTTTTGGCTGTCTGTCTCCACGTTTCGCGGAGCGACGTAGGTCATGTCCTGATTCACAGATGAACCTAAGACAAAGCCTCGCCATTTTCGCCAGAAATTACATGGCGAGGCTCTCCAAATTGCGTTCCGGGAGGATTTGTCTTATGGAACAAAAAAATCCCGGAACATCTGAATCGATATTCCGGGACGGATAATCATTACCCGCGGTACCACCCGCATTGCAGACTCTGCCATCTCTCACCAGCTGCCGCTCACCCACGCAAATACATCAAGTCGACACATCCGGATCAAACAGAAAATCTGCCTCTCATATACACTTAACGCGTGCTACGTACTGCCCTACTGTGTCTTTCAAAACAAGCCTTTCATCCAGTAAACAGAACCTGTCTTCTCTGCCACCTGCTGTTTTCAAAACGGTTCGAACAGTCGGCTCCGGAGTGTTCCCTATTGCTTCTTTCCCTTCATCCGCGCTCTCAGTCGGTGACGCCGAATTCCTGTCAAGTTCCCGAAACAGAGTCTCCTTCACTGCCTTTTTCTGGGGTTATCCTAGCACATTTTTTATAGCGTGGCAAGCCTTTTTTCATGAAAAAAATCTCCTGCTTATACAACAGACAGGCACATATTTTTATTCACTCGTTCTCTAAAAGCTGCCACATCGAGTATTCCATCTCAAAACTCCCTGCCCCTTCGCTATCCTCGCGCACGGTAATTGTCGCCAGAGGGGCTGCCATTCTTATCTCGATCATACTTTCAAAGGTATCCTCCTCTAATACGTTCATGATCGGTTCATGACATTCCCGCACGTAATCCTCAGAATAAAATGCCGACACCGGTTCACTCCACCAGACCCACTGTTTATAGTATTCATTTTCACCTTCTGAATACGGCTCGCCAAAAAGAGCCGTGATCGTTTCCGCCAGATCGCCATACTCCTGCACCGCATACGTGCCATATATCTCCGCCAGGCCATAGTCGACAATGTCATAATCGAAAAACCGCAGCGTCACCGTCATCTCCTGCTGATATACTTCACAGGGTGACTCCAGAATCCGTTCTTCATCATCTTCATCCTGTGAAGCAAGAAGCTTCACGGATAATTCTGCCTCTTCCT
>JAJBUL010000317.1 GCA_020860365.1 Clostridiales bacterium | reverse complement strand
ATGAAACGACTGAGGGCGGATGTCGGTTTCCGGCTGCTTTTCACGCGATCAGCCTATAAAGCTTTTCAACCTCCCCCGCATTGGAAAAGTCCCGCTCCAGACAATTTCTGTGAAGCCTGTAGATCAGTTCGCGATCCCGCAGCACATCTGCCATCCCCGCCGCGCATGCCTCTGTCTCCATCGGCACGATCACGCCGTCCACGCCGTCCTCCAGCTGACTGGATGATGTCGCATAATTCGTTATAATGACCGGTTTGCCGAGCATCTGCGCCTCGCGAACCGCCACA
The DNA here is from genome assembly GCA_020860365.1 of Clostridiales bacterium. GTDB lineage: Bacteria > Bacillota > Clostridia > Lachnospirales > Lachnospiraceae > Choladousia. Next base: position 8,424 of record JAJBUL010000317.1, on the reverse strand, counting down.
CATTTCCCTTCGTAGCGGCTGGGCTGGACATACACATCGCAGGCTTTTATATACGGATAGGGATTGTCTTTTTTGCCGAGGATGATCACGTAATCCTCCATTTGCGCCTCTGCAATCTTTTCCCGAATCAGAGATTCTTCACCGCCGTAACCGATCAAATACCATTTAATATGCAGCCCCGTTTTGCGAATCAGACTACAGATCCTCGGTATCTCATCCATATTTTTAGCGTGCATGAAACGCCCTATCGTGAGAAGCCTGATTGAATCTTCATTTGTAATCTCATGGGAGACATTCTGTTCGTCTGCCTGATACCGAATCAATTTCTCAGGCAATATATTTTCGATCAGCAGTATTTTTTCTTTCAGAGATGTAAACACATCGGAAAAAGATATAGAAACTGTCTCGGAAATTGATGCAATCCAGTCCATCTTCTCCCACATTTTTAGTTCTGATCTTCTATCAATCTCTACTTTTGTGTAGTCTGTATGTATCCATGCGACTTTCTTTTTCGCCCGGACTTTTTCAGCCACAAAATAGTGAGGAATCAAAAAACTGACTGCCATATCATACTCCACCAACGGCTGAATTTTCGGCATCAGCCATTTTGTATATTTATGACTGTATTCCAATGCAACAATGCTTTCTTTATGATGATGCATCTTCGCATATATTTGAGCCGCAGTTCTGCCAGCCAAGCGAGACGCTGTAAGCAAAAAATGTCCTTCTCGCAGAGTCGCTGACATCGGTCTGGCCAGTACTGTATACGGAGGGATCGCCGGCAAGAGATGTACCTCCGATGGGATGAACCTTAGTAATTCGCCTTCATGGCGAAGAAGAAATAAATCAACTTCGTAAGAATCATAATCTATAGAGTTTAACAGCCCAAGAAGACTTCGCTCCACCCCGCCCAACTCCATCGCATGGGAGATGATTAACATTTTTTTCTTCATTTATATAACCTCACTTATGAGGATATGGGTAACACGAATCGCTTGCGGATGTTTTTGAAGCATATCTGTTTGTACCACTTCCTCATGCTTACGTGCAGCGTTTCCCACGTAATGGTCTGATATCCAGGTCTCTGTTTTGCACAACCAGAGAACCGGCGGGTATTTCCTGGCATATAATGCATCCAGCTCCGATCAGGCAATTGTCCCCTATACCCCCCCCGGTAATATTATTACATTTGCGCCTAACCAACACCCGGAACCTATGTGAATCTCACTAACCCGGTGATCATCACTGACGCCGGTCTCAGGACTAAAACGATGGTTATTATCAAAGATGCAGACATTCGGTCCGAATTTGCAGTTATCACCGATACGGATTCTTCCTTTACAGGATATCATAGCGTTTTCATTCATATAAACATGATTTCCGATACTCAATTCCGCTCCCGGATCAACCACAATCATGCTCCTGCCGTCTGAAACAATATTTCCTCCCAATCGAATATTGCTGTTCCTTTTAAAGAGAAATCTTGCTCTTCTATCAAACAGTTCAACCCCGGCTGCTGTCAGATTCGCGCCATTTTTAAACGCTGCCGTACGCAGTTTCAGGAAATTATAGAATACACGAAAATATGGTTTCATTGTTTTTTCTCCTTTGCCCTTTTGTAAAAAATCATCAGATTTTACGGCAGAGCCAAAAAACCTCATCTGAGACTCAGCCATTTCAGGATCTCAAAACTATTTACCAAAAACACGGTGAATGGGTCTTAACAGATTGCTTCTAAGCCTTTCTCCTCCACTCATCCAGCTTTTTGAGTACCAGTGAATCGATATGGTTTCGCCCGTACACTCCAGTTTTCCTGTGACGCTGTCAAATGGGTTAAACCAGGATGGCGGAAAGATCTCCGCGTCTGCAACTGACTGCCTTTTCCCATCCAGGCTCAATCCAAACGGCAGCAGCGCCTCAGTGTTTAATCTGGGACAGCCCACCGGCTGGTAGTTCAGGTCGTCAGCATCAGTGTCCGATGTACCTCCCACACCGAGATTGGGGGAATCTGTATTATAACGTTCTATCATGGCTCTGACAGAACGGTGTTTTTTTTCCGCACCGAATCCCAGTCCGGTGTTAATGTAAGAGTTGTTCTCAAACCCGTAGAACGCCTCATATGAAAGCAATTCTTCCGGATTCCTCAGCAGCTCCACGTCAGTATCAAAATAAATCCCTCCATACTCATGGACGACATGAAGCCTGACCAGGTCGCTCAGGAACGCATACTGCCTGTGAGCAAGGCAGTATCTCATATATGAGTTCTGGCTAACGTCAAAATTGTCCTCATTCCATTCCGTAATCTCATAATCCGGGCAGTATTTATGCCAGCTCTCTATGCATTTTTCAGCCAGTTTCGGTTTTGTTCCTCTCCCGAACCAGCAATAATGGATTGTTTTAGGTATCATATCATTCTCCCTACTGTGATGGACGCATTTTAAAAGCATCCAACATCTTAAACCTCCCGCCCTCTATATATGGTTATGCAATACAGAACTGCGCCAAACGGTATGGATATCACCGTCAATAACTTTCTCGGCGATTCCGCTATAAATTTCTTATTCTGTGACATGATGCTGTCTGAAACATAGTGGATACAGTCGATGATGAGACGCTTCCCGGATTCCGGGTACTGCATACAGACTTTACGCCAGAACGCAAACCCGCGCGGATTTTTTACATACTGTCTCCACATCGTGGCGCTTGATCCGTCCGCCTGGTAATCCACGTTCACAAGCGTCTCATTTAATACGGCGAGCTTATAATCCTGATCGATAAGTCGGTACTTGTAACCCAGCGCCACATACTTCTCTTCCTCAAAAACCGGATAGGGCGGATATCTTTGTATAATGTCCGTGCGGTAAACCAGCTTTTTGTCTCCGCTGCCGCCGGACGCGTAATATCCGGCAAGCGTCGTTTCAGACATTCCGCCGGGAAACACGTTTCCTATGATTCTGCCGTCCATGTCTGCATCCAGCCCGATGATCCCCGCATAGCCGCAGTCCCTGACCTCTTCCCACTTCCGCAGTATCTTTTCAACCGCGCCGTCAGCCATACAGTCATCCGAATCGATACAGGTGTTCAGTTCCGTATCTATATTCTCATACGCGGTGTTGTGGGCCGTGTGCATGCCGCCGTTTTCCTTGTACACATACCGTATTTCAAAACCGCAGTCCTCCCGCTGCCACTTCCGCACCAGATCCTCCGTATGGTCGGTCGATCCGTCGTCAATAATCAGCCAGACAAAATCTTTGCACCCCTGCCCCTTCAGGCTTTCATACGTCCGCCCGATCGTATGCGCCCGGTTATAGGCAGGCGTAAAAACAGTCAAAACAGGCTCCATAAGTTTCTCCACTCCATTCCTGCCATTTCAATCGCTGCCTGAATACATACAGCTTAAAAAAATGATCTTACATATTCCCCTATCGTGATCCGCGCGTAATTATTGTCAAACACCTGGTTAAAGGCACTGCCATATATAAAGTAGACCGTATAACCGGCAATTGCCGCAAAAGTCAGCAGCTTTCTGTTATCAATCTCAAACTTACCGATCAGCCACGGAATGGATATGCAGGGAAATATGGAAAAGTAATTTGCCAGCCTCGCGAAATAATTTGCCGTGCCGAACAATGCGATAAACATGATCATTGCCCGTATCATGGAGAGATTCAATATAATCGACTGGATCGGTTCTTTCTTCACATCTATCTCTCTGCGGACCATAAAGGACAGTACAACCGGCACCCACGCAACCATCACCCGGAAGACGTTGACCCCCTCGCCCGCAAACGATTCCGTCGTATAGGACTCCCCCAGCATGGACGTAACTGAGATAATACCTCCCACCAGCACCTGGAGGAGGGCGCCCGCGGCCAGTGAAAGCCCGAGCAGATACCAGGTCCGCCGCAACCACGGCTGAAACCGCAGCAATACAATGACAAGGTACAGGAAGGAATACGGATGAAATGTCATCGCAATCAGAATCCATATGACAAACGGCGCCCACTTCTTCCGGAACGCGCAGTCTGTGGCAATCAGGCAAAACGCAACCGCTATGCACTGTTTCATCGCTGCCAGGGCAAAAATATACCCGCCGTCGACAACCAGGAGCATCATGCATGCCGGCATATTTCCGCCATATTTCCGGATAAACCAGACATATATGGCTACCGTCACAATCGCATACAGCATTAAGAAAGACTGCGTAGAGACGCCCAGAGACGCCAGGCATGCGTTGACAAAATTAAATCCGAAATTATCCCCGATCGTCCATGATATATCGCTGAACGGCGAACTGGAAGCGCACACAAGCTCATAGGAGTGAATGTAGGTACCGGTGTCATTATATTGTGTTCTCAGCCCGACAAACGCAATCATCACAATGGTCATGATAACGCAGAAGAAAATATCCTTCCTCACATACTCCCCTGTCTCGATATTCCGCGCGGAATGAGCCTCCATGAGCAGAGCCATGAAAAAAATAAATATTACGATGGGCAATAACTCCGACATTATCTGATCCCTTTCCGAATGATAGTAAACGACTTTATGTCGTTTATTATCGCGCCGATCGCGGGCTACGTAAGCAACCTTCCCTGCGCGATCGTGTGCATCCCCTTTATAGTGAACGACAAATTATTTTTGTCGTTCACTATATAACCCTCTCCCGGCGTAATCAGTCCGACATGTGTAAGAAAAACTTTGCAAGAATACCGGCCGGATTATGATTTTTTTATTTTGCTGGTGTTCTCGGCAATGTATGCGCCCGATTGTATGCAGGTGTAAAAACTGTAATTAACGCCATATCCCTATCCTCTTGCAGCAGCTTCAAAATAAAATGTTTCCAATTTTGCCGCAGCATCAACAACATCGTAACCAGCAGCCTGAATCTCCGTCATATGACTTCTTCGCGTTTTCCCTGCCTGCGTCAAAATATGTTTCGCCCAATCTTCTGGTGATTCGCAAAGTTTTTTGCATGTCACAAGCCCTTCCGTTACATTACATTCTTCAGGAACGCCATCAGAAACAACACATGGTAACCCGGCTGCCTGTGCCTCAATTGCAACGACCGGAAGCCCTTCGTACAAAGACGGTAAAACAAATACATCCATAGCCTGCATGAGTTCACTCACGTCATCTCGAGACCCTGCGAAAATCACCTTATCCTCAAGCCCTTTCATCTTCGTTTGCTTTCTAATCTTTGGCATTTCTCCGCCGTCTCCCACCAAAAGCAATCTTGTTTCAGAATTAATGGATACAATACGAGAAAATATTTCTATCAGGAATCCATGATTTTTTTGCGGCTTAAAGCTGCCAACATGTCCTATTAAGATAGAATTGCCAACACCTAAACTTTCCCGCATTCTTGATGCTACTCTTTTAGAATATTCAAATCTGCCCACATCAATCGCATTGGGCAGTATTTGGTATTTTTGATCGCCAAACATCCACTCTCCCGCAGATTTGCAGCAAGCAAATAAACTTGTAGCATAAATTGGTATCGTTCGCATATAATGCCGTTTAATTAGATACTTTAGGTTTTTGTCCTGACTATTGTTATGGCTATGAGCAATCCGGATAGGTACCCCGCATTCCTTCGCACTTTGCAGAGCCACTGAGCTTAAACAGTCTTGATGCACATGTACAATTTTGTACTCAGAATGTTCATTGAAAAATTTTCTCAATTCACTTTTATATGATTTACTCCAAGGCACCAGTCGAGACACATGATAAATCTTTCCTCCCAGAGCCAATATTTCCTGATCATAGTCTGCTTCCAAATCTCGATGCGTCAAAAAGTCAAATTGTATTTTCTCTCGGTCAATATACCTATAATAGTTCATCAGCATGGTTTCCAACCCGCCACGCCCCATATAGGTTACAATATGTAAAATTCTTAAAGGATTGTTTATTGTTTTCACTCAAAAAACCTCCAGGCAAAAATTATCTACAGACCGCCGCGGTTCATATGTGTGACGACCTGTAAAACGTACACAGGATCTCTGTCTGTCTCAGCCATCTTATTGTCTCTCCAACTTATACCATCCATGTAACATTATTGGGACTCTTAGGGAAATCTCGGCTCCTCGGGATTTCCCTGAGAACCCATCATTTTTATCACTCACTCTATATCAGACCTTTCTGTCCGCTCCGACAGACACCCCAGCGTCTCCTCCACCACTTTCCTCTTGTCGAACTCCGCTTCCGCATGCCTTCGCCCCGCCTTCCCCATAGCTTCCTTTTCGCCGCGGGAGAGACCCAGGAAGCGTTTCATCGCAGCATACAGGCTGTCTGCGTTTTTGCTCTCGCACAGCAGCCCGCTCACCCCGTCGACCACCGCCTCCCTGCATCCAGGTATATCGCTGGTGATCACCGGGCGTCCGGATGCCGCGCACTCGAGGTTCACGTTCGCCATCCCCTCATGCCATGACGGAAGCACAAAACAATGCGCCCGGCGGATGAACGGACGCACATCTTTCTGATAACCGTAATAATTCAGCCATCCGTCCCGCTCATGCTGCCGGATGGCGGATGAGTAGTCCTCCTCATAATCCCCCAGGACGTCCAGCACGCAGTCCTCGCCGGACGCGCGCAGCCGCCGCATGGCCTCAAACATCTCGTCCATGCCTTTCTCTTTCATAACTCTTCCGGCAAACAGGAAATGAACCGGGCCGTCATCCGCCGGATACGCCGCGTACTGAAAATAAGCCAAATCCACGCCCGCGCCGTGCAGCACATGGCTCTGTTCCCCTGTGCAAATCCCGCGTCGTTCAAATGTTTTCCGGTCTTCCCCGTTTTCAAAAAAAACAACCTTCGCGTTTTTCAAAGCTGCCCTGTACAGAAGCGTCACAAACGCCCGCAGCGGGCCGCGTTTCTGAAACACGGCTCCCATCCCGGTGATGTTGGCCGCACAGGGGATCCCGCGCCGCCTGCATACGATCCCGCCGTAAATGTTCGGCTTGATCGTGTACGTGATCACCAGATCCGGTTCCACGCGGCTGACGATGCCGACATACATTCTGAGAAGCGCCATATCTGTCTTCGGGTTCAGCCCGCGCCGGTCAACGGGCGTGTCGATAAAACGGCATCCCATATCCGTAAAAAGCGGAATACATTCGCCGTCCGGGACCGAGATATGGATTTCATATCCCAGTTTCAGGAGCGCCTCGATCAGCATGCCCCGGAAACGGTACAGCCCGCCGTCGCTGTTCGCAAGAATCAGAATTTTCTTGTCTGGTTTTTCAACCTCATAAATTCCCATATCCACGATTTTCTTATTCGGTTTTTCAGTCTCAGAATCGCCCATGCCCTGGATGTCCTTATCTGGTTTATCAGCCTTAGAATCACACATGTAAAGTAATTTCTCCTCCGATCCCGAATAAAGGTACTTCAAACGTTTCCTCATTTCCTGAATGATATGATTAAAACGGCAAAAAGGTATAATGCTGCGGATGCGAGCATCCGATTTTGGCATTCTGTCCCCTGTGTCATGATTTTTTTGCACGCGAAAAAGAGCCCCGGCTCTCACCGGAACTCATATCCCTGTATCTCAGCTTTTCAGACTCCCCTGCCTACACCCTTTCTATCACGCATCGGTGCCTCTTCGCGTCAGTTCCTTTTGCGTCTTTGTCGTAATTGATTCCCGCCAGCAACAGATTCCCAAAGCAATCTTTTAATATCCCATCATAACGGTTATCATGTATTTGCCTGATTACAGTATCCGCGTCCTTCTCATATTTCAATTCAACAATCATCGCCGGTCTGCCGACTCCTTTTCTCGGAATAAAAGCGAGATCCGCGAAACCCTTCCCGGCCGGGAACTCTCTGACAATGCGGTAATAATTCTTTGCCGTATAGTACGCGATCGTTATTGCGCAGCTCAAAGAGGATTCATTATTATATTGCAGCACAGAGCTTACCGACTCATGAATGATTTCCAACGCGTTTCCTACCGCCGCCGCATCCCCGGCGATCGTCGCTTCAAGCAATCTCTCCGAATCGGCCACAGCCTTTCCTACGATCCCCCAGTTTTCATTGCACACTGCATCCTCAAAGGCTTCCGCTACTTCCTGATTTGGAATGTATGCCTCACGCTTCCCGGAATCATAGGCAAGATATCCCAAATGGATCAGAAGCGTCAGCACATCATTTTTATTCTTGAAGGAAGTCATATCATTTTGAAATGTACTGATCTTTATACTGACCGGCTTACTGCCAAGCATCTCGACTACAGCATTCCGCAGGCCGTCAAAGTCCATGCCAATATATTCTTTCAGGCTTTCAAAGGTTTCCATCTGTGTCCAGTAGTTTCGGATTTTATTGAACTTTATAGCGCTCATAACAGATTTCGGACTGTAGACATAGGGCGTGTCCTCAAAGGAATACCCGTCGTACCACCGTTTCATTTCATCAAAATCAGCGCCG
>JAJBUL010000242.1 GCA_020860365.1 Clostridiales bacterium | reverse complement strand
TCACGAAAGTTCAAAATCTCAGTCCGTCTTCTCCACCCCGTGAATAGTAACGCGGTTTTTTCCTTTTTTTCTGATTTACAGATAGCTTACTTCAGTCTCTATCACCTGTATTCCTTTTCTGATCTGGTAGACGGCCATCGGGATCCTGGTTTTTGGCGCGATCAGATTGGTGTTGGGATCCGGTGTGAGAATCTGTCCCTGTCCGTTCCCGGACAGGGAGGTTACCATACAATAATCTCCCATATGCTCCACGGTCGCCGTACGCCCATCGGCATACTGGCGTATGCCTGGAGCCGTCTCTTTGTCACTGCATCCGCTGCCTGAAAGCAGACCGGGATCCGACCGGAGCGCAAAGCCACTGTCATAGGCGGTGCATTCGATTTCACTGGTGATCCGATGCGTACGGATGTGCCCTTTTTCGGTCGGGCGGATTTCCGTCTCGACCCGAATGGATGGGAAGGGAGACCAGGCAACGACAATCCGCTCCGCATCGATGGTATAGCCTTCCTCGATGGTATCCTTCGGGTAATAATGTCCATGGATTGCAAAGAGCAGAGTACTGTCTGCGGCGCATTCATGAAGGTTCAGAAACGAGCGGGAAATGCTGAACCCAAAGCGGGAGGAATAAGCAAATTTCCCGTATTTTTCCAGAGAATGGCTGTGTCCGTCCGCGTGAATGCGACCGGGCACGAGAGCGACCACATGGCTGTGGTTTCTCTGCATCAGCATTGCCGCGTGATTCAGGTAGTGCTGCGTTTCCAGCTCTGGCATCGGCGCGCACTCGACCGCCCAATAGGGGTGGTCGTCCGAAAGCCCCAGAAAAGCAAACGCCATCAGCGCCCAGTAGGGCGAGCCAGGCGCGTTGTAGCTTTCTGACATCTGCAGGTTCGGGTAGGCGTAGCCGATGGTCAGAATCCCTGCATTATCATAGATGGGCTGATTCAGCCACCAGGCCAGATGGCGCGACAGGATCCCTTTGATCTGGGGCAGCGGCAGGACATCGGTTCCGCTTAGCAGAGCCATAGCCCAGAACCCGCCCTGCGCGAACCGATAGGTCATCGAACGCCCGTAAGCGATGGAGGCGCCGTCCTGGGCGAACCAGTAGCGGTAATCCAGTGCAAATTCTCTGGCTCTCTGGCGGAATCTGGCGCAGCGCTCCGGCTCTTCCTTTTCCATAAACATGGCGTAAATCAGGCCAAACGATACCATCACATATGGATTATAATAGTCTTTTTCCCCACCGTTCCCGTCGTGGTACCAGCCTCCCGCATCGTAATACTCTTCCATCTTCGCAAGACCGGATTCCATGCATTCCCTGCTGTAGGGCATTCCGCACACTTTTAAGGCCAGATTCGTCAAAATTGCGAACCAGTACCAATTGCAGGCGCAGCATTCATGCCGATTGATCTCCCAGAGCCATTCGGTCAGGTTTTCTTTTGCCTGCCAAGAAAGAGGCTCCCAGGCCTGTCCGGGAGCAAGCAGCATCGCGTAAGCGATCGCCGCCATTTCGCAGAATTTCTGATCAAAGTCCCGGCAGGTATGCCAGTATTCCGGATGCTCCGGGTCGGAGCCGGACGCAAGGCCGTCCGTGTAAATCTTCTCAAAGTCTCTGTCTTCTCCGCCTCCCATCCAGAATGGCCCAAGTCCCCAGAGTGGGCGGGCAAAAGCCTCCATGGGAACCGTATCATTCTCGTAATGCGCACTCGTCACACCGATTTCGAGCCGCGCGCCACCCTCGCTGTAAAATTCCTTCAAAGGGACAAGTAACCGCATCAGGGAAGCCTGCGCCGCCTCTTTTGTCGCAAAATCATCCTCTGTATAATGGTAACGCTTCATCATGTATTCCTCTCTTTCCCATTCCCTGCCCCGAACAGGCCGGAGCCAGATCCCAGGTCACCAGATAAACAAGTCCTCCCCTGTCAGCTTCATCAACGCTTCCAGGAAATAATAATCTCCATAAATAATCGAATATTCATGCTCTGCGTCATGGTACGCTGCCGTGCACCTGGTAAGCAGGTCGTCCTCCTGGTCGTTCCAGTTTACACGCTTTCGAGCCAGAGTTTCCAGTAAATCCAATGCCGTGTTCATATACACACTTCCCTGGCTGTCTTCTCTTTCAAGGTATCCTTTTTCCCGGTTCTCTTTCCAGTCTCTGCTTTGTCTGCGCCCCTGGTCCGCTTCTTTTTCTGTTACTGCCCTGGCCAGCTCAATCAGACCGCAGGCCGCGATCGCCGCAGCAGTCGAATCTTCCCATGTCACTTCCTGAGGCTGACGAAAATCGACCGGGATCAATCCGCTTTCCGGAATATTTGCGACAAAATAATCTGCGATTCTCTGCCCACTTTCCAGATAGAGCGGATCTTTTGTATGCAGATAGCTGAGGGTAAAGCCATAAAGTCCCCAGGCCTGTCCTCTGGTCCAGGAGGACCCCACTGCACAGCCCTGGCCGCCATAGCTTTTTATCATCCCACCGGCTTCGAAATCAAATTCTATGATATGGTTCACCGAGCCATCCGGCCGGATGAAATGTTCCGCCGCGGTATTCGCGTGGTTCACCGCAATCTGGCAAAAACGCGGATCCCCGGTCTCCTCAGACGCCCAATAGAGCAGTGGGAGATTCATCATACAGTCGATGATCGCCCAGCCTCTGTGGTCATCCGTATTTCCCTCCCAGTCGTTCCAGGCGCGGATAAATTTCCCGGCGCAGTTATAGCGCCCGGCCAGATTCTCCGCCGCCAGCAGACCTCTGTTCCTTGACTGAGGATTCCCTGTCAGGCGGTAATCCGCCACTGCAGTCGGCAGCCAGCGGAAACCATTGTCGTGATCAAGCCCATTGTAATCCATCAGTACCCGGTCCAGCTCCTGCTCGTTCTCTTCCGCGATCTGACGGTACTGCGTTTTTCCGGTCAGCGCATAGAGCTGCCACATCATTCCGCCCCAGAATCCATTTGTCCACCACGCAATGTTCGCGTTATCCGACCTGTCATCGTGTACTCCATCGCGCGTGGTATAGGGGATCTTATGCGCTGACCTTGCGCTGACCCGTTCCATTTTCTGTTCCACTCTTTTTAATGTCTCCAATGCCCATTCTTTTTTTCCCTGCTCCGGCATTTTATTCTTCTCCCGATCCTTTCTCAAATCTTTTCCTTTTCTAAGGTTCTGTCGCGAAATACAGCCCTGCTGCTGGCAAAAAAGGCAGCTAACAGGCTGCCTTTCCTTCCTCTTTCGTAACGGTTCCGTACCTTCACAATTTCCTGCTTTTCATGATTTTACTCCTGCTTTCCCCGCAGCAGCGGCTGCGCCACTTTCCGATTGAAAAAGTCAATCAGCGGCCCCATGAAGAACGCCGTAATGATGGTGCCCACGCCAGCCACCGCGCCGATCCCGGACAGACTGCCGCCGGAAATCAGATAAAGGAGCACACCGATTGCTACACAGATCAGATCGGTCGCGATGCGCACCCACCGGAACTGTCCTTTGTGCCAGGTACCCGTAATGATCAGCGCCACCGCATCATAGGTCGAGACGCCCAGATCCGCGGTAAAATAAAAGGATGAGGCCAGGCACATAATGACAATCGCGATCAGCAGGCAGAGGATTCGCCCCGGGACGCCCAGTTCCGGAAGCAGGCGCAGCAGGAGCTGATGGGAATAATCCACAATATAGCCAACCAGAAAGAGATTGACTACGGTAGCCAGCCCGATATAGTGCCGGTCGGCAACCAGCGCAAACAGCAACAGGAGCAGGTTGGCAATCACATACAGCGTACCGAAGGAAAGCGGGATGACTGCGTTCAACCCGGCCATAAATGCCTGAAAAGGATCCACGCCGAAAGCAGCCCGCTTGAAAAAGCCAACGCTGATGGCACAGATCACCACCCCAAACACGCACATCAGCAGCCGTTTGGGGAAATTTTCAATCTCTGTAATTTTCTTCATCTTTGCTCACCCTCTGCTTACCACGCCATATCTTTCAGAATGTCACTAAAGTCAAAGGTAGCAAAATAATCCTTCGGGGTTTCCGCGCGCCGGATCAGCTGTGTACTCCCATCCTCATGAAGGAGAATCTCCGCGGAACGCAGACGCCCGTTATAATTGTATCCCATCGAGAAACCATGCGCACCGGTGTCATGGATGACGAGCAGGTCGCCCATGTCGATCTTTGGAAGCGGACGGTCAATGGCAAATTTATCGTTGTTTTCGCAGAGGGAGCCTGTCACATCGTACACGTGATCGCAGGGCGCGTCTTCCTTCCCCATCACAGTAATATGATGGTATGCGCCGTACATAGCCGGACGCATGAGGTTGGCCGCACAGGCATCCACACCGATATATTCCTTGTGTGTGTGCTTTTCATTGATCGCGCGTGTCACAAGTACGCCATATGGTCCGAGCATATAGCGGCCAAGCTCCGTATAAAGCGCCACATCCCCCATACCTGCCGGGATCAGCACTTCCTCGTAAACTTTTTTTACGCCTGCCGAAATCTTATAAATATCATTTTTCTCCTGATCCGGTCGATAAGGGATGCCAATGCCGCCGGAGAGGTTCACAAATTTAATCCTCGCTCCAGTCGATTCGTGAAGCTTTACAGCCAGTTCAAAAAGTACCTTCGCGAGCATCGGGTAATAATCGTTGGTCACGGTATTGCTTGCCAGAAACGCATGAATGCCAAACTCTTCTACCCCTTTGCTCTTCAGGATGCGGAATGCCTCCTCGATCTGCTCCGTCGTCATGCCGTATTTGGCGTCGCCGGGGTTGTCCATGATGTCGTTGCTGATTTTGAAAATTCCGCCCGGATTGTAACGGCAGCACATGGTCTTCGGAAGCTTGCCCACAGCCGCTTCCACCTTCCCAATATGCGTGATGTCGTCCAGATTGATAATTCCGCCCAGATCAGCCGCCTTTTTAAACTCTTCTACCGGCGTATCGTTGGAGGAAAACATAACATCATGGCCTTTGATTCCGATCGCCTCAGAAAGCATCAGCTCCGTCATGGAGGAACAGTCGGTGCCACAGCCGTACTCATGTAAAATATTGATCAGATACGGGTTGGGAGTCGCTTTGACCGCGAAAAACTCCTTATAACCGCTGTTCCAGGAAAAGGCGTCGTAAAGCTCTCTGACATTCGCCCGGATGCCCGCTTCATCGTAGAGATGAAACGGTGTTGGGTACTGCTGTGTGATTTTCTCCAGTTGTTCTTTGGTTACAAACGTTTTTTTCATAACAGTGTACTCCTCAAATATTTTCTTCTTATAGCCCTTTTGTATATTCATTCAGAACCGCATATTTCAAAGCGCCCTGAAAAATATCTGTCCGAAGCCCTCCATATGGGCATTTCTCAGATCGTGCTGCCATTCACGCAAAACAGAAGATCGCTGTCACTCTGTCCCCAGCCCGAAGAACCAGCTCAGCCGATGCTTCGTATCCACCAGATGATTATACTGAAGCATCTGATACGCATTCAGAAGGTCATCATAGGTGTCGTCCGTATCCCAGGCATAGAAGTTTCCATCCGCGTCCTGATAGGCATTGCCATTGATGATCGGCAGGACCTCCATCAGCTCGCTTAAGTAAGTCTGGTAATCGGTAAGCGGCACGCCGGCAGCCTCAAGCAGAATCCCGCCAAGATAGTTTACGCTGATACCGTCGTAATACGCGGACTCCAGGTCATAATTCGCCCAGATCACGAACGGCACCCGATAACCCTGCTGAATCTCTTCGACGGTCTCCGGCTCAGAGACCCCGCAGATCCGGCGAATCTGGTTCGTGATATAATCCGACGGCTGATGGTCGCCGAACATCAGAATAATCGTCGGCTCATCCTCTTCCTCAAAATATTCCACCAGCTCCTGCAGCGCCTTGTCCGACATATTGATCAGAGTCAGGTACTTTTCCGTGGCCGTGACCTGAGTGGTCTTATTTTCCACATCCGTCAGCTCGACATAAATATCAAAGCCAGGCGAATCCGAGCTGTAACCACCGTGGTTCTGCATGGTCACCTCAAAAACAAAGGGCCGTTCCTCCTCCTCCTTCGCCTCGTACTGCTCGATGATCTTATCAAACGCTGAGCTGTCACTGATGTAGCTGCGGACGTAGGTTGGGTTGGTAAAATCGGTCTTATCCAGGAAATCATCAAAGCCAAAGTAATCGTAGACATCGTCCCGGTCCCACCCGGACGCATTGTACGGATGGATCGCCAGCGTATCGTAGCCAAGGCCGCCAAGGTAAGAGGCCAGAGAAGGCATGTCGCTTTTGATGTATTGCTGATAAGGTACACTCCCTGATGGAAGGAAGCCCATCGTATCTCCGGTCAGGAACTCATACTCCGTATTCGCGGTATTGCCGCCTTTCACCGATACGTAGACCTCGCCGCCGATCGCTTCCTCCTGCAGAGATTTGAAGAACGGCATCACTTCCTCGCTGGTCGCGAAGTCCCCCCACACGGAAAGATCGGAAAAAGCCTCGTTCATAATCACAATAATATTCGGGTACTGCGTAACATCGGAATCGCTGTCGTCCGCTGTACTCGCTGTTGCGGTATCCCCGCTGGATGTATCGTCCGTCGTATCCACTGCAGTTGTGCTTTCATCCGTCGTGTCATTCGTTGTATTCTCTGCCACCGTATTCTCTTCAATCGTATCATCTGGGTCGTCATCTGTCGAATCCCCGGCATATTGCTCCGCAATCTCTGTGACCGCGCTCACAGAATAGCCGTCTGGCTCTTCCACATTCAGGAAACGCAGATTTCCCAGAAAAGCGGCCGCAATTCCATTGTTACGGTAAAAAACATTGATGGTAAACAGAGCCGTGTCCATTCCGAAAAAGCTCTGGAATTCACTGGCCTGAATACCGGATATGTATAAGATCATGGCAGCCACAAACGCAGCGGCCAGCGGAATACGCACCACTTTTCTCTGGAAACGCACCCGCGACTTCGAGGAAATCAGAATGATCCAGACAAAGGCAATCACGGAAAAACAGCCTTTCCAGCTTAACGTAAACGTATAATTATCGGCGACCGAAGCGGCGGTTCCGATCGAGAAGAAATCCCACGGAACAATCGGCGATCCACGGAAGCTCACAACAAAATAATTCGCCAGACCAAAGATCATGGGAATCAGCGTCGCCACCAGAAATCCCCGCTTCACACTGCCAAGCACAAAGGTCATCATGCCGTACAGCGCGTAGAAAAACAACAGGTTCAGTATAATAATCATCACCGACAGGTCGGACATCACATGTGTGTAGTTCTCCAGAGCCACCAGCGCCGCGGCAGGCGCCGCGGCCCCAACGAGCAAGCTGATGATACTCCCGTAGCTGACATTCATCAGGACGAACACCGCGGCCAGAACAGCCAGCGCAACCGCACACGCGACATACGTCGTATTCACACCAGCTTCGCTGATCGCCAGAACCATCGCCACCAGAATCACCACCGCAGAAAATACGGCGGTTACAATTCTTTTCGGGCCAAGATCAAACAGGGATTTCCACCAGGGCTGCTTCTGTACTGCGACTTTCACAGGCGCACTTTTTGTCTGCGTTATATTTTTTTTATTCTCGATTTCTTTGTTGCTTTTTCCTTTTTTCTTACTGCCCATTTTGCCTTCCTAAATATATCTTACAGAAAACGGCGCCGGATCGTTGCCGTCCGCCAAAGTCTTTTCATGTACCTGCACTCTTTCTCACGTGTTTTTTCTCTTGTGCTGGTGTGTAAAAAGGTGATCCTGACAATACTCATAATTGCCCTCGCACTTGGAACAATAACGGAACTCCAGGTGATCCCCATCCTTTTCCGTGCGACCGCAGACTGCGCACCGATGCCTGGTATTCCCTTTGACGGGCTGCACCTTTTTCACCTTGCGGTTAAACTCCTGCCGCCGATGGATTTCATGCGGATTGTAGCGGTAAAGGTTCCTTGTCATCGCAAGGTAAATCACAAAGTTCAGCAGAGAAAACACAATCGCGACACGCGTTGCGATATTTCCCTGTACCAAGGACGCCAGAAGCAGCACGCCATAGAGAATCCCCAGCCATTTCATCTTGATCGGGATGATAAACATCAGCAGTACCTGCATGTCCGGGTAGGTCACCGCAAAAGCGAGGAACATGGACATGCACACATAATAGGTGCTGAAATAATATGCTCCGTCCACATGAGCGATAAAATACAGCAAAAAAGCTCCGATGATGGTAAATAACATACCAGAGAAAATGTAAACATTAAAGCGGAAAACTCCCCACGTCCGCTCCAGGGTCCTCCCGATCGAAAAGTAAAAATACAGCGTGATGATAACAAAAACATCCAGGCTGTACGGCGGGATAATGATCCAGGTAACCAGACGCCAGATCTGCCCTCTCAGAATCATGGTCGGCGACAGATAGAGATACCAGATCACATTCGAGTTCATAAGCTCGATGACGTAGCCGGCCACATACAGGGCGATCAAAATCGCGGGGAGATTCGGTATCGCGTATTTGCCAAATTTCCGTTCCATTTTATTTAAAAAATTCATCGTTCATCCTCTTTCCTATACTTATCAGGCGTTTTCACGTCATCCTATACCACAAAAGTGTTCCGGCGCAGCACCTGCTGTCAGGCGGTCTTGCTCCGAAACAATTTCCTGTGTGCATTATAGAATTATGAAATCTTTTTGTCAATCAGGCAAAACGGTTTGTCACAATTTTTTTAAATTTTTGTTACTATTCACGGGGTGGGGATGATATCTAAGGTGTTTGGTTCCTCAT
>JAJBUL010000089.1 GCA_020860365.1 Clostridiales bacterium | reverse complement strand
CGACAGGACACCGGAAGAGAGCATCGGGAAGTACGGGATGCTCCGGGAGACTTACCTGAAAGAGAACAAACGGGGGATGTACTCGTCACTCCTGCTGACAGGGAAACTGAACCGTTATCTGGCGGACGTCGAGAAAGCGGCACAGGAGAGACTGGAAGTCCTGATGGACGGGCTGCAGAAAGCGTATCCGGGACCGGAGAAGAGCGACCAGATGGCGTGGGTAGCGCATCAGAACAGCTTAAAGGAGATGGCGGAAGAGACCATTTATCAGGAACTGATTTACATCTGATCGAAGATCCGGAACAAGGCGATGAAGTCAATGAAGCATCAATCAGTGAAGCAGAGGCAGAAACAGTCTCTGCTTTTTCTTTCCCCATAATTCCATCCATGGATGATCAGATCCGCGCGATTGAGGAGCGTCAGGCTGCGCTTTATGCCTGGGTAATTTCAATCCCTTCAGAAGCAGTGGATGAAATTTTGCGGACTGGCGGCAATAAAACGCATAGCCAGCTTCCGGTAACGTGCGGTCAAAGCTGCAGATGGCAAAGCAGTACGCGGAACAGGATGACCATTACGCAGTCAATGTGGAGTATCTTGAAAAAGTACAGCCGAAAGACCTGGATGCATCTGAGATTGAAGTCCACCTGGGCGCGACCTGGGTGAAACCGGAGTACATCCGGCAGTTTATGGAGTTTATTTTTCAGCCGCATTGGCGTGTGCGGATGAATATGGATGTGCAGTATTCCAGATTCACCGGGCAATGGCAGATCACCGGGAAATCGCGGGACAGCACAAACGTGAGGGCCACCACCACTTACGGTACGAAGCGGGCGAACGGTTACCGCCTGCTGGAGGATGCGCTGAACCTGCGGGATACGAAAATCTATGATACAGTCACCGATGAGGCCGGAAAAGAAAAGCGTGTCCTGAACCGGAATGAGACGACCCTGGCGCAGCAGAAGCAGGAGATGATAAAAGAAGCGTTCAAAGACTGGATTTTCTACGACATGGAGAGGCGGGAGGACATCGGCAGGACGTATAATACACTGTTTAACTCCATCCGTCCGCGTGAGTATGACGGGAGTCATATCCGTTTTGTCGGGATGAACCCGGAAATCACGCTGATGGAGCATCAGAGAAATGCCGTGGCGCACATTTTATATGGAAATAACACCCTCTTAGCGCACTGCGTTGGCGCGGGCAAAACGTTCGAGATGACTGCCGCGGCGATGGAGAGTATCCGCCTGGGGCTGGCGCAGAAATGCCTGTTTGTTGTACCCAATCATCTGACTCAGCAGTGGGGAAGCGATTTCCTGCGGCTCTATCCGGGGGCCAATGTCCTTGTGGCAACCAAAAAGGATTTTGAACCGGCAAACCGGAAGAAATTCTGTTCTCGGATTGCGACCGGGCAGTATGACGCCATTATCATCGGACACAGCCAGTTCGAGCGGATTCCGCTATCTGTGGAAAGGCAGGCTGCCTCCATTGAGCGTCAGATTGATGATATCATGCTTGCCCTTTCCGATGCCGATGCTTCCGGGATGAGGAAGGGGAGCTTTACGGTAAAGCAGCTGGAAAAAACAAAGCACTCCCTGGAAGCCAAACTGGCGAAGCTGAATGACCAGAGCAGGAAGGATGATGTGGTTACATTCGAACAGCTTGGAGTAGACAGATTGTTTGTAGACGAGAGCCATGGGTTCAAAAATTTGTTCATTTATACCAAAATGAACAATGTAGCCGGGCTATCACAGACAGATGCGCAGAAGAGCAGCGATATGTTCATGAAGTGCCAGTATATGGGTGAGATTACGGGTGGGAGAGGAGTGACGTTCGCTACAGGTACACCCGTCAGCAACTCAATGGTAGAATTGTATACAATTATGAGACATCTACAGTATGACACGCTGCAAAATATGGGAATGGGAAAATTTGATGCCTGGGCAGCGAACTTCGGTGAGACGACAACCACGGTGGAACTGGCTCCCGAGGGTACAGGATATCGTGCGAAAACAAGGTTTGCACGCTTCTATAACCTGCCGGAGCTGATCTCCGTTTTCCGCGAGTGTGCGGATGTACAGACTGCGGATATGCTGAACCTTCCGGTTCCGGAATCAGAGTTTATAGACGAGAAGCTGCAGCCGAGTGAGATTCAAAAAGAGATGGTGGAAACCTTTTCCCAAAGGGCGGATGCTGTCCGCAATGGGGAGGTTGATTCTACCGTTGATAATATGCTGAAGATTACGACGGATGGCAGAAAGCTGGCGCTGGACCAGCGTCTGCTCAATGAACTGCTTCCGGATGAAGCAGTCAGTAAAGTGAACCGCTGCGTGGATAATATTTTTGGCATTTGGAAAGACACAGAAGAGAACCGGCTGACCCAGTTGGTGTTTTCCGATTTATCGACACCAAAAGCAGACGGTTCTTTTAATATTTACGATGATTTGAAAAATAAGCTGATTGCAAAAGGCGTCCCGCCAGAGGAGATCGCGTTTATCCATACAGCGGACACCGAGGTAAAAAAAGAAGAATTATTCAAAAAAGTGCGGACCGGTCAGGTCCGTATTTTAGTTGGCTCAACCGCGAAGATGGGAGCCGGCACGAACGTGCAGGATCGGCTGGTTGCCCTGCATCATCTGGATGTGCCGTGGAAGCCATCTGATCTGGAGCAGCGCGAGGGCCGCATCCTCCGCCAGGGCAACCGCAATGAAAAAGTATTCATTTACCGCTATGTCACAGAAGGAACATTCGACGCATTTTCCTGGCAGACTTTGGAGACAAAGCAGAAGTTTATCTCGCAGATCATGACTTCAAAGTCGCCTGTCCGTTCCGCGGAGGATGTGGACGACACGGCATTGACCTATGCGGAAATTAAGGCGCTTGCGACCAGCAATCCTTATATTAAAGAAAAGATGTCGCTGGACGTGGACGTCAGCAAGCTGAAGCTTTTGAAAGCGAATTATAAGAGCCAGTTCTATCAGCTGGAATCGGATATTGCAAAGAAATATCCGGTTGAGATCAGGGGAACCGAGCAGTATATCGCAGGTCTGAAAGCGGATGCGGAAACGGTGCAGGAAATTCCGGCGCTGGATAAGGACCACTTTTCGATGACGGTCAATGGGACGGTATACAGCGAATACAAGGATGCGGGCGAAGCAGTGGTAAACGCGGCTATTTCTATGCGGGCAGCTGGAGTGGACGGCGTAATCGGGGACTACCATGGTTTTTCAATGGAAGCAACTTTCGATCTGTTCGCACGGCAGTATATGGTTTCATTGAGAAAAAATGGCGGAAGCTACCGGGTCGAGCTTGGAAAAGATCCTTCCGGCAACATCATGCGCATCAACCATGTCCTGACTGCGATTGGCGAAAAACTGCTTCCGCAGGCGGAGCAGAAACTGGAAAACCTGCGTCAGCAGATGCAGAACGCACAGGAGGAACTGAAAAAGCCTTTCCCAAAGGAACAGGAACTGGCTGAGAAATCGGCGCGTCTGGCGGAACTGAACGCCCTTTTGAATATGGACGCGAGAGATAACGTGGATGCGATCGGCGCGGACGAGAAGAGTATTCCTGCGGAAACGAACAAGGTTTCACCTGATGACAGGTGTCAAAAGCCGAAAATGTATGCGTACAGGTAACGGCTGTTTATAGGCAGCTGCTCATAGCGGATTGGAGGAAAGAAAAATGCTGACGATAAAAGAGATGAGATCCCTGCTTGGCCTGACCCAAGCTGAATTTGGTGCAAAATACAATATCCCAATACGGACGATCGAGGACTGGGAGAGGGGTGTCAGGACCCCTCCGCAATACGTCCTGGAACTGTTAGGCCGGTGTGCGCTGGAAGACAGTGCAAAAATGATAACAGGAAGGGATGAAATAATGGCTCCAGATAATGAAGAAATAAGAGGGACAAATGCGGAACCAGGGCAGAAACTGATGGAAACGATACTTCTGGATGGCAAAGGGGATTCTTTTGGAATTTACCAAATTAACCGGGATGGTGTCGGCCGGGAATATATATATGAAGGTACGGCGCTTTTGCAAAAACTGAGTCATAAGGTGGACGGGGCAGATTATGATCTGATCTATGTCTGCAACCTGTCAGAAACAGAAATTCATTCAGAGACGGAAGTCCTGGATATGATTTATGAACGGTTTAACCTGGATCTTCCGGAAGATTTCAGGGGACACTCCCTATCCGTCAGCGATGTGATCCTGATGAACCAGGAAGGGAAAACGAAAGCCTGGTACGTGGACAGCATCGGGTTTACGGAACTCCCAGAGTTTGTGCAGGAGCGGAAAGATGTAGTTGATTTGTCGAGAAAAGCAGAGTCAAAAGTGACAGAATCTGTAGCGGCACAGAATCCGCCGCAGGAAAAAAGGGAACAGCAGAAACCGCACAGAGGGCGGTAAAGCTGAAATGCTTTGAAAATAAACCTGGAAAAAAATCAGTATGATGAGGAGAATGCAAAATGACGATTTGTGAATTTAAGGAAAAAGCGGAGAAAAAGGAGAGTCGGTTCCGTGCGTATGCAGCGGCTCTGGAGAAAATGCAGGAGAAACAGGCTGCTGCAGAGGATGGAACGGAAGAATCAGAGGAAGAGGTGGGCGAATATGAATGAATGGGAAAATGGATGGGAAGAAGATGGAATCTCTTTAGATGAATTTTGCGGGTATGTGGTAGCGCACATCAAAGATTATCTGCCGGATTCTTATCAGAACTGGGAGGTTCAGGTCGCGGATGTGACGAAACAGAATGGCATACAGAAGGGTCTTACCATCAGAGACCCTGATGTGAATACAGCGCCGGTTATTTATCTTGATAATTACTACCACCTTTATCAGGAAGACAGGGAATTATCAGGCCTGATGGAACAGATCGCCGGGATGCAGGTGGACTATGACAGCCAGAAGCGCGGGAAATACGATTATGCCGGTAATGACATCTATGCCATCATGGATATGGTGGGTAACTGGGATGCGGCGCGGGGCAATGTCGTACTGGATGCGGTTGGATGTGAAAGAAACGCCGATCTGCTGGCAACCAGGCCGCATGTGAGACTGGATAACAGTGATATTGCGGCGGTTTACAAAATTGAAATTGGAAAAGATGAAAACGGCTCTTATTCGATTCCGATCACAAATGAGATGCAGCATCGATACGGGATATCATTGGAAGAACTGCATGAGCAGGCTTTAAAGAATTCGGAAGAGCGCTATCCGGCACAGTTTCTTCCAATGGAAAGTTTTCTGATGGCGTCAGTTTTCGGATATTTAGACCCGAAAAATAATATGGAGTCCCTGGGTGAACTTATGCCTTTGGGAGATGGTCCCTTAATCCTGTCGAACCAGGAACTGCTTCGGGGAGCGTGCACCCTGTTTTACCCTGGCGTATTGGATCAGGTAGCAGAGCGGTATCCGCAGGGCTTCTATCTTGCACCATCTTCTGTACATGAAACACTAATCATACCAAAGAATGGCCTTATGTCCATAGAAGAAGCAGATCAGATGATTCAGGAAGTGAACCAGGTGGCTGTGTCGCCAGAAGAGCAGCTTTCTGATCTTGTACATGAGTATGATCCGGTAAGTAAGACGATATATGCTCCGACGCTGGTTCAGAATCGTAAGCTGGCGCAGCCAGAGGTCACGGACCTGCTGCCTGATGATCTGTCAGCCCGCAGGCCGGATGGACTTTCGAATCTGCTGCAGGTTTCAGAAAAGGCTTATGCACCTGAGCAAGTGCAGAGGGACGAACAGCAGAAAACAATACAGAAGAAGCACGCAGGACGGTGAGCAGGATGTGGATAAGGGGGAGATCGGATTTTTATGGAAATTGATAAAAAGCAGGAGAAGATAACAGAACAGATCCGAAAGACGGAGGAGCAGCTGAAAAAACTGAAGGAAAAGGATGCCGAAATTAAAAAGCTTGCGAAGCAAAAGCGGGAAAAGGATCAGAGGGCGTGGTTGCTCCGGTTTGATAAGCTTTTTCAGCCTATATTAATCGAGCAGTATGGCGCGGATTATTTTGAAGAAAGGAAGCCGGAAGAAGTCGTGAAGCGTTTTGCGTTCCCGGAACATTCGGATTTGCTGCCGGATAGAGAACTGCCTGCTGATGAAGAAGTATCGGGGACAGAAATTTTGACCAAAAGCGAAAACCCGGCAGAGGAGGTGCTTCGGTGGACGTAAAAGCAGATATGAGAATTGTAGATAAGGGGAGTTTACTTGCGGCAGGGGATGTGACCATAGATGGATTGTTCACGATCCATGGGGTGAAGGTGGTCAGCTTTACAAGAGAGAATGGGGAGGCAAAATCTTCTGTTTTGCTTCCCCGCAGAAAGCTTGGGGAAAGCGACTGGCGGGATGTGCTGGAAGTCACCAAAGAGGTGAAAAAGGAGATTGATCTGGCTGTCAGTGAAAGCCTGTATAAGATCGCCCAAACAGATATTCATAAACCAAAAGTCGATGTTTCTG
Organism: Clostridiales bacterium; assembly: GCA_020860365.1. Classification (GTDB taxonomy): domain Bacteria; phylum Bacillota; class Clostridia; order Lachnospirales; family Lachnospiraceae; genus Choladousia. The sequence goes on along the minus strand of JAJBUL010000089.1, from coordinate 2,295 downwards.
TAAATGTATATCAGAAAGAAGACCTGCTCGGCTATGCTACAGTTACTTATGAGAACGCTATCACGATCAAAAACATCCGTATTTATAAGACGAAGGATGGTGCCGGCATCCGGCTTGCTTTTCCTTCCAATCATGAGAATGGGGAATGGCGCTCGCTGGTCGAGATCAGTGGTTTCCTATTTGACGGTGTAGTCAGGAGCAAGGTGCAGGAAGCTTATGAAGAAAAGATTCATGCGAAACAGCCCGAGGAAAGGAGAGCGGCGATATGAGTGAAGTGCAGGATGCCTGTCAGATTGTACTTGTCACGGGGAAAAGCGCGTACTGGGTCGGAAAAATCACATCGGAAGCCGCAATGATGATTCTGAAGCTAATGAATACGGTCTACCTGGCCAAATGGAAAGGTGCGACGACACTCAACCGGTTCCGCAACATAAAGGGCGATGATTTTATGCTTATCAACGCTTCCACGGAGGACAGGGCGCTGTTGCAGCACATCGAAAAAGAGATGGAAGACCACGGGATATTGCTTGCGCGACTGCCGGATCTGTGCGGAGGCGATGGCCGCACGCAGTATGTCATCTCTCCATCCGATGCGGCAAAATTCAAAGCATTCCTGCTTGACCATAATGCTGGTCGGTTCCGAGAAGTTAAAGTCGGCCCGATCAGCGCGGAAGATTATGCCCGCACTGGTATCGACCGTCATAGAAATGAAACTCCGGAGGTGCAGGAACTCGCCCGGTCTGCGAATGAGGCGCTGCAGGAGCAGAAGCAGATTGGGATGCGCCCGATTGCTGGTATGCTTACGATGCAGGAAACGGCTCCCCACGCATGGCGAATTTCACGCACCTGGAGGAAAAATAAGGAACCCATCCGTCAATCGGCTGTAGAGCGGACAGAACTGCCGCTGGTGTCTCCGACGGTGCAGTATAGCCTGATTCGACATGATGAAGAGGTAAGTGACCGCAGCGATATTTCATGGATAACCATGCCGCCATTCAAGCAGCACGAGAACTGGTCGATGTATGAGATGCCGGATGGAATTCATACCGTGATTATCCCCAAATCAGATCAGTTTCAGATGACAACCGGGGGCGGCATCTTCTGTCGGGCGGCAATCTACACGGAGAAAATGTACCAGGTGGTCAATATGAAAAACGGCGCAATGGAATTGTCCTCTGGTCAGGAAGTGGCGGAAGCGATGAAGAAACCGGACATCCGGATGGAAAATGAGCGGCTGAAGAATCTTGCACATAACCTGAACATGGAGATTGACCGGACAGACCATAGAGACCAGACAATTCGTAAAGGTCAGTCGAATCTGAGTATGGAGAATAGCCAGAAGAGTCCAAATCAGAAGAATCAAAACCAGAAGAATCCAAATCAGAAGTCTCAGACAAAGAATCCGGTTGTGAATCGCACGAGTCCGGCCAAGCCTCATAGCAGGACATAGACAGGGGTGAGTGATTTTGAATATACTGAACAAGAAGAAGCCGAATTATGGTTTCTTTTTCTTTTTATTCCTTCTTGCCGTGTATGTCGGATATTGTCTTGGAAAGCTTTATAGTCAGAAGATCAGTCTGGATAATCTGACGGACCTTATGCAGGAGGTACTGACACATCCATTACCGTTTGAGATGGCTCCGATTACGTCGCGGACTGTCCTGGTGGCGATTTTGGTCTGGCTGATTGTTTTTGCTTATGATATGAGTAATCGGCGCAACTATATGCCCGGACGCGAGTACGGCTCCGGCCGGATTGCCACGCCGCAGGAGATTAACAAAAAGCTGATGGACAGCGATGGAGTGAAAAATAAGATCCTCTCCGAGCATATCCGTATCAGCATGAACACCCGTATGACAGGGCTGAATAACAATGTGCTGATCATAGGCGGTTCCGGCGCGGGGAAATCCTTCTTTGTAGTAAAGCCAAACGGCTATAACTGTGGCTATACCTCATACGTGTTCTGTGATCCAAAGGGCGAGCTGTTAAGGGATATTGGCCATTATCTGGAGATGATGGGCTACAAGGTGATTGTCTTAAATCTTGTCGATATGGATGCCTCGGACGGGTACAATCCTTTCGAATACATCCGCTGTGAGGAAGACATCACAAAGCTGATTACGAGTCTGATTGCGAACACAACGCCGAAAGGGGCGAATCCGTCTGATCCATTCTGGGAGAAATCGGAATCGATGCTTCTGCAGGCGCTCTTCCTTTATGTCTGGTATGAGTTCCCGAAGCAGGGCAGGACACCGAACTTCCGCGGTGTGCTGGAACTGTTGAATCTGGCGAAGG
>JAJBUL010000128.1 GCA_020860365.1 Clostridiales bacterium | reverse complement strand
CTTGCTGTTGATTTTCTGGTCTAAGCGGTAAGCCTGCCTCAGATATTCTTTTGCTGTCATGAGCCATACACCTCCTGCTTTAATTTTCGAATGAGATATTCGCCAGATACGTCCGATAAAGCCGTATACCACTGGGAGTGGAAAAAACGCTCGACTTCATTGACTGTATCTGCGGCATCCATGTTATCCGGGTTCCGTTTCAGTGTTTTCAGTGCTGTGCGGTAATCCTTGACCGCTTGAATGATGATAGCGTTTGCTAAATTCTCATATGGGGTCATATATCCGCCTCCTCTTTATGACGGAGCGGTTTATCCTTATGCTCCCGTGTGTTTCTACTACGAGCCTGGCGGTTCTTTTTCCGCTGCGCCTTACGTCTGTCAGAACGTGCTTTTTTCTCCTCACCTGTAATCCGGCCTATTGCCTCGCCGGCAGTCGGGTCGCTGTATCCTTCACTGTTTTTATACATGGTTGTTGTCCTCCAATTCTTCAATTTCGATGTAGATGCCGCACGGCTCGTCCGACCAGCGTTTCTCAACATACTCCCTGACTACTTGGACATCGTTCTTCCAGAAGCCGACCGACGTCATACAGTCTTTCAAGAGCTTTTCGAGATTGTCGGTATCGGGACGGGTCACCCGCCATTCATCGTTTTTATGGCTCTTGCCCTTCGGAAACAGCCATATCACACGGAGTGAAACAGCCCCCATAATCGGCGAGAGCGGCTTATATTTCGCAAGATGTCCACTAAGTGACAGCCTTGCTTCTTTGACCTTCGGTGGGTCATAAAATATCGGTTTATTTCCGACCACCCGCACCTGCTTCATCTGAGCGGTTACGGTTGGTGGATTCATTGCTATAAAAAATTCCATACTGTACCTCCACGGAAAACGTATTTGATTTCGGAAATCCCGCGCGTCCCGTTCTCGTGTTGGGAAAGGCGGCTGTTAAGCCTTTCCCGATACACGGAACGATGACGGAACGGAATCTATATATTTAAGGTGCATTTCCGATATAAGAAAAGCGATGATTTTCTCCGTTTTCTTCCGAGAACGGAAAAACAGTTATGATTGCTTTTCTTCCTGTTCAATCCTGCCAACGGTACCGTTTCGGCACCAGTATTCGCTGCGCAGCTCCTTGAGCCTGTCACGGACACACCGCTCGGTGACATCCAGGTATTCCGCCATTGCCTTCACTGTAACGGGCATATTGACGCTGCAGATATCGTAGGCGGTGTTGATGGATTCGCGCCGTTCTTCCGGGGTGGTGTATTTGCTGCTTCTTGTGAGGTTGCCGATGGCGCTGCCTTCCGGTCCGCACTTGCCCAGCTCATTCGAGGTATCCAGCCTGTGGATGGGGTACTCGAACCAGAAGTTGACGGGGTCGATGTTCTCAAATTCTCTGAGGCTCGACTCCAGCCGCCATGCCGTGGCGTGACCGTCCCGGACGTTATTTTTCAGGTCATCTGTCAGTTCCAATTGGATCATGTCGAGCTGCGCATCCGGGTCTCGTGCAAACACACCAGAACCGCTTGCTCTGTCCATTGCGCGCTTGGCACCCTGCGCACCTTTTGAATGATAGTGGCAGTAGATAGTCGAGCAGCCCGTTTCCGTGCAGATTTTGTCGAACTGGTTACAGAACGCGCCCATCTCGGAAGCGTTGTTCTCGTCACCTGTGATGACCTTGTAGATGGGGTCGATCACGATAGCATCGAAGTGCTGGTCACGCACACGCCGGATGAGCTTCGGAACAAGCTGGTCGAGCGGGACGGTATGACCGCGCAGGTTCTATACCACGATGTTTTCTGTATTCTGCATTTTCAGACCGAGTGCGTCATAAATCTTCAAGAACCTGCAGATTGCGCTGGCAGGGTCGATTTCCAGGTTGACATACAGCACCCGTCCTTTTTTGCAGGGGAAACCAAGCCATGTCCTGCCTTCAGCGATAGCGATGCAAAGCTCCATGAGCAGGAACGACTTGCCTGCTTTGGATGAGCCGGAAATCAGCATCTTGTGTCCTCTGCGCAGGATTCCTTCGATAAGTTCCTCCGGCAGTTCAGGAGGGTTGTTCTTATAAGTATCGAGAGATACCATGTCCGGCAGCTCGTCAGATACACCCTCCGCATAATCCATCCAGTCATTCCACGACTTCCGTCCGAGGTTCGCCGCCACGAGATACTGCCTGTTGCCATTCCTCGTAATACCCGGCATACGGGAGAGACGGGAGGGGTTGCGGTTCTGTTTGTCGATGGACACGCCGTTCTTTTCCAGAAAATCGTAGAGGAATTCCACCCGTTTTCTGTACTCGATATAATCATCCGCATCAATGTGGACGATTGCGTGGAGGGACTTGCCGCCGCTGTGTACAAGAGCAACGATGGGCAGCTCCATCTTGCGGAACGCCGCATCCTGCTCGGCGATGGAGAGGGAGTCCGACTCCACCAGGGCATATCGGAACTTGGTCACGTTGTCGTTTTTGACTCCGTCCCCATCGAGAGGATTAACCCGACTTCATGCTCCGGCTGGCTGTTTCCAGTCGCCGCCCGTAGCCCCAATGGCATCAAGGTGCTTTCGGAGAGATGCGATAAGTTCACCGGCAGTGCGGTCATACACACCCTTACTCGGCAGCCACTTGCCATCGCCGTCCTGCCATACATCGCCGGTGACATAACCGACACGGTCGTCCTTATCAAAGAGAAGTTCGAGGTAAGTAATCAGGTCTTCCGTGGGGTTCCACGCATCGGGAGGAGTGAAGCCGTTGAAACCGTCCTCACCGTCATATTCGATGGTATCATCCCAGTTCATGCAGCCGTCTTCTCCGAAGAGTGTCCAGCCTCTGTCCTTTGCCATCTGGACGATAGTGCCGCCCTTGACGGGAGCACCGCTCCCGTGAAAGCTGTTCCATTTCTTTTCGCATTCACCGGGGTGGTAGCGGCTGTCGTTGCGGCTCCAGTCATCCCAGATGGAGCAGGGGTAGCCTTCCTCTTTTAAGGCCATACCGACCGCGATCCAGTCGGTACGGGAAAGAGACGCTACATCTATGGCTTTCAAAGCCGATAAAATATTGTTATTTTCCATGTGAAAATCCTCCGTTTATGGTCTGTATAGTGCCGGAGTGATACCGTAAGGCACCCTCCAGCGATTGTCTGCAAGCTGAGAAATGAGCCTGCTGGCATCATCAAACTGCCATGTCCCGACCTGCCTGAAGCAGTAACGCTCCAAGCAGGGTATCTGCTTTGGTGTGGCAATCCCCATGTCCTGTCTACGTTTCAGACGGTCGATAAGCAGGGACGCAAGTCCGGCATTGCTCACGCTGTCAGGGAAAATGCCGCGCCGCTCCAGAAACTGCAGCTGCTTTTCCGATGGAGGTGCCATTTCCCATGCAAAGGTCGGTACATAATTGGTCAGGTCTTCCGCAGCGATGGAGAGTGCATATTGGAGCGGATCCACCAGTTTTCGTTTGCGCTGACGCATTTCTGAAAGTTCTCTTGCAAGCGCCGCCTCACGCTCTGCCAGCACATCCCGTTCCGCCTGTTCCTCGGCTTCAATCAAATCGAAAGAGTCCTGATTCATACGCAAGGCTTCATCCATTTTCTGAGCTATGATTTCGTCTTTGCTAAGAAGAGCAGACGGTCTGCAAAGGTCATGCCTTGCCGTCATCCACAGGAAATCCAGCAGGAGTAGATGGTCTTTGCCCGGTGAAAGCCGCATCCCTCTGCCCACCATCTGCTGATAAAGACTGCGGATTTTGGTGGGACGTAAGATTACAATGCAGTCCACGCTTGGGCAGTCCCAGCCTTCGGTGAGCAGCATACTGTTGCAGAGAACGTCATATTTTCCGTTCTTGAAGTCAGATAGCAGCTGCGCACGGTCATCACTGTTTCCGTTGACCTCTACAGCCCGTAATCTCACATCGTTTAGCATTTTACAGAATTTCTGTGTTGTTGCACTGTGCGGCTGGAACAGTACGTTTTTTCGACGTTCACAGCACTGTTCCATCTCGTTTGCTAGCTGCACGAGGTACGGCTCTAATGCACAGCCGATGTCTCCGACGCAAAAGTCACCGCTCGACAGTCCTACATTCTGGATGTCCAGTTCCAGCGGTATCATCTTTGCCTTAATGGGACACAGGTAACCATCCCTGATTGCCTCTGGCATGGTGTATTCGTAGGCTTTGGTGTCGAAGTATTCTCCGAGGTTTTTCATATTACCTCGGTCTGGTGTGGCGGTCACGCCAAGGACATTGGCATCCGGAAAATGCTCCAGTACGCGCTGATAGGAATCCGACAAAGCGTGATGCGCCTCATCCACAACGATGTCCTGAAAATAATCCTGCGGGAATCGGTCGAGACGCTTTTCCTGACACAGCGACTGCACGGAACCTACCGTAACGGGAACAAAGCTGCCAAAGGAGGATGACTCCGCCTTTTCCAAGACGGAATCCAAGCCCGATGCCTCTTTCAGCTTGTCTGATGCCTGAGTGAGCAGTTCTCCGCGATGTGCCATGATCAGTACACGGTGTCCCTTGTGTACCTGTTCTTCGGTGACCGAGGCGAACACCACGGTCTTGCCGCATCCTGTTGGCAGCACGAGGAGCGTCTTTTTATGCCCCTGCTCCCATTCGGACAGGACAGCGTTTTTCGCCTCGGTCTGATATGGTCTTAATTCGTACATAGGCGCCTCCCTTATTCAAAAGGGAGGTCGTCATCGTCTTCAATCTCCATCCACTCCGAGCCTGCGGAGAAATACTTCTCGTCCCAGTCGTAGAAGCGGTCAACATCATTTGCCTGACGCTCCTCGCCGTCTTTGGTATAGGTGCGGGGCTTGAAATGGGCGCGACCACGGGAGCCGACCACCTTGTTCCAGTCCATGACCAGCCGTTCACCATGCTTCTTCATGCCGATGCAGCGGAAGAACGAGGAGATTTTCCACTCCAGGGAGCGGTACAGAAGCAGGTCGGTGCGGATGCTGGCGATGCCGTCATCCGTCTTCACCTGCACGGTGATGGTTGCTTTATTGCAGGGCGGCACCTTGGGGCCGCCGGGGAAACGTCCCCGCTCGAAATCGGTGACAGTGAAGTTGTAGTCGCCTTCTGGCAGGATGATAAACTCCTGACCGTCGTTTTCGATTGCATCATCCCAGTCCATGCATCCGTCCTGGGGATTTCTGTAGTTCTTATTCATTGTCGAAATCCTCCTTCATCTGGTTCGAATTGTTGATAAGATTTAGAATCTGCGGCCAGTATTTGATAAGCCAGCCGGAGATGAATTTGTCGCTGTAGCTCTCGATGGGAGCATCAGCTGCATAGTGACCTTTATCAGCCACCACCTTCTGGATATCTGCCTCGGATACACTCTCCTTTGCCATCAGGGAACGGAGTGCATCAATAGGCTTTTCCGCCGGAACAGCAGGAGTGATATTGAAGATATGGGCGATACCCGCAAAGTCCAAATCCAATTCGTCCGGCAGACCGTGACGGTTCTTGGCATCCCAGCAGGGATGATGGCTGGTGTACATGACACGCTTGCCGCCCTGGACTTTTGCCTTTTCCATCACGTTATCGCTCTGGATAACGAAAGTTTTATAGTTGCAAAACAGGAGCATATCGCACCATTCCTTTAAGAGCGGTGCGACCTGCTTGGTGAGCTTTGTTTCCCAGCGGTCATAAGCACCCATCTCGTCCGGCTGTTCGAACTTGCGCATCTTGGCGTGTGCCGTCACCACGACATGGATACCTGCAGCAATCACCTTGTCCAGCGATGCGAAGAACCGATTGAATTCCTCCGCCAGATACACATAGCCTTTGGAGTATCCAAATTCCTCGATACCGGCTTTCTTGTATTTGCCGCACACATAGACGATGGCAAGCTGCTCCGCCCAGTCAGCTGTATCGATTACGAGGGTCTTGCAGATATCCTTTGTCGCAGCCACCTCATTGATAATGGCGAGCAGTTCTTCCCATGTGGCTGGTCTGTCGATACGCCGCACATCCATGTGGGCAGTGCCGCTTTCCGTATCAATGAACAGCGGGTCGGGGAACTGAGCCGCCAGCGTGGTCTTTCCAACACCTTCGGCACCATAGATGACCGCCTTCTGTGGGCGAGGGATTTTACCGTTTTTGATATTTAGCATTGCGTCCTCCTTACCTGAGTGAGCAGGAACGGTCCTCGACCACGGCACAGCCGGGTACCTTCGTTCCCTGGTTGATGAGCTTCTTTACTTCGGTCTTTGCTACCTCTGGCGCGGGAATGCGGTAGCAGTCGGTGTGTTTGTTACGCTTGAGCCAGCATACAGCCTTTTCCGCGTCGGATACTTCCACGCGGGAAGTCCTGCGGTAGCTGAGTGTAGCGATACCAAGGTCTGTTTTTTCACCGCCGCATTCACGGTCAAGGATAGCCATAATCTGTTCCTCTTTCTTTCCGAGTCTGTCGCGGCGTTTCTTCAGTCTGGCTTCTTCCTCTTTCAGAGCCGCAGCCTCCGCACGGGTGTTCAGCACCAGCTTCGCCAGGTATTCCAGAATCCTCTGACGCTCCATCTGAAGGGAATCCAGCTGTGCCATCAGGCTTTCTGAGTCCGACAGGATTTCGCCGGTTTCCTGGTCTACCATCTGCTCGAAGATTTCCTCTATGGCTGCATTTACCTCGTACAGCTTCATAGCACTTCACCTCCGTCCGCCACCTCAGTGATAGCCACTTCCTCCACGGAATCGCCGGGGACAATGACTGTCAGCCTTGTCTTGTCTCCCAGCAGAAACCGCAGGAATTTTTCACGGACTGTGACCTTTCGGCATCCGACAATCCCGGAGTCAGCGTTCTGGGGAGACACATTGATTTGCAGTGTGTGCTTCATATCAGGCACCTCTCTTTCTGTAAGATGTGAGAGGAGGGATGCTCCTCTCACCATACGGACATTTGGAGAGTGGTTTGATGGGGTGTTTTTAGAAAAATCTCAAAAACTTTTTTCTGGCCGCTTCGATGCTGTCATATACAGTGCGGAAGTCCTTTCCCTCACGGCGCGCAATTTCACGGATTGAAAGCCCCTTGTAATACAGCAGGAGCCGGCGTTACTGGATGTCGGACAGGTGAGAAAATGCCCTGCGGACACGGGCGTTTTCTTCTGCCGTGTCGGCAAACAGCCAGTCCGTAAAATCCTCCGTACCGTAATCCGCACCTTCGTAGAGAGCGGCATCCATTGAATAGCAGTGGCGGCGTTCCTTCCTGTCTGCGGAATCCTCGCTGCGCCTGGAATCGATAATGAACTCGCCGATTTCGTCATTGACCTCGACCTCTGTGGTCTCGCCTGTTGCAAATGTGTACTTGATTAACATAAAAATTCCTCCATTCGTTTTTGTTGGAATGGAGGGAATCCTCATGTACGGCTGCAAAAAGGCAATAGGAAATAAAACCGCAGCCCTGATGAAAAAATTATTCTCCATTCCGTGATTCCAGCTCCCTTATCCAGTAGGCAGCTGATAGTATTTACTTGAACCGGCTCATCCGCCCCGGATCATCTGCGGCCAAAAGATGTACTGAAAATCCGGGGTGCCCGCGGCAAACAAAAAAAAGACCATCGACAAAGCAGCCCAATCCTACCTGTAGTGGTAGTTGGGTCTGCCTCATCGATGGCCTTGTTCGGGTAGCATCTAAACATGGGACCTGGAACAGGTCTTACAGTCGTTCTCAGCCGCCAGCCTGCCCGTCGTTCATGAATCTCAAGACAAATCTGATATGTGACCTGGAACAGGTCTTATGGTCGTTTTCAGTCAGCCTGCCCGTCGTTATATCAGCGTGTTTTATTTATTTTATTGTCTGCTCTTTAGTTTCGTAGCGTAAATGTCAATGCGCTCACGCTGCCTATCCTTAAATTTCTGCACCATCACAATGCCGCACCTGTCGCATTCAATACGGATGATGCCGTCCTTGTCTTTATGTCCCTCGATTACGGCACCGCAGTGCGGGCAGTGCCATGTGAGAGGAATCCAGTCTTCTTTTACTTCCATGCTGATTTCCCCCCATACGAAACCACCGTCCGATCAGTGGCTGGCCGAAAGGCGCAGCGCAAGCTGATGGGGAGTATATACCGGAACCCCTTTATGAGGGACTCCGGGTGCTGACAGAACCAGAACAGCCTAACGGCAGTGTTCGCACTCCATCCAGCCGTCGGTTTCCTCCAGGTATAGATTCTTGTTGACCGTGCCGCAGAGCGGACACCTGATATCGTAAACTTTCATAATGAACCTCGCTTTCTCCGGCGGTATCACGCCAGGTCTTTAATTACTTTGACCGCAACTCCCTGAATGATGCAGTCATCTACATAGATGTCATCCATCGCCTCGTTTTCAGGGTGGAGGCGGACACGATGGTTCTCCGGCTCCGGGTAATACCGCTTCAGCGTCGCCTCGTCTTCCATGAGGGCAACTACGATTTGACCTTCATCAGCATAGTTCTGCTGGCGGATAAGTACAAGGTCGCCGTCGTAGATGTCAGCATCAATCATAGAATCGCCGTTGGCGCGCAGAATAAAGAACTGCCCTCGACCAAAGAGCGCTACAGGAAGGCGGACATATTCTTCGATGTTCTCCTCGGCATATTTCGGTATGCCGCATGAGATAACACCGAGAACAGGCACCTTAACGGTTTCGCTCCGCGTCTTCATGGACTCCTTAGTAGTGATGTTGCGGTGCCCGGCATAATCTATCATGCCCTTATCCCGCATATAGGAAAGGTAACGGGACACCGTGGCTTTGGAAAGCCCGATGCCGGATTCAA
>JAJBUL010000222.1:3117-9092 GCA_020860365.1 Clostridiales bacterium | reverse complement strand
CAGAGAAATTGAGTGCCTGCATAGCCTGCTCCGCCGTCCACTTCATGTTCTTCATGAGGTTTCTGATTGCCTCTATGTTTGCCTGTGCTTCTCCTCTTGCTTCTCCTCTTGCTTCTCCTCTTGCTTCTCCTCTTGCTTCTCCTCTCGCTTCACCCTCTGCCCTGCTTTCAGCACGCTCACTTGCAATGTAATCTGCCAGCGCTTCTTTTTTGTGTATACAATTCTACCATAATATCTACTGCCTCCTTTTCATGCTTCTCAAGGAACTTTTTCAATATATTTCTATCCTTGCAAATTCTGATTGCCTTAAGGACTGCTTCGGAAGTACTCCCATAAATTCTGATCTGCTCATCCATGACTTTTGTAAAAATAATATACTGGTTCAGTATATTATCCTCATCGCTTTCCTGGATTATTTTCATCCTGACATTGATCATGGATTCAGCTCCTTTAAAAAAGGTATCTGCCAGATTCAGTTCGTCCTTTTCTATTTTTGACTTTCCCGTATAAATTACATAAAGCTACGGTTTCGGCATATGCACGCGTTTTGTCGAATAAAGGCTCTGTTCCGTATCCCGGAAATAATTCTGGTATGTCTTGGCCATATACATCAAACCACGAATCAGAATATTATCAGACCAATGTGACTGCGCTTCCGCCAGGATCACCATTTTGTCCCCTACCATAAAACCAATGTCATTATGAATATCTTTTATAATCACCGTCTCCAGCGTTACAATACTCAGATCATTTACAGTAGATTCTTTATCCTCCGGGTGAAGTGTCTGGTAAAGTTCCAGTAAATTCACCGGGTCACTGAACAGGCTGCGAAAAACACTGTCCTTTACATTGCGGTACGGCAAACCTTCGTAATCCAGTTCAGGGATTTGCAATTCCATCTGATTATCCTCCGTTCGATCCTTCTCACTGTCCACTTAGATACACCGCCTTTCTTCCTGATCAATTCCATCTGGATTCTTCATCTGCTTCTTTTACAGAATACCATAAAGAACTTTCAATCGCAAGGACTGATTTTTTGAAGAAAGCAGACCTTCTCCACAGCTTCTCCACAGTCTCGTAATAATTCTTTCACGGAGATGCCATATCCTTTTTATTGGAAACAGACAGCAAGTGCTTTAAATCTTTCTTTTTCATACTCAGCCCGTTATTTATCTGAATCCCGGCCTTTCTCTTTTTAAGGTTCATCAACATAATATTTTTTATAGTGTGTGTAGATTTAAAAAAACAGCCCTGGGCGTAACACCCAGAGCTATATATACTCTTAATTCTAAAGCTGCAGCTGCCCGTTCACTACAGTAAATTTCGCTCCATCGTATATAACCGATCCATTGTAATCTGTATCAAGTTTCCCGTCTGCAATCACAAACCATGCGTCGTCGTACATTACGACTCCTGAAACGTTCTGCACCATGCCGACCGCAAGGAAATACCAGCAGTCGTCTCCTCCGATCGAGGAGGCATTCAGCCACAGGCCATTATAATCCAGCAGCAGTTTCCCTGCCGCCACAAGGAATCTCTCGCCGTCATAGGGCACAAAACCGTTTTTCGTAGTGTCCAGGATACCGTCTGTGACGTAGAACCATGCGCCATCGTACAGGGCCAGCCCCGTATACTGTAGCTGCACTTGGCCCAGGGAAACGAAGTACCACACATCCTCATACAGGCACAGGCCGTTCGCGTCAACATCGACCAGGCCATTTTTGATGAAGAACAGGCTGCCGTCATACGGGACTACCCCGACATAGTCTTTCGCGAACACATTGTTCTGGTAGTAGCGGAACACCCCATCTGCGTCCAGCGTCAGGCCGTGTTTCCAGCGCCCGGACGGAAGATTCCCGGATGATGTGTCCCCGGTCGCCGGGAGCATCAGGTCCGTGATCTCTTCCTTCCCTTCACTGTCCGCAAAATTTTTCCCGCAGGCCTCGCAGTGCCAGTATTCTACGGTGCCGGATTCTGTGGCGGTCGGTTCCACTTTTTCATGGTGTGTCAGCGTATGCCCGTTATTTACCGTAACTTCATACACTGCACTGGCGTTCCCGGCCTTGTCAAATGACTGGATGGTATGGGAATCACCGTCTGCGGTGATTGTATAGCGATAGGCTGTGGATGTTCCATCAGCACTTCCGCCGTCCGTAGCTTCAACTGCCTCCCCAGTCACCTTCTCCCCGTCAACCAGCACATAATCCAGGTTCTCGTCCGTCACGGTAAAGGTCACATCCGCACAGTATATCCCCTGGTCTGTAAGCCCTGTGATCTCCGGGGCAGTTGTCTCCAGGACGATGCCATCTGAATTGATGATGGTACTGTTGCCTGAGTGATCCGTGAGCCTCACATAGACGACATAGCTGTTTTCCGGTTCAATATGGAAGGACTCCGTAAAAGCTGTCCATATCACATCCGCAAGATCGTCTGTGCTTTCTGCCACCACATCGGACAGATAATATTCTGTCTTCGCAATGCCATCACTGTCGTTCGCGCTCACGGTCACCGTCTGGGTTTCATTGAAGAACAGGCCAAAGGTGGCTGTATTCCAGAACGTGTTCCAGGTATTTCCCCCGATGGTAATGCTTCCTGTCGGCGTCTCCTGATCAATGATCTGGAACTGGTATTCCACTGTCCCCGTAAAGTTGCCCTTCCCGGTGACTGTTACCTTCGCTGTGCCGACAGCCGTGTTATCACTGTAGGAGACCTCGTAATCTGTCGCCGTCACCAGGCTGCCGGATGCCACCGTCACGCTCGGGGTGATGGCGCTGCCCGTGTAATGAATGGTAACAATACTGTCCGTATCCAGCGTCACTATCGCATCGCCATCCGCCTGTGTGACTTCAAAATCATCGGATCCCAATGCCTTTGCACCAATGTCCACGGTAAAGCTGCCGCCCACCGTATCATGATTGGCCGCTGCCGCGCGGTAATAAACCATATAGGTTCCCGCATCCGTAAAGGAAGGTACCTCCGAAGAAAAGGTTCCGTCTTCCTTGGTGCTGTAGGTAAAAGTAACTGTGCTTCCGTCCACCGTCGTTGCGGTTGCATGGACGCCCGCAGTCTGCGCTGTCCCATTGTAAGTCAGTGCGCCGGTCTGTGAAACAGCGACATCTGTCAGCTTTGCATCATTGACCGTAAAGGAAACGCTTTTACTGAAGCTGTAATTGCCGCCTTCCACACTGGTAACTGTCACGCAGGCTGTCCCTACATCCGTGTTATCCGTATAAGTGACCGTATATTCACCCGGATCCAGGACCGTCTCCTCGTCTTTTACCATGACAGATGGCTCCTTTTCGCTGCCGTCATAGGTTGTCTCCGTATACTCCAGGCTGATCGTACAGGTATCCGAAACAGATTTCGGACTCACCTGATAGTCCACGCTGGCAGACTGGCCGCCCAGGGAAACAGTTGCCGTATAATAACCGGCCGCCGTGGTATCCGTAACTGCCGTCTTTGTCCCATTCTCTGTGGCAGACCAGGTATAACTCACGGCCAGGTCATTGCCACCGGAAAGTGTCCCATTATAAGAAAGGACTGCGTTATGGGAATTCCCGTCATAAGTCTGCCCTCCCGAAGGGGCGCTGACCATCACGGATGCGGCAGTACTGCAGATGCTGCACTTCTCCGTGATGGCAGTACCATCCGTGCTGTATTCCCACGTATGCCCGTTGTTCACCGTCACAGTCGCCGTTCGGCTGTTCCCCGCCGCATCTGTGGCCACAACGATATGCTCCTGATTATCCGCGGCAATCGTATAAGAGCCGCTGCCATCCGGGATTGCCGTTACCCCATCCACCGTCACGGTCACGGCACAATCATCGCTCACGGTAAAGCTTACGGATGTACAGTAACCTCCGCCCTCTGTAAGGCCTGTGAATGTGGGTACAGCACTGTCCAAAGTCAGCCAGTCGGAGCTGACGTATGTGGTGTTCCCGGCCATATCTGTCGCCTTTGCGTAAATAATATACGTGTTAGCCGGGGCAATCTCAAATCCCGACCCATCACAGGTCTTCCAGTCAGAATCCGTCAGCGCCTGCACCTCTTCCTTTGTCAGTTCTGTCTCCGAAAGGTAATACCAGGTACCGGACAGGCCGCTCTCCATATCTTCGGCTGTGATAGTCACCGTCTGAGTCGCGTTGAAATACAGCTCCGTGGTTATACTTCCTGAAAACGTATTCCAGAAGTTCCCGCCTGCCGAAATAGTCACATCCGGCGCAGTGACATCGCTGCCGTAAACCACGATGTCCGCCGTCAGGATATGATAATTGGCTGTATCCTCCGGCGTATAAATCATGGAATAGGTGTGGCTGCCATATTGCAGGATCTGCGTCCCGTCAGCCCATGTAAAACCGTCAGCCAGTGTCACCGTGCTTAAAGCTTCCCCCTGCTTGCCCGTAAGACCTGACGGCCATGTGACATCCAGATCCGCCTTTCCAATCGAAAAGGTATAAGACAATTCCCCGGTACAGTTGCCCTTTCCTGTAATCGTAATACCCGCCGAGCCAACGCTGATATTGTTCGTATATGTAACTGTATAATCATCAACTGTCACAATCGCATTAGCACTGGCTACAGACGGTGTAATGGCCGCAGCCGTATAAGTCTTCTCCTCCGTATCCACTGTGAAATCGTTCTTTGTCAGCGTCTTTGCCGTAATGCTTCCTGAAATCGTCGCTGTCACGTTATCCCCAAGCGTATAATTGCCGGCATCCGTGCCGCTTAAGGTAATGCCACTGGCTGTAATGGTATTGGCCTCCGCTATATCGGCGCTGTTGTAAGCATAGCTTTGAGCAGAAGCCATCACATCATCTGTTCCGACAATACCATCCAGCGTGATGGACAATCCCTGCGCACTGGTGACATTCGTTGTACCATCGTAGGTTTTCGTAGTTGTCCCGTCGGCGCCGATGCTGATCGAGGCAGTCAGGGTCGCCTGTTGAACGGTGTCAGAAGTAGCTGACAGATTGCCTGTATAATCGGAGTGAGTGACTTCCACGGTAATGGTTTTGCCCACATCGTCAGCTGTCAAAGTATAGGTGGAACTGGTTGCCCCACTAATCTCCTCGGTTCCCCGCAGCCACTGCCAGGAGAGTGTGCCACTGCCGGGTCCGCCCGTAACAGCCGCCGTAAGGGTCTGGCCATAGACCGCATCACCGGTAATCGCCACCTCGCCTGGGATATGGGTGTTCCGCAGTTTCAGATATCCCTCTGTACTATTTATCTGCACAGTATACTTTGTATTGTCAGAAGAAATATAGCTGATAGCACTGGCATAATATCTATTTTCTCCCGTCTCTGTCGTGATTTGAACCGTTTCTCCAAGCTGCAGATTCTGGGCCGTCGTTACGCCGATATCCGCGCCACTGGTCAGATCACTACCCAGGGTGATGTATATACCAGACGGCAGATATACATTCGCAGTTTCTTTCGCTGTTTCCTCGCCCACGGTATTGCCGGTTATGACAGGCGAGCCGGATATGGAAAAATCCCCCTCTACATACACTCCTCCGCAGTAGTAGACTGCTGTATTATTTGAAATTGTGCCGCCCTCCATGGTAAACGTGCCCTGTACCCATATACAGCCACAATAGGTTGCCGTATTGTCTGAAATCGTGCCGCCCTCCATGGTAAAGGTAGCAATGCCTACATATACCCCGCCTACATATTCCGCTGTATTGCCTGAAACCGTGCCTGCTTTCATATCAAATGTACCCTTGGTGCCATTATATACTCCGCCGCCGGTTACTGTTGCCTGATTCCCCTTTATTATACTGGTACTGCCATTCATAGTAAAAGTAGCTCTATTATATACCCCACCACCGTAGTTCGCGCTATTGTACGAAATCGTGCCGCCATTCATAGTAAAGGTACCTGTACTTACATTATATATTTCATTATATACACCGCCACCACTGCTGCTCGCGTTATTGTACGAAATCGTGCCGCCATTCAGGGTAAAGGTACCTGTA
>JAJBUL010000222.1:0-3017 GCA_020860365.1 Clostridiales bacterium | reverse complement strand
TATTGTACGAAATCGTGCCGCCATTCAGGGTAAAGGTACCTGTATTAAATACCCCACCACCATTACCACTTGCGCTATTGCTCGAAACCGTGCCACCATTCAGGGTAAGGGTACCTGTATTATATATCCCGCCGCCGTAAGATGCGGATCCATTTGTGACTTTCCCGGTTCCGTCAGGATTCGTATCCGTCACGCTGCTGTCCGTCAGCGTCAATGTTCCATGCACGGTTATTACAGTCCCCTCTTCATTTCCGTCCAAAGTATACCCGTTCAGGTCAAGTGTGATCGTTTTATTGGTGTTAATCGTAATCGTTTCTGCGCTGTCCCCGATCATTACAATCGTCGTGTCGTCTGTACCTGCCGCGCTAATAGCGGCCGCAACCGTCTCATACTTTGTTTCCCCTATTTGCGCGACGTATGTGATTTCATTTTCCTCTGCCACCGAAGCAATCAGATAAACCGAAAATTCCTTCGCCAGGAACACCGCCGTCCCGTCTTCCAGGGAAACCTCGGTATCACTCACTTGCTCAATGCTTCCATTATCCGCCACATGGAAGACCAGGCTCTCTTCCGCCGAAGCCTCCTCCTTCTCCTCAGAGGACGCTCCAAGGGAGAGATTTTCCAACATCACCTGAACCTCTGCGGCAGGCTCCACTTTTTCCAGCTCCGCATCGTAAAAGGTGATGTCCACCGCCACAGCGTCCACGATGCTCTGCCCTTCTCCAAGCATTTCCTCCGCCGATGCAACATAATCCTCCGCGTCCACTTCGGCTACGGCCATCGTTACACCCTCCAGGAAGGCTCCTTCTGGGGCTTCTACCGTGACATGGATTGTCCCTGTCTCACCAGTCAGGGTAACTGCAGGCATGTCTGTCACACTCCCCAGTAAGACTTCTGTATTCCCCTCCGGCTCATCGGTCTTATCTGTCTCCGTCTCTGTTTCTGTCTGTGTCCCTGAGACAGTTTCAGTCTCACTTCCTGTTCCGCTTTCCGCGATCTCTTCCGTTTCCCCGGAAATACCTGTTGTCGAAGGCTCCGTCATACCCTCTGTATCCGTTTCCGGCATGGATATCTCCTGTGCCACAGCTTCCGTTTCCCCACCGGAGCCAGATGTATTTTCCATTTTCTCTGGCTCATCCGTGAGAGTCTCCGTCTCCGTTTCCTCCTGCGCATAAATACAGGCGTCCTCATTGTAACCACAGGTATCATCGTGTATATGCACGTACCCTGTCTCAGCCGCGGAAACCGGCAACGCATTGATACAGAGTGCAAGAGCCAGCAGCAAACTCATTGTTCTTTTTCTTCTCATCGTCCTTATCATCCTTTCATTCATTTTTCTGCGGCATTACAGCAATCTCTCCGCAAAACATCTTTATTACAGGCTAATCGAATAGGAGGCGGCTTGTCGGCTCCTGCTCGGAGTTCTCGATTTGCTTCGCAAATCGGAACATACGCTGCGCGAGCCGGGTGCGACATATGCCGCAATACCCTCGCCGGGTTTTGCCCCCCCAATCTCCGATTGTGGGGCGTGGGCATCCCACGCTTCGCATGGGATATGCCCTCGCCCGGCCCTGCGCATAAAAAGGCGCACCCCGTCCATGAACTACCATGGGCGAAGCACGCCTTGACAATCGCTCTGTTCTTTTTTTGAAGCAACAAAAACGGACAGAATTATTCTGTCTGTCTGTCTGTCTGTCTGTCTGTCTGTCTGTCTGTCAAGATTATAGTAGCAAATTTCATTACGTCAACCTCTTTTTAAATTTCCGGAAAACTTTCTCTCTGCTTTTGAAGATAGCGGAAAATGTCATCAACGGTTTTCTTCGCCGCCTGCTTAAAATCGATGGTTTTCACAAAGGCGATGGTCTCCCCGATCTTTTCATCCGGCACATAGTAGAGGCGTAGCGCATTTTTCAGGAATGCCTCCACTTTCATTTCCATGGAAAACCAGCTATTGCACGGGACAATCATAAACCCCCGCATGATACCGCCCGTAGCGCTCTCCAGCAGATAAAAATCTTTGGATTCCAGCTGCGGCAGTTCCTCCCTGAACAAGACCTCCACTTTTTTCGTGACCGTCTGCTGTATCAAAGCAGATGTTTTCGGAAGGGAGTATGCGTTGTAATATACATCACGAAGGTTCTCATTCATCTCCACGATATAAAGCTGCAATACCGTTTCCGCAGCATACAGCAGAATCTTATCATCTGTCCTAGCCGCAACCAGCTTTTCCGACACTGCAAATTGCTGCTCCAGGACCAAATCCACCAGCTCGTACAGCACATCCTCCTTGGTCTTAAATTGTCCGGTGAATGTGCCCATACTGATACCGAGCTTCGCAATGATATACCTTATCGTAGTGTTGGTAAAGCCTTTCTCCAGAAAACTTTCCGCCGTCGCATTGAGGATCATCTGCTTCTTCCGTTCACTCTGTTCCCGTGTAACCTTTGCCACTCGTCACTCCCCTTTTCCGTGCGCTTAAGCAAGTCCAAAAATGTGCTCACTAAAATTTTATCAGAACGTGTTCTATTATCTCTTGCGTAGTATATCATAAATGTCTGTGAATTGCAATAGCTTTGGAGAAACGTTTACAAATTCCGATCGCATCCTGTGGCCCAGCCCTGACACAACTTTCTCTGGAAAGCCGAAAGGGGTTTGAAACAAAATAATCCGGCTTCCAGTAAAAGATACCAGAATCCGGATCCGTTTCAGTAAAAGATTTCTGTAGTGAGGCAATTGTTTAACGAACTTACAGCATGGCTGCATATTTTTTCTGTTCTGACGCAGAGAAATTGAGTGCCTGCATAGCCTGCTCCGCCGTCCACTTCATGTTCTTCATAAGGCTTTTGATTGCCTCTATGTTTGCCTGGGTTTCTCCTCTTGCTTCTCCTCTTGCTTCTCCTCTCGCTTCTCCCTCTGCCTTGCTTTCAGCACGCTCACTTGCAATGTAATCTGCCAGCGCTTCTTTTTGTGTATACAATTCTACCATAATATCTACTGCCTCCTTTTCATGCTTCTCA
>JAJBUL010000302.1 GCA_020860365.1 Clostridiales bacterium | reverse complement strand
GATTGTAAGCATCAGTAATTAGACCCGCTCAGAAAAACGGCTGTGAATAGTAACCCTGTTTTTCATTTTTTTCCAATTTTTTTCATTTGCTTTTCCTGTCTCTTACCTGTTTTACAAATACAAATCTTATTTATTTGTGAAATAACTGGACACTGGCGAAATCGAATGTTAAAATATGTGTTGCCAAAAAGCTGAAAACATTGTTTAGACCGGACAATTCCGATATCTTTCCTAATAAAACAACCACAGGAAGGAAGCGCATAAATGCTTATTAAGTTTCTTAAACCACTTTCATTTATACCGGCACTTTTGCTTATGTATGTCATCTTTTCTTTTTCTTCTCAGGATGGCGATACTTCGGCTAACCTCAGCTATGAAGTCAGCTATTCCATCGTTGAAGCCGGTAACGTAGTTCTTGACGCCGACCTGCAGCCTTCTGAAATTGCCAGTCTGGCCACACGCTTTAACGGAGTTGTCCGGAAGCTGGCCCATATGACGGAGTATTTTGCCCTCGCAATCGCGGTCTCGTTTCCGCTATATGTCTACGGCCTTCGCGGTTTCCCCCTCATGATCGTCGCCGGACTGTTCTGTGTGGCTTTTGCCGCCAGCGATGAGTTCCATCAATCCTTCGTCGATGGCCGAGGCCCGGGTGTCCGTGATGTTTTGATCGACTCATTCGGCATTTTCTGGGGTATCATTCTCGTACGTATCATTGGATGGACCGGACGAAAGACCATCTTCCGTCCTTTTAACAGGAAGAAGAAAAACAAAGGAGCACAGGAGGCTTCCGCCACAGAAGAAACTTCTTATTATAATAGTGCATCTTCCGTCTACCCGCCTCCCACGCAGAACCGTCCGGGTTATCAGAATAACCGGGATTATTCCTCTCGGAACCAGCCCTCCGGGCAAAATCCATGGGGATATCCGAATGCACAGCCGTACCCCGGCCAGTCTTCTTTTAACGGAACCCCGCAGACTGCTTCCGGTTCAAAAAAGAAAAGGCAGAACAATGCAGAAAACCTTTCTGAAGACATGTCCCTGAAAAAACTGATTCATGACCTTACCGATAAGGACTAGACGGCAAAACACAGCGGAGTTCGCAAGGCTCCGGGAGCAGTCATTCTCCCGTTCGTCCGTATACACGAAAAGCCCCGGCTGCTAACCGGGGCTTTCTCCTTCTGATCCTTCTGTTTCTTTTTCCTTAAACAAAACCACCCTTAACTGGAGCTACTGTCCTGAATGGTTACAATCACTCTTCTTCACTCTCTGAGAGCTCTTCCTCCGGAAAGTCATCTGCCCCAGCCGCTTCCACCGGTTCATCCGCTTCTGCGCTGATGTTCTCATCCTCCCCGGACTGCTCCGATACCGCCTCGGCTTTAGAAAGCCCATCGCCTTCTAAATCGGAAGATGTACCTTCCTCTGCATTCTCTTCGCCGAGCTCGCCAAGTGTCATTTCCTGTGTTTCGTCTACCGGTTCGAGGTTCTCATCTCCATCATCGTACTCATCAAGCAGCATCTGTTCATACTCGTAATCATCCGTGCCTGACGTATCAATTGCTACATTGCGGTAACGCTTCATACCTGTGCCGGCAGGAATCAGTTGACCAATAATCACGTTTTCCTTCAGGCCGACCAGCGGATCGACTTTGCCCTTGATAGCAGCCTCTGTCAGAACCTTTGTCGTTTCCTGGAAGGAAGCCGCTGACAGGAACGAGTTTGTCGCCAGGGAAGCCTTAGTAATACCAAGCATGATGCGCTTGCCTTCCGCAGGCTCCTTTCCCTCCGCAATCATCTGCGCGTTCTTGTCCTCATATTCCAGAATGTCCACCAGACTGCCCGGCAGGAAATCCGTGTCTCCATTCGTCTCAATACGGACCTTTTTCAGCATCTGACGCACAATGACCTCAATATGCTTATCATTGATTTCCACACCCTGCAGACGATATACACGCTGTACTTCGCGAAGCATATAATCCTGAACCGCGTCAATCCCTTTGATCTTCAGGATGTCATGCGGATTCACACTACCTTCCGTCAGCTCATCACCTGCTTCCAGATAGGTGCCGTCCACCGGCTTCATTCTCGAACCATATGGAATCAGATAGGTCTTCGACTCGCCCGTCTCCTCATTCGTCACTACGATCTCACGTTTTTTCTTCGTATCCCGCAAAGTTGCCACGCCGGCAATTTCTGTAATAATCGCCAGTCCCTTCGGCTTTCTGGCCTCAAAAAGCTCTTCAACACGCGGAAGACCCTGTGTGATATCGCCACCGGCCACGCCGCCCGTGTGGAAGGTACGCATCGTCAGCTGCGTACCTGGCTCTCCGATCGACTGTGCCGCGATAATACCGACAGACTCGCCCACCTGTACTGGTTCACCCGTCGCCATGTTCGCACCATAACACTTCGAGCAGATACCAATATGTGAACGGCAGGTCAGAATCGAGCGAATCTTGATCTTTTCAAATGGTTTACCTTCCGCGTCCACGCCTTCTTTCATAATCCGTGCGGCACGCTTCGGTGTAATCATATGATTCGCTTTTACAATGATTTCGCCATCCTTATCACAGATATCCTCACAGGAGAAACGCCCTGTAATACGCTCCTGGATGTTCTCGATTTCCTCTTTTCCATCCGAGAACGTATGCACATACATACCAGGAATTTCATCACTGCCTTCGCAGCAGTCTGTCTCACGGACAGTCAGATCCTGTGAGACGTCAACCAGACGTCTGGTCAGGTACCCGGAGTCGGCCGTACGGAGCGCGGTATCTGAAAGTCCCTTACGGGCGCCATGCGCGGACATAAAGTACTCCAGAACGTCCAGACCCTCACGGAAATTTGACTTAATTGGCAGCTCGATCGTATGACCGGTCGTATCCGCCATCAGGCCACGCATACCGGCAAGCTGTTTGATCTGCTTGTTGGATCCACGCGCACCGGAATCGGCCATCATGTAGATATTGTTATACTTATCCAGACCGTCCAGCAGCGCCTTTGTCAGAACATCATCCGTATCCTTCCATGTCTCTACGACTTCTTTGTAACGTTCCTCGTCCGTGATCAGGCCACGCTTATAGTTTCTGGTAATCTTATCCACCGTATCCTGTGCCTGCTGAATCAGCTCGGGTTTCTGCGGCGGCACAGTCATATCCGAAATAGACACAGTCATCGCCGCTTTGGTGGAATATTTATAGCCCATTGCCTTGATATCATCCAGCACCTCTGCTGTCTTTGTAGAGCCATGTGTATTGATCACCCGCTCAAGAATGCTCTTAAGCTCCTTCTTCTTTACCAGGAAATCTACCTCCAGCTTCAGCTCATTGCCCGGTATCGAACGGTCTACAAAGCCCAGATCCTGCGGCAAAATCTCGTTGAACAGGAATCGGCCCAGCGTAGATTCCACATCATCCATCACGACACTGCCGTCCGGCATTTTCTTGGTCATGCGCACTTTAATCTTCGACTGCAGTGTAATGAACTTATTCTCATAGGCAAGAATGGCTTCCGCCACGTTCTTAAAGAACTTGCCTTCTCCCAGAACACCCGGACGCATCTGTGTCAGATAATAGATACCAAGCACCATGTCCTGAGAAGGAACCGCCACCGGACCTCCGTCCGAAGGCTTCAGGAGGTTGTTCGGGGAAAGCATCAGGAAACGGCACTCTGCCTGTGCTTCTACAGACAGCGGAAGATGTACCGCCATCTGGTCGCCATCAAAGTCTGCGTTAAACGCCGTACACACAAGCGGGTGAAGCTTGATCGCCTTACCTTCGACCAGAATCGGCTCAAATGCCTGGATTCCCAGACGGTGCAGTGTAGGGGCACGGTTCAGCATAACCGGATGCTCTTTGATCACATTTTCCAGGACGTCCCATACTTCCGGCTGCAGACGCTCTACCATCTTTTTTGCATTTTTAATATTGTGTGATGTGCCATTTTCCACCAGTTCTTTCATAACGAACGGCTTAAACAGTTCAATCGCCATCTCCTTGGGAAGGCCGCACTGGTAAATCTTCAGCTCCGGCCCTACGACAATAACCGAACGTCCAGAGTAATCGACACGCTTGCCCAGCAGATTCTGGCGGAAACGACCGGACTTACCCTTTAACATATCAGAGAGAGACTTCAGCACCCGGTTCCCCGGTCCGGTGACCGGGCGACCGCGGCGGCCATTGTCAATCAATGCGTCAACCGCCTCCTGGAGCATACGTTTTTCATTGCGCACTATAATATCTGGCGCGCCAAGCTCCAGGAGCCTCTTCAGACGGTTATTGCGGTTAATAATACGGCGGTAAAGGTCATTCAGATCAGAGGTGGCGAACCGGCCTCCGTCGAGCTGCACCATAGGGCGCAGATCCGGCGGAATCACCGGAATCACAGTCATCACCATCCATTCCGGACGGTTGCCAGACTCCCGGAATGCCTCTACGACTTCCAGACGTTTGATGATTCTGGCACGCTTCTGGCCGGTTGAATCCTTAAGCGCAGCTTTCAGCTCTGCAGATTCCTTCTCAACATCGATCGCTTCCAGAAGCTCTTTCACGGATTCAGCACCCATGCCTGCCCGGAATCTTTTTCCCCACTTCTCCTTTGCGTCCTGATACTCTCTTTCTGTCAGGACCTGTTTATAATGCAGATCCGACTCGCCTGGGTCCAAAACGATATAATTCGCAAAATAGAGAATCTTTTCAAGCACACGCGGGGAGAGATCCAGAATGAGCCCCATTCTGGAGGGAATCCCCTTGAAGTACCAGATATGGGATACCGGAGCCGCCAGCTCAATATGTCCCATGCGCTCACGGCGAACAGAGGATTTTGTCACCTCCACGCCGCAGCGGTCACATATAACACCTTTATAACGAATTTTCTTATACTTTCCGCAATGGCATTCCCAGTCCTTACTCGGTCCAAAAATGCGTTCACAGAACAGGCCGTCTTTTTCCGGCTTCAAGGTCCTGTAATTGATCGTCTCCGGCTTTTTGACCTCTCCATGAGACCACTCCCGGATTTTATCAGGAGAAGCCAGACCGATCCTGATGGCATCAAACGTCATCGGCTGATACACTTCATTGCTATTTGTCTCTGGCATTGATGGTACTCCTTTCACACGCTACTCTTCGTCAAAAGATTCTTCCATTTCCATATCATACAGATCCAGTCCATCGTCTCCGTCCTCATTACTGCTCTCCTCCTCAACGGAAACAAGTTCATCCCCTTCAAACTCCTGGCGGCTAAATCCATAATGTCCCAGCGATTTATCCTCTTTATCGTTGTATCTGCGGTCTTCACCCATTACAGAACGGAAATCGGTATCTCCATAGTCGGAGCTTTCCATGATTTCCACTTCCGTATTGTCATCCTTCAGCACACGGACATCCAGCCCCAGCGACTGCAGCTCTTTCAGCAGAACCTTAAAGGACTCCGGAATTCCTGGTTCAGGAATATTCTCTCCCTTGATGATTGCTTCATAGGTCTTTACACGTCCTACCACGTCATCCGACTTCACCGTCAGGATCTCCTGCAGCGTATAAGATGCGCCATAGGCTTCCAGAGCCCAAACCTCCATCTCTCCGAAACGCTGTCCGCCAAACTGTGCCTTGCCGCCCAATGGCTGCTGTGTCACCAACGAATACGGACCTGTGGAACGAGCGTGAATCTTATCATCCACCAGATGATGCAGCTTCAGGTAATTCATATGCCCGATCGTCGTCGGACCGTCAAAGCATTCTCCTGTACGCCCGTCGCGCAGCTGAACCTTTCCGTCCCTTGAGATCGGCACGCCTTTCCATAGCTCTCTGTGATCCCGGTTCTCCCACAGATAATCCAGGACTTCCGGAAGCAGCTCTTCCCCATGCTTCTCTTTAAATTCATCCCACTCCAGATTCACGTAATCATTCGCGAGCTCCAGAGTATCCATAATCTCATTCTCATTCGCACCGTCAAACACCGGCGTCGATACATTAAATCCAAGCGCTTTCGCAGCGAGGCTCAAATGAATCTCCAGTACCTGCCCGATATTCATACGGGACGGCACGCCCAGAGGATTCAGCACGATATCCAGCGGACGCCCATTCGGAAGGAATGGCATATCCTCCACCGGAAGGACACGTGAAACCACACCCTTATTTCCATGACGGCCGGCCATCTTATCCCCTACGGAGATCTTTCTTTTCTGCGCAATATAGATACGGACTGCCTGGTTCGCACCCGGAGAAAGTTCATCCCCGTTCTCCCGCGTAAATACTTTTGAATCTATCACAATACCGTACTCACCATGCGGCACCTTCAGAGAAGTATCCCGCACTTCCCGTGCTTTCTCACCAAAGATTGCACGCAGCAGACGTTCCTCCGCGGTCAGCTCCGTCTCACCTTTCGGCGTCACCTTGCCAACCAGAATGTCGCCGGCACGCACTTCCGCACCAATGTGGATGATACCTCTTTCATCCAGATCCTTCAAAGCTTCATCACCGACGCCCGGAACATCCCGGGTGATCTCCTCCGGCCCGAGCTTCGTGTCACGTGCCTCTGCTTCATATTCCTCAATATGCACAGAAGTATAGACATCATCCATCACCAGTTTTTCACTGATCAGAACCGCATCCTCGTAATTATAACCTTCCCATGTCATAAAGCCAATCAGCGGATTCTTGCCAAGCGCGATCTCGCCATTTGAAGTCGACGCGCCGTCCGCGATCACATCACCGGCTTTCACATGCTCACCCTTATTCACAATCGGGCGCTGATTGTAACAGCTGCTCTGGTTGCTGCGGACAAACTTTTTCAGATGATATTCGTCCCGCCGTCCGTCACTCGTGCGAATCACGATACAGTTCGACTCCGCGCGCTCTACCACACCCGCATGGCTTGCCACCACACACACACCAGAGTCCACAGCCGTTTTCGTCTCCAGGCCAGTACCCACTACAGGCGCCTCCGTCGTCAGAAGCGGCACCGCCTGACGCTGCATGTTCGAACCCATCAGAGCACGGTTCGCGTCGTCGTTCTGCAAAAACGGAATCAACGCAGTCGCCACAGAAAATACCATCTTCGGCGATACATCCATGTAATCAAACATACTGCGTTCGTATTCCTGCGTCTCCTCGCGGTAGCGGCCGGAAACATTTTTGCGGACAAAATGCCCTTCCTCATCCAGTGCCTCATTTGCCTGCGCTACATGGTAATTATCTTCTTCATCCGCAGTCATATAAACCACTTCATCCGTGACGCGTGGATTTTTCGGATCCGAATGATCAATCTTCCGGTACGGCGCCTCTACGAAGCCATACTCATTGATCCGGGCATAGCAGGCCAGCGAGTTGATCAGACCAATATTCGGACCTTCAGGCGTCTCAATCGGGCACATTCTCCCGTAATGGGAATAGTGCACATCTCGAACCTCGAACCCGGCTCTCTCCCTGGAAAGACCGCCAGGACCAAGTGCAGACAGACGCCGCTTATGTGTCAGCTCAGAGAGCGGATTATTCTGATCCATAAACTGAGACAGCTGGGAAGAACCGAAGAATTCCTTCACTGCCGCCGTCACCGGCTTGATATTAATCAGAGACTGTGGAGAAATACCCTCAATCTCCTGCGTCGTCATCCGCTCGCGGACAGCTCTTTCCAGTCTGGCCAGACCGATACGATACTGATTCTGCAGCAGCTCGCCCACCGCGCGGATCCGGCGGTTACCCAGATGGTCGATATCATCGTTCGTGCCAATGCCATACTCCAGATGAATGTTATAATTAATCGAAGCAAGAATATCTTCCTTCGTAACATGCTTCGGAATCAGTTCATGTACGGAACGCCGGATCGCGTCCTTCAAATCCTCGGGATCCTCATACTCCTCCAGAAGCTTTTTCAGCGCTGGATAATATACCAGCTCCGTAATCCCCAGGTCGCGTGGATTGCAGTCCACGTAGCTGCGAAGATCCACCATCATGCTGGAGATAACCTTCACATCACGCTCCTCTGTGCGAATCAGGACATAGGGCACCGCCGCGTTCTGAATCGCATCTGCCTGTTCACGTGTCAGCTCTGTACCAGCCTCCGCGAGGATCTCGCCAGTAGATGTATCAAATACATCCTCCGCAAGAATGTGCCCGGCAATACGGTTTCGCAGCAGAAGCTTTTTGTTAAATTTATAGCGGCCAACCTTCGCCAGATCATATCTGCGCGGGTCAAAGAACATACTCATAATCAGGCTTTCCGCACTCTCCACAGCAAGCGGCTCACCCGGACGGATCTTCTTGTACAGTTCGAGAAGACCTTCCTGATAATTCGTAGCAGTGTCCTTCGCCAATGTCGCGACGATCTTCGGCTCTTCACCAAAGAAATCAAGGATCTCTGCGTTTGAACTTAAGCCAAGTGTACGCGCGAGAACCGTCACCGGAACCTTCCTCGTCCGGTCAACACGTACATAAAACACATCATTGGAGTCTGTCTCATACTCGAGCCACGCACCGCGGTTCGGAATCACAGTACAGGAATACAGCTTCTTACCGAACTTATCATGTGTAATATCATAATAAATACCAGGAGAACGAACCAGCTGGCTGACAATCACACGCTCCGCTCCATTAATCACAAACGTACCGGTAGCTGTCATCAAAGGCAGGTCGCCCATAAAAATATCATGCTCACTGATCTCATCATTTTCCTTATTATGGAGACGTACCCGGACTTTCAAGGGCGCGGCATACGTGGCATCACGTTCCACACACTCTTCAATCGAGTATTTCACATCATCCTCGCACAGCTTGAAATCCACAAACTCAAGACTCAGCTTTCCGCCATAGTCTTCAATCGGTGAGATATCATCAAAGACTTCCTTAAGTCCCTCATCCAGAAACCACTGGTAGGAATTTTTCTGAACCTCGATCAGGTTCGGCATCTCGAGAACTTCCTTCTGCCGCTGATAACTCATACGGATTCCTTTACCATTCGTAGTAGGACGTATTCTGTTTTTCTCCATTGATGTTCCACCTCTGTTCTTTCTGCAGTCTGAATCGCTTTTTGGGCATAAATATACCGCAGGACATAATCCCGCACAATAGTGCAATCTATAGTGTATCGCAAAGAAAAAATCGTGTCAAGGAAAATTTTACAAAAAATCAGACTA
>JAJBUL010000323.1 GCA_020860365.1 Clostridiales bacterium | reverse complement strand
AGATGAGGAACCAAACACCTTAGATATCATCCCCACCCCGTGAATAGTAACATTTTTGGCTTCGGCCTGTTCTGGTTAGACAAAAAGAACTTGACCGATTACCTCTTGTAAGGTATTCTGTTTATGACAAAAATCTGGCTGCGAGTGTGCGGCAAGTCTGGACGAAAAGGCAGAAAATGGCATATACGCCTGATTACGTAAAGGCTGCGCATTCAGAAAGGGAAAATACGATGAAAAAATGGAAAACGGTTTTAGCTGTTCTGACAGCTATGATGATGACGGGTACACTGGCTCTTAACGGCTGCGCTGAGGAATCGGAAGCGGTTACGGTACATTTCGGAGTGCTCTCCGGTCCGACCGGCATTGGCGCGGCAAAGCTTCTGACAGACAGTGATAGTGGAGAGGCGGAGAATACCTACGAATACACGATTGCTGCGGATAACAGTGAAATTGTATCCGGTTTGACCACCGGTGAGCTGGATATTGCCTGCATGGCGTCCAACATGGCTCTGAATCTGTACAATCAGACAAAGGATAGTGAGGATTCGGGCATTCAGGTGATTGCGCTCGGCACACAGGGCGTACTCCACATTCTTGAGAGCGGCGGCAGCGAGGCGATTCAGTCTGTCCGTGATCTGGAAGGCAAGACCATCTACGCAACCGGACAGGGAAGTAATCCGGAATATGTTCTCCACTATCTTCTGGAGTGCAATGACCTGGATCCGGATGTAGATGTGGAGATCGTATTCGCGGAAGCGACGGAGATCAGTGCCGGCCTGATTTCCGGAGAGATTGAAGTGGCGATGCTTCCAGTTCCGGCGGCGACTGCGGCGATTCTCCAGAGCGGCGGTACAGTACGTGATGCGCTGGATGTAAACGATGCCTGGGAAGAGCTTGGAAATGGTTCTTCGCTGATTATGACCGCGGTCGTGGCCCGTACGGAATTCATCGAGGAACATCCGGATGCGGTTGAGACATTTCTGGATGAGTATGAGGCCTCCATTGGTTATGTGAATATGAATGTTGAGGACGCGGCAGAGATGGTAGCAGAGCTTGGTATTACTGCGTCATCTGCGATAGCGGCTGCGGCGATCCCGCAGTGCAACCTTGTATTTATTTCCGGTGAAGCGATGGAAACGGCGATTACGGATTATTACGACGTGCTTTATGAGGCGGATCCGGATTCCGTTGGCGGCGCACTGCCGGACGACGGGTATTACTATGTGGGATAATAAATATGTAAAGATTCTGCTGCCCCTGGCCTTTTGGCTGGGGGTTTGGCAAATTGCGGCTATGACGGCAGGCTTTCCCCTCCTTCTGCCGACGCCGGTATCCGTTGAATGCGCACTGCTGGAGATGGCAGTTACGGGAGCATTCTGGCGGAGTGTAGTGCTCAGCCTTGGCCGTGTTCTGTGCGGAATGCTCCTGGGGAGTGTTCTTGGATGTATACTTGCGCTTCTGACCTGGCGCTTTTCGATTGCGGATCTGCTTTTGTCACCGGCAATTCGGGTTGTTCGCGCTACCCCTGTGGTTTCCTTCATCCTTCTCGTGTATCTTTGGGTAACACGCACCCAAATCCCCAGTGTGATTTCTGCGCTGATGGTGCTGCCGGTTATCTGGAGCAGCCTGCGGGCAGGGCTGGATGCCGTTGATCCGCAGCTTCTGGAGATGGCAAGAGCCTATCGCTTTGGGCATGTAAAGACTCTGCGTCTGGTCTGGCTTCCTTCTCTGCGCGCGCATATGAGCAGCGGTATCAGTACCGGACTGGGGCTGGCCTGGAAATCCGGCATCGCTGCCGAAGTGATCTGCCCGCCGCGCTACGCGATTGGGACAGAACTCTCAAAGGCAAAGGCGGCGCTGCAGTCGCCGAGGCTGTATGCGTGGACGATTGTGATTGTTATTCTGTCATTGACGCTGGAGAACATACTCCGGCGGGTACTGCGAAAAAGATTTAATCCGTAAAAAAATTACGGATAATTCTTGTAAAACAATATTTGATTCTGCATGGCGGGGATATTTTAGAAACACAGGCAAGGGGTATTATACATGGGAACTCTTTATATCGAAAGTCTCTGCTTTTCTTATGGCGAAAAGTGTGTATTAGATGGCTTTTCTCTGAATTTGCCTTTGGAAGGACTGACCGCCATTTCCGGCCCGTCCGGCTGTGGGAAAACGACATTGCTGCGGCTTCTGGCGGGCCTGGAAAAGCCATCGGGTGGAAGCATAAAAGGAATTTCGCCGGAAGAGACAGCAATCCTGTTTCAGGAGGATCGCCTGCTTCCGTGGAGAACGGTTCGGGAACAAATTCTGGATGTGCTGCCGAAAGAACGGCGGGCAGAGACGGATAAATGGCTTGCTTTCGCAGAACTGGAGCAGGAAACGGATGTGTATCCGGACGCCCTGTCTGGCGGGATGGCGCGCCGACTGGCTCTGGCGCGGTGCTGTGCGCTGGGGGGAAAGCTGCTGCTTCTGGATGAACCGTTTGCGGGCGTTGACGTCGAGCGCCGCGCCCGCATGATGGAAAGACTGAAAGAATTTGGAAGCCCGGTGATCCTGGCAACTCATGAGCAGGATGTTGTCGCAGCGTGCCAAAGGGTGGTATACCTGGATGGGCCGCCGTTGCGGGTAGTTTCTTTTGTCTGAGTAATACGGAATCAGATTATTTCGTAATAGCTCCTTAGCAGTAGCAGTGTTTCGTTACTGAACAGTTGCTTTAATCCGTCTGAATCTGCCGGAGCGCCGCCCGCAGGATTGGATACAGGACAGACGCGATGATCAGACCGCTTATTCCCTGGACACAGTTCGCCGGAATACTGGCAATCGCTGCCGGAGCGCCGTACAGGAAGATTTCGCAGAGGCAGTAGCCAAGTGCCACGATGAGAATGTCGATGACACCGCACAGTGCCACGATAATGTGGTCATTTACGGAAGAAACTGCATGGCTGTGATAGAGCAGTCCGCCGCAGAGCGCGACCAGGCCTTTGACGACGAAAGTGATCGGGACGTAGATGAAGTATCCGCCGAGCAGATCTGCCATCGCCGAGCCGATGCCGGCCGCGAAGAAGGCAGTGACCGGATCCAGGAAGATACCGCACAGGATGACCACGGCGTCGCCGGGGTGAATGTAGCCCTGCGTTCCGTAGATCGGAATCCGCACCGACATGGTCATGACGCAGGCGAGCGCCGCGAAAAGAGCGGCAAGTACAAGATTTTTTGTCGTTAGTTTTTTCATAACAGAGCCTCCTCGTAGATGCTGAGATCTGGCGGAACGATGATTCGCTGCAACTGTCCGGAACCGTTAAGCCAGACCTTGTTCGTATGTTGAGGCTCATTGTATGGCGAAAATGGCATTTTTGAAATAGCCAATTAAAAGAAAATCGACCATACCACTTTTTGAGTATGTGTGTCAGGTGCAGACAGCGGTAGCTGTCAGTTTCCTTATTGCGCCTGTATGCATTATAAAAGTGCTTCGTCGTAGACTGCCCGGCTTCCGCCGACAAATTTATAGCGAGTCCGTGCGCACACGACATGGGCTTCACCAATCGTTTTCTGCGCAATCCTTACCGGGACGGCAACCTCGCGCAGATGCATTCCGATCAGGGTATCGCCGATATCGATTCCCGCATGGGCGCGGATATGTTCTACGGCTACCGGGTTTGAAAAATGGTGATAGGCCGCGGTGGCGAAGAAACCGCCTGCTTTTGGCTGTGGGATGACATTGACCGGCTCGTAACTATACCGAAGCGCGGCTTCCTTTTCTATAATCAGTGCACGGTTCAGGTGTTCGCAGCACTGCGCCGCTAAATATATGTCTTTTTCCTTTGCGGCTTTCATAATCCCGCCAAATACCGCTTCCGCCATCTGCGGGCTGGAGTAGGAGCCGATGCGTGCTCCGGCAACTTCGCTGGTGGAGCAGCCCACGACAAGCAACTCCTTTTCCATAAGCTTTGCTGTTTCAAGCAGCTCTTTTGCTGCCTGATATGCTTCCTGCGTCAATTGTAAAAGCTCCTCTGGTGTTTCCTCTGTTGGGTTGATACCGTTTACTGACATTTCTATATTGGCCTCCCTGAAATAATTTTGTGTAACAGTTCACAATTGAACAGACGGATTTTAAACTGTATCATAAGCAGATTTATCGTTTTCTGTCAAGCCCCTTTGTAAAAAACATGTTAAGACAGTTACAGTCTTGCGTCTTGCGGTTATGAACGGAAGAAAGAAGATAGGGATTGCATTTTCTTTGCAAATGGTTTATAAAAGAAAACGACATCATAAAATTTTTAAATTTGACAGGAGAGAACGCATATGAGCGAATGGAGACCAATCAAAGAGGGAAAGGTGCGCGAGATCTATGACAACGGCGACAGCCTGATCATGGTGGCAACCGACCGCATCAGCTGTTTTGATGTGATTCTGAATAATACTGTTTCAAAAAAAGGTACGGTACTGACTCAGATGTCCCGTTTCTGGTTTGATATGACAAAAGATATTTTACCCAACCATATGATTTCCGTGGATGTAAAGGATATGCCGGAATTTTTCAGGAAACCGGAATTTGACGGCAACAGCATGATGTGCAGAAAACTCACGATGCTTCCGATCGAGTGCATTGTCCGCGGTTATATTACAGGTAGCGGCTGGGCAAGCTATCAGAAAAATGGTACGGTATGCGGCATTACGCTTCCGGAGGGGCTCAAAGAGTCCGACCGTTTGCCGGAGCCGATTTACACGCCATCCACGAAAGCGGAGATCGGCGACCACGATGAGAATATTTCCTATGAGCAGAGCATTGCGCACCTGGAAAAGTATTTTCCGGGGAAGGGCGAAGAGTACGCCTCGAAGCTCCGTGATTACACGATCGCGCTGTATCAGAAGTGCGCGGATTACGCGCGAAGCCGCGGGATTATTATTGCGGATACCAAGTTTGAATTTGGACTGGACGAAGAGGGGCGGATTGTTCTTGGGGATGAGATGCTGACACCGGACAGCTCACGCTTCTGGCCGGCGGACGGCTATGAGCCGGGGCATTCGCAGCCATCCTTTGACAAGCAGTTTGCGCGCGACTGGCTGAAAGCGAACCCGGGAAATGACTGGACATTGCCGGAGGATATTGTGCAGAAGACCATAGATAAATATCTGCTGGCGTATGAATTGCTGACGGGGATGAAATTGTAAGCAGTAATCTATGGGTGAAGTGTAAATTCGTATGCGCTCAGATGAAGCTGGCAAGATGGGGAGGTGCGGGAAGTGGGGTATTATCTGAACAGCACACAGGTTTTATCTTTATATAAAAGTGAGGTTGACAGCCCTTATTTCGTCGATAAGTCCTTGTTATTAAAGGAACTTTTTCCGCTTGTGAAAGCTGGCAACAAGCATATCTGCATCACCCGGCCGAGACGCTTTGGAAAGTCAGTGATGGCGGCAATGGTTGGGGCTTTCTTTAGCAAGGGAATTGACAGCAGCTGTATTTTTGATTCCTTGAAGATAGCGCAGAATTCTAAGGAAACTTCGGATAGGTCAGCAGCAGTCGATGAACCATTGGATTATCGGAAGTATATGAATCAGTATAATGTGATTTATATTAATTTCATAGATGCGGCAAACGAGAACGACAGTTATTCAGAATTTATTGGTACAATAAAGGAAATCCTTCAGGAAGACTTGCGTGAAGAATTTCCGGAGGTTCCTTTTCGGAAAAAGGGAACTGCAATTCAGGACTTGCGTATGATTTACGAGCGGACGCAGAAAAAATTCATTCTCATATTTGACGAATGGGACTGTATCTTTCACAAGTCCTATACTTCGAATGAAGACAGAAAAAGTTTTATTAACTGGCTTGCGGCCATGACAAAGGACACAGGTTATGTCGCTTTAAGCTACATGACAGGGGTTCTTCCGATTGCGAAATACTCAAGTGGTTCCACAATTAATAACTTTCAGGAATATACAATGGCTACAGATGACCTGTTCAGTGAATATTTTGGATTTACAGAAGCTGAGGTTGACGAGCTTTACGCCAGATATCAGAAAAGGACTTCGCATTGCGAGATAGCAAGGGAAGATTTGAAATACTGGTATGATGGATACCACACTCCGTCCTCCGAGCGGATGTACAATCCAAGGTCCGTGGTAGAAGCGCTCACGCGCAACCGCATCCGGAGCTACTGGACGGCGATGGGTACCTATGGCGAAATAGCCACATACATTGCAAATGACTGCGCTGATATAAAGAAAGACGTGGCCGTGATGGTCGTCGGAGAGGCGGTTCCTGCTAAGATCGAGGAATACGCGGCCACGTCGATGAATCTGACGACCCGCAATGAGATCCTTTCCGCAATGGTGGTCTATGGTTTCCTGAATTATGAGGACGGCAAGGTCCATATCCCGAACCGGGAACTGATGGATGAATTTGCAAAGACCATCCGGGAGCGGGAAAATCTGGGCTACATCAACCGTCTGGCGGCTGAATCCGACCGTATGCTGAGCGCCACGCTGAAAGGCGATACGAAGACGATGGAGGAGATCTTACAATATACACATAATACAGAGACTCCATTACTGGACTACAACGATGAGACGGAACTGACCGCGGTGGTGAATCTCGTCTATCTGGCGGCGCGTGACAGTTATTACGTGGAGCGTTTGGAAACGCCCCCTAGCTGCGCTTCGGCGGCAAGTCGCATCTGCCATGCAGAAAACGCTTCGCGTTTGTCAGATGCTAAGAATAAGGCTGGCAAAGGTTTTGTTGATTTTATATTTTATCCGGAAAGAACTGGTGATGACGGGATTATCCTTGAATTAAAAGTAGGTGACGCGCCGGAAACAGCGATTGCCCAGATCAAAGACCGGAATTATATTCTCAAATTCAGGGGAAAGATGGCGGAGAAGAAGCGCCATAGCGGACGGGTACGGCTGGTCGGGATCGGGTATGATAAAAAAGAGAAAGAGCATCACTGCAAAATAGAAATTGTACAGAACGTATAGTGTGGAATTTTTATCCATAGCGAGAATTTGTATCCACTCATTTCACGAATGGTCGGATTTGGCGCACGAATGCTTACACCAAAAATGGGAAAAATTGGTATAACCTAGCAATATGTGGATTTTGTGCGTATTGATTCATAAAAAACGGCGGTTCATTTCATACGGCTTATGGCTGAACGCGGCGTCCATCGGTGGGGACAGTAAATGGTACTTCCTCGCGGCCAGGATGGTCTGCAACGTATCGCAGGTCGTGATGTACGACGGCGAATGGTTCGTTGTAAAGAATGGCATCTTCGACTCCGGTTATAACGGAACGATTGAGTATGACGGGGCAACGTTCACGGTGGTGAACGGGCAGCTGTATGGGTAAACAAAAAGATGTCCGAAACGCGTTGACGTATCCGGTATCGGCTTAAAAACTTTAAAACAAACAGAGCCGGGAGTATTGATATTGACACTGCTGGCTTCTTTTTATTTTTTACGTACACCGTAAAGAACTTTGCTTATCTTGCCCACGATATGGAAGAACTGAACCGGAAATGGAAGTGAAAACGCTGTCAATCGAACGGAGGGCCTGACTGATGGCGCTGGCTGTGGAAACGGCGGAGGAGACAGGGATGCGGAATGGCAAGGAATCTCAGAACCCTGGTTTTATTTCACTTTACAGAAAACGTTGTCCCTGTAAAGTGAAAAATTATGCGTACATGGCACAGGGCGTTTTGCGGCGAAAGCCGCATCCGGGTTAGCGCGGTTCGCGTAATTGGACAGGAGATAAAAAAGCCGCACCCTGCCCGGTCTGGGCAGATACGGATGCTCTTTTCTGTCTGGCTTGGAAAGATGCGGATGTCCTTCGGGTTGTCCGAGGCGGTATGGATACTATAAACAGAGTGTATAGATATATTGGAGCAGCTATGCTGTCAGGAAGGATTCGATTATGATGAGGGGGAAAGTAACAATGTTTAAAAATCGTATCAGGAAGAGCTTAAGTGTGCTGCTGGCAGTTTGCCTGATTGCCGGGATGATTCCTGACGCTGTCTTTGCGCAGGAGGACGCGGGCGTAGTCGATGCAGAAGTGACTACGGAGGCTGCAAGTGAGGCGGTGACCGCATCGGAAGAGACGGGGGGTGCGGAGACGGCCGATACAGGAGAAACGCAGACGGAAGCTGCGACAGAAACGACAAATACAGAAACCGAAGCTGAAACAGATGCAACGGCGGCAGAGACGGACGGGGCTTCCGGTGAGACGGAATCTGAAGCGGCGCAGGAGACAGAAGCAGATGCCGAAACGGAAGCAGAAGCAGAAACAGAAATGGAAACGGAGGCGGAAACTGAAACAGCTACCTTGCTCCTCGGAAGTACCGCAGCCCCACTCTGTGACAATGGCAACGATGCGGATACCTGCGTGATATGCAAAGTGGAGGCGCTGATCGATGAGCTGCCGGGCGTGGACGAAATCGCCCAAATGGATGCGGAAGAACAGAATGATGTCTATACACAGGCCTCGGACATCTGCGATATTTATTATGACGAGCTGACTGAGGATGAGCAGGAGTAGGTGTCGAATATCGGGGAGCTGTGGGAGATACTGGATTATTTCAGCGGCGTGGTTTCCCTGACGGCGACGGCGGGGACGGAGTGCGGCGACTTCTACGCCACCGGCGGCGAACTGGGGACGGATTTCACCTATGCTGACAACGTGCTGACCTTTATCTCCGGCGGCGAGTACACCGTCACCATGAAGGACGGCACCACCTCCACCTCTGATGACAGAATCGTGGTGAGCGCCAGCGGCGACATCACCCTGACCCTGAGCGGCATAGACGTGACCAGCAGCAGCGCCTCCCCCCTGGAGGTGAACACAAGCGAGGCCGTGACCATCCTCCTCAGCGGTACCAACGTGCTGACCTCTACTGCCTCCGGCTATGCGGGCCTGCAAAAGACCTCTACCGCGAACACCCTGACCATCACCCGCGCCCAAGGCGACGGCTCCCCCGACGGCCGCCTCACCGCCACCGGCGGCACCGGCGGCGCAGGCATCGGCGGCGGCGCTGGCAAAGGTGGCGATAACATCACCATCAGCGGCGGCGAAGTGACGGCCACCGGAAGTGAAGGTGGTGCAGGCATCGGCGGCGGCACCCACGGCAGCGGCAGCAACATCACCATCACCG
>JAJBUL010000112.1 GCA_020860365.1 Clostridiales bacterium | reverse complement strand
TGTTTCATAAAGCATGGTCTCCTTTGGGTTTATATCGTAAAATCCGATGAACGGAAGTTGTTTCATAGGTGCCTGATGAACCGACAGCATGATCGGGTGCCGATCCACCAGGCATTTTGATGCACAGAGCCGGGTACGGCATATCCCATGCGAAGCGTGGGATGCCACCCGGCGAGGGAATATTGCGGCATAAGCCGCACCCGGCTCGCGCAGGCGAGTATGAGGCGAAAAAGCAGCCTCATACTCGATTTAGACGGTTGAAATTACTTGTCGGACGCACCGCAGACAGAACCGCAAGCAGCGGGAGCCTCAGCCGGTTTGTCAGCCGCGCCACAAGCAGCAGGCGTTTCAGCCGGCTTATCAGCTGCACCGCAGGCTGCAGGTGTTTCAGCCGGCTTATCGGCTGCACCACAAGCAGAGCCGCAGGCAGCGGGCTTTTCTTCCGGCTTGTCCGATGCTCCGCAGGCTGTACCACAGGAAGCAGCAGATGTCTCGTTCTTCCATCCAGACAGATTAGAAAGTGCCATTGTTGATTACCTCCGTATTTGTATTCAGGAGCTGTTTTGCTCTCTGTATTATAATTGAGCATCGGCATCAGCCGTATGCTCTTGCGCCAGGTGCCGGCA
The DNA here is from genome assembly GCA_020860365.1 of Clostridiales bacterium. Taxonomy (GTDB): domain Bacteria; phylum Bacillota; class Clostridia; order Lachnospirales; family Lachnospiraceae; genus Choladousia. The sequence continues at coordinate 8,625 of JAJBUL010000112.1, read as the reverse complement.
GCTTCAGCTGCCTTCCTTGTGCACCTGTGTGCATTTTATATCGGAGTCAATTCTGAAAACAAGTACGCACCTTTTTATTACATAGTTACAAAAAGGTAACTTATGGATTTTCCACAGGGTTTCCTATGAGGAACTTTCTATTCAGCCTATTGATTTTGATGGCGTGCTGCATTATAATTTGAGTATAGCATTCGGATTTGATGTTGAAGGAAAATAGAATGTGAGGTGCCTTTTATGAAAACTAAAGACGAGTTGCCTGCCTGCCCTGTTGCAACAACAGTTTCTCTAATCGGAAGCAAGTGGAAACTCCTTATTTTACGAAATCTGATGGTACGTCCCTGGCGGTTCAATGAGCTGCGGCGTGATCTGGAAGGAATCAGCCAGAAAGTGTTGACGGACAGTCTGCGCTCTATGGAAGATGATGGAATTGTGATTCGCACTGTTTATGCTGAGGTTCCGCCGAGGGTAGAGTATTCTCTCAGTGAATTGGGTAAGTCAATGAAACCTATCCTTGACGCTATGGAGGCATGGGGAACGGCTTATAAAAATAGCATGGAATAAACAATAACCCGGCAGTCCATCGCAACTTCTGTTGTGACAACCTGCCGGGTTAACATTATCTGATAGGATTTTTCTTCTGTTCTTGCTGTTTACTCTGTTCTTCCTGCTCCTGTTGCATTTCAAAAAAAGACTTCAACATTGTGCCGTACCATCTGATATTCCTGCATGAAACCGCAGTTTATTAACCGTTTCCCCATAATTCAGCCATTTTTTCTTCACATGGAAATAGTATCTTATATTCCAGAAATTGAAACGCCCCCTCGCTGAGGCTCGGCGGCAGATCGCATCGACAATAAAAAACGCTTCGCGTTTGGTCGATGCTCAGACAGCAAGTGCTTTTAAAATCTTTCTTTTTCATACTCGCCGGGGGCAGGAATGATCCCGGCCCTCCTTTTTCGGCACATGAAACGTGTGTGAAAAGCTCTGATTTTCCACCGGCTCTCTTACAGATACTCCTGCCAATACAGCCCTTCCAGCCATTCAACAATGTCTCCTATTACATGTTCCTGGCAAGCTTCATGCAGAATATCATGGCGTCCAGGGTAAAAGTTTAGGGAAACATCATTAATCTCCGCCGCTTTATAAGCATTCATCAGCCGTTCTACGCCTTTCCCCATCTCACCTACAGGATCGTTTTCCCCGGAGAGAAAAAGTATAGACAGCTCCCTTGAAATTTTCCCAATGTTTTCCCTGCCGCCTGTAACCAGCATTCCTCGCAGGAGTTCTCGGAACAGTCCGGCAGGCATATACTTTCCACAGACTTCATCTCTCATATAGTCATTGATTCCATCCGTACTTTCACAGAGCCAGTCAAATTCCGTCTTGTTCGGCCTAAAATAACGATTGTATGTGTCAAAGGACAGAGTCTGTATCAGTTTGCTTCGGTTCCCATCTCCAACCCGCTTTGCTTCCACACCGGCAATGGCTTTGGCAAATGAAATCTGCGTTGAATTCTGAAAACCGGTGCCGATCAGTATGACCGCATCCGTACTGTCAGGATAACGCGCGAGCAGATCCCGTACAATGAATGAGCCAAGAGAAAAACCGATGTTGTAATATGGCACCGTCGGATACTGCTGTTTTAAGTACTCCTGCAGCCGGCGCGTATCTTTCACAAGATACTCCCATCGATAATATTCTGGTTTTTCAGATTTTCCATGTCCCAAATGGTCATTCCCTGCCACTGCATATCCTTTTTCCACCAGAGCATCTGCGAGCTTTCCATACCGTCCAATATGCTCCGTAATGCCATGGGATACCTGTACAACTGCTTTCGGATGTCCTTCCGGCAGCCATTCATGGAAATGTATTTTTGTTTTCCGGTCAGACGACAGATAGTGCAGATCTTTTTCTATCATAGACATCCTCTCCTTCATTCTTTCAAAGAGAGCCTCGCCATTCCAAATTGTGCTATCGCGCAGTGGCTCGGCCTACGTCCATGATTTGCTTCGCAAATCACGGACAAATGACTGATGGCTTTTGCCACCCCAGGATAGCTATTGTCTTCGCATCTTTCTCTCCGCCAAAGTATTTATCCAGCACCTTTTGGAAAACCTCACAGTCTGGGTCTGCTATAGAAAACAGCGTCATAGACGAGCGCAGCTTGAGATTGTCCGGCCAGCCCATCACTTCTTCTGCATCCGAAGATTTCAGTTCCAACAAGGCTGAAGATATTTCCCTCAGATGTTCTCCCAGAACGGGATGGCTGATGTATTCCTTTGCTTCATCCAGCCCGGAAATCGCATAATACTGCGCGGTTGGACTATATCCAAGTCCCTGTATCTGCGGAAAAATGTACCACATCCAATGGCTCATCTTCTTTCCTGAGCGGATTTCCTGTAATGCTCGCTTGTACGATTTCTCCTGTGCAGACAGAAATCGGTTTAATCCTTCTTCCATGTGGTTGCCTTCTTTCATAATTCATAGAAACTATTCCGTCTTTGAGCAGCTCAATATGCACTCTTTTATGATTCTCTCAAATGATTCTGCAAATCTCAGATCGTCCTCCTGGGTACGTTTCGCCGGACCTTTTAAATGATTTTTGCTTTTGCTCCCCCTGGCTTTCTTGTTCAGGTGGCGCTCCATCAACATCTGGTCTATGTTCGCATCTGTGTACCAGCGTCCACTCTCCGGAATATCATATTTCTTTGCAATTCGCTCCACAGTATGAACCACTGGGCAGACATCGGCATCAACAAGAATCTTCATTCGTCATTTCTCCATATAAGCATATACTTACAATTTTCTTACTGCAGTAGTCTTCCCACAAATTTACAATCGTCCGGTATCTGCAGCTCCACGAAGCTGATTCCGATAATCAGATAAGATTTTCTCTATTCGTTTGTTCATATCCGGATTCCGATAGTTTTCCGCATCTTGATTCAAACGTATCAAAAACTCTATCTCTGCTTTTGCATGACGCAGATAATTCCCTTTATTCCTCTGAACATTCTTTACAGTCAGCCTGACTTGAGCCATATGCGCGCTCATATATGGAAACAGCGCGAAAAGATAACATCCATCTGGAACGGCATCAAGTGAGCCATATGCGCGCTCATATATGGAAACAGGCAATAATACAGTTCATCCTCTGCGAAGGAAAGATGTCCGAGACTGCCTCCGCTTTTATCGGCAATCATCAATCGTCCATTTCGGAGGGCCGCCGGATAGACATTTTCAGCGGCACGCAGGGAAGCAATTCTTCTCATAATATCCAGATTTTGCTTTTCTCCGACATAAGCACGAAAACGATAAATCTTGCGATTCTCATTATCAACCTTGTTCGGCTCGGCTACTTTGGGCAGGCAATCTGCCGGTTCCACAAACTGCATGGCCAGGCAGTGAAACAGGCGTTCCTGGCTGGAGATGCGAAGTGCATCTGTATTTCCGGTAACATTGCATTCTGCTTCGACTGCATCCAGTAAATCTCGCGCAGCATGAAAAATACTCCGCAGAAACAATGGGAATTCTTCTTCATTCGGGTCCCACATGTATTTCCCATTGGTTACCTTTTGATATAGACCTTCCGAATCAATATCCCACGGGTGAGCCGCGCCATTAGAAGTCATGCTTCGCATGAGGGCGCGGCCTGCGTCGCGATCTGCTTCGCAGATACACGACCAGTAATGGTATGGGGCGTAAATATTTCTCGCTGTGAATACAGACTCATTTATGATTTCTCTCCAAACGACTTCTGCTACAGCTTTCGTCAGGAAAAAATCTTCACTTTTGAGCAAAGAGTAAGCGGCATTGATCTTCTGCGCCAGTTCCTGGTGTTCTTTGGAATCCGTTCCAGCTGCATCCGGATGATATCGCCCAATCAATCTCCGAAATTTTATCTTAGCCGTTCTGCCATCATCTTCATCCGTAATTCCCAGGATTCGTTTTGCTTCTTCAATATCCATCTTCATTTAAAATCCTTAGAGCCAGTTTTCACTGCCCTCACATTCTTACAGCCCAGCAAAAAACAACTCGTAATAATCATCTTCCGCTTCCAGCATTGGAGAATTCTCTCCTCCACCATTTGTACTACGTCTCATTGCCGCATAAGATTCTTCTCCTGCTGCAATCACATCCATTTCGTACACAGGATACCCCAGTTCGCGACACTTCGCGCAGAAAGCGGAAAGCGGATTCTTTTGCTCTCTTGTGAGAAGCAGTTCTTCCTTCAGATCAGCATCTTCCTGCGCTTTTTTCTTGATTTCATCCAACATCTCCGCAATTTCCATTCCCGAACCTCCTGCTTAAGTTCTTCTTCATATTGCAATATTTCTGGGCTGTAGTACGATTACCTGCGGTCCTGATGCATTCGTTGATGCGATTTCGATCTCACTTCCGGATAATGTCTTAACATTATCCATAATATGTCCGTGATTCGCTCTGCGAATCATGGACGCAGGCCGCGCCTCTACGCTACCCGCTCCGGTCGGTGCTAAACGAGCGCCACTGGCGCTCAGCACCGCGCCATCAGCGCGATTTTGCACGGCGCGGCTCTCCATAATTTCGGTAAACTCGTCAACTGTCCCAATCACATCATATCCAAAACTGTAATTCAAGCTCCTGTAATGCATCGGTATCACAATTCCGGGTTTCAAAGAGCAGACAAGATCTGCCGCCTGTCTCGCATCTATCGTAAAATAACCTCCGACAGGAACCATCGCCACATCCAGATTCTGCAGTTTTTCCATCTGTTCTGGCGTAAGGTCACACCCTAAATCACCAAAATGAGCAATGCGGTTTTCTCCATCATCAATAATGAAAATCTTATTCGGGCCGCGCTTTTTCCCACACACCTCGTCATGATAAGTTTCAATTACTTCCACATGAAACGGAAGCCCCGGCCTTTCGATCAGTTCTACCCCATCACGAAAATTATGGTCCGCATGTTCATGACTGCAAAGAACCATGTCTGCTTTCTCGCGTACCGGAGCATATCCAGGAACACTTCCATCTGCATACGGGTCAGTAATGATCGTATAGCCATCCTTCTCCAATTTGAAACACGAATGCCCTATCCATGTAATTTTCAACACCTCCATCTCAAACACCTGTTTATATACCAATCATCCGCTGTCAGATAATCTGACCATGCAGATGGTCGACTTCATGCTGAATGATCTGCGCCGTCCATCCGCAATATGTCCTGCATCGGTTTTTGATGCAGGACGCAGGCCACGCCTCGCGCTTCAGCGCGACTATAAATGGCGTGGCTCTCCAGCTAATCTCTGACATTGCTGTTTAAAATTGACATCCTGATATCGAACTTCGATTTCTTTGTATCTCGTGCATTTTCTGACGCCCACAAGTGAAAGACAGCTTTCTTCTGTCGGAAAGGGTTGCTCTTTCTTTATAGTCTCCGGATTATACATGATCAGATTCATAAATCCGATGTTCACCGCTATAATTGCCTTATTCACGCCAATCAAGGAGAGCCTCGCCATGCAAAATCGCCTATCGGCGATGGCTCGGCCTACGTCCATGATTTGCCTTGCAAATCACGGACATATCATATTAGCAGCCCTCGCTGGGTGGCATCCCACCCAAAATGCGGGTGGGATAAACCATTCCAACACATTCCCCTTCGTGTGCCTTTAAGGTGTCGAGCAAATCCATAGCCACCTGCTGATCTTCCGGAGTGGCCGGCTCCGCTTTCTGCGACAAAAAATTACATCTTTCATAATCGGCTGTATCATGACTGCTTTTGACTCCCTTCATTCACTTTCATCTGTTTCTCAATCCACGCCATCAAAACATCTACAACATACTTCTGCTGCTCTTCTGACAACTCTTTCCCTTTCGGTATTCTATGCCATTTCTCCAGGCAACCTCTGCAGCAGCAGCCGGTCGCGTGCTGCGCTATGAAAACGGGATGTCCTGACAGTGAGCCACGCCATTCCGAATCGCACATTCGTGCGATGGCGTGGCCTTCGTCCATGATTTGCCGAGGCAAATCACGGACATGAATCATCGGAGTCTGTTTTCCATCATTTTTTGGCTCTGCAGGAGCCAGTCTCTGTCTAATAAAATCGCAGGCATGTGAACGAATCGTGTCCATTCCTTTATTCCTGGCATATGCGACATCGGCAGATTTCAGAGAAAAGCTGCTGCGGAATTTGGAACGCGACAGCCGGTCAAATAAGTCAGCAAAAGGCTCTGCAGATTGATCTAAGAAGCTATCTGAGACAATATCCGGACCCCATTTGAAAATCTGATTTTGGAATTATCGGATTTTCTTCCATAAGGCGCTATCTGCTCGGCCACCATCGGCAAATCTTCTGCATTCTGATTATTCTGATCGTGACTGTAAGGCCCAGCGGCATCTTTCTGCATCATTCCTGCTTTGGATGCATCTTTCCATCCGTTCGCAATCCGTTCTGCGAGCTTTGTATTTCTGGATGTTGTTGTTTCGTTGTGTGTAGCATAGGCGATCGCTTTTTTCTCGCCAATCAGCACAAGTATCTTTTTTGCGCGTGTCACACCGGTATATAACAGATTCCGCTGCAGCATTACGTAATGGCTCATGGTAAATGGCATGACTACAATCGGGTATTCCGACCCCTGCGCTTTATGAATCGTTGTAGCATAAGCAAGCGTCAGCTCATCCAGCTCCGTCACATCATAGGTAATACTCCGACCATCAAAGTCTACAGTCAATTCATTTTCTTCCATATCTACATTTGGCAGGTGCTCCATGTTCCGTCCTCCATGCCGCAGATTGGTCTCCACTCCACGTTCTCCATCATCTAATTCCCAGATACAAGGAAAGCCTCGCCATTCCAAATTGCGCTTACGCGCAATGGCTCGGCCTACGTCCATGATTTGCTTCGCAAATCACGGACAATATATATGATAAGCAAGGCCGCGATATTCAAAATCAATACTTCCGCAACCGTCCTCTTCCGAATAGCTATACTTCCAGCCCCGCTCCTCTATAAAAGAGCGAACCCGTTCCAAACGCTTTTCATCCATACTGTCAATCCTCCGTCAAAAATCTTATTATACTCATCCAATCAGTGCCAATACCGCATCCACGGTCTGCTGCCACTGTTCCTCTCTGGAAATCGAAGCCGTTCCATCACCGTCCTGCTCTCCGTAATAACCAAACCACGCATGGCAACCGCCCTCTATACATATTTCGGTGTAATTTGTTGAATACGCCCTTCCTGTTTCGACCTTTTCCATACTCAGGACACCATCATTGCTGCCGTAAATGGAAAGCACCGCAAGATCTCCCAGTTTTTTTGTCGCATAGGCAGCCAGCAGGATAACGTCATCCAGCTTGTCTGTATTTCCTGCTGCATAAGACGCAGCTATTGCGCCTCCAAGAGAATGACCGGAGATATACCAATGCTCGTAAACAAACTCTTTCATTACGTCATCAGCTCTGTTGATTCCGAAAATCGCCATATTGTAAGGCATCTCAAGTAAAAAGCAGTCCACGCCATTCTCCGCCAACTTCATCATCAGCGGTACATATGCCGTATATTCAACCTTTGCTCCCGGATAGAAAATAATTGCGCTGTCCTCTCCTGCTCCGTCAAAAAAGAGTCCATTATCTATCTCGATTACTTCTACACTGCCGCTGCCTTCCAGATACTCTGCGACCTCTGCATCAGCTCTGTAATAATCGCTCGCGTACCAGATCATCAACACTCCAAGCAAAATACAAAGCTGTGCTGCCAGGTTTACCAGTTGCTCGATCCAGTTTGCTCGTTTACTGGTAGAATCCATTTCCTGTCCCGATTCGCTCTGCGAATCGTGGACGTAGGCCATGCCATTGTGCGAAGCACAATTTTTCATGGCATGGCTCTCCGCTGCTGCACCAAGAATTCCCATCACAACAAATCCAACGATAGCTAACAGAAACAAGATATTGCACGGAAATGAGGATATGTTTTTCCACAGTTCTGACAAGGACGGACGGCTGATAATCAGGGAAAGAAGAATCAGTACAAAACCGCCCGGCATCAGATAATGAAACTGCCTGTATAACAATTGAATATCCTTGTGGGCAGCAGCCAGTATTAATTTCCACAGGACTTTTCCAAGACCCGCTATGATGCACAACAGTGCGCCGATCAAAAAAACTGCTGAATGGTACATTGACGCAATCAGGGCTATCGAAATACTGAAACATATGACCGGCAACGCATCTACAAGAGCCATTCCGAAAGATGTTTCAAGCTGCGCCTGGTTATTTTCTGTTTTATTCGTTTCATCCGTTCCTATAAAAATCATCCTCTTTCATACGCAAAAATACACGATTCTATTTCAAAAGCTTTTTCAACTGCTCTTCCGTTGCAAACGGATAACTGCAGCTTAAGTGTTCATAAATCCTTTTCCAGCTCTCTGATGGCTCTTCCTTATAATTCGCGGTCACCATGTCATAACCCCACAAGTCTTCTGGCTTTGAATAAACACATACCGGCATTCCATATTCTCCACCTCGCTTGTTTACCTTGCGGCGAAAGTCTTTGATCACCAAGTAAGTCTGCATCTGAAGGTCCGTCAGAATCCCGTTGAAGTTCTTTTCCCCACCTTTGCCGAAGCCAGCACGTCTTTTCA